>NZ_KK073872.1:3174866-3488464 GCF_000585335.1 Cloacibacillus evryensis DSM 19522
GGAGTAAGCGGTGAAAGTTTATATCTATGATATGACCGCAGCGCGGAGCCCCAAAAGCGGCGGCCAAGCGCACGGCAGCGATATATAAGATCACAGCCATATATTTGGGAGGCATTCAACTATGAAAAGGTACGTAACTTTTGGCGAACTGATGCTGAGACTTTCACCTCCTGGCCGCGAACTCCTCTTTCAAAGCCCGTCTCTGACGGCGACATTCGGAGGCGCCGAGGCGAACGTCGCCGTCTCTCTCGCGAACTACGGAGAGACGGTCTCGTTCGTAACGTCGCTCCCCAAGAACGCGGTGGCGGATTCGGCGCTTCGGGAGCTTCGCGGATTCGGTGTCGACACTTCGTTCATCCGGCGCGGCGGCGAGAGGGTCGGCATCTATTACGCGGAGGCCGGTTCCTGTATGAGACCTTCGAAGGTCATCTACGACCGCGCACACTCTTCGATCACGGAGGTCTCGCCCGCGGATTTCAACTGGGAAGAAATCTTTGCCGGCGCGCACTGGTTCCACACCACCGGCATCACGCCCGCGATCTCTGCCGGTACGGCGGCGGCGGCGCTCGAGGCGGTGAAGGCCGCCAAAAAATTCGGACTGCGGGTCTCCTGCGACCTGAACTACAGGAAGAAGCTCTGGAAGTGGGGCAAGAGCCCGCAAGAGGTCATGACCGAGATGGCGGGCTGCGTTGACATTCTCATCGCAAACGAAGAGGACTGTCAGAAATGCCTCGGTATCGAACTCGACGTCGACGTCACCGCCGGCAGCCTCGATTCCTCAAAATACAAGCTGCTCGCGGAAAAGATAATGAAGCGCTTTCCGAACATCTCCGCCCTCGCGGTCAGCCTCCGCGAAAGCGTCAGCGCCGATTGGAACAACTGGTCCATCGTCATGGCGACAAAGGAAGGCTTCTACGTCAGCAAAAAATATGAGATAAGAAACATCGTCGACCGCATCGGCGGAGGGGATTCTTTCGGTTCGGGCCTCATCTGGGGGCTCAGCAACCTGGAGGGGCCGCAGGCGGCGATAGAGTTCGCGGCGGCGGCTTCCGCGCTGAAGCATACGATATACGGCGACTACAACAGGGTCACCGTGAAAGACGTGATGGCGCTCGCGGGCGGAGACGCCTCGGGGCGCGTTCAGAGGTGAACACGATGAACGAAACTCTTGCAAAACTTGGAAAAATCGGCCTGATACCGGTGATAAAGCTCGATTCGCCGGCGGAGGCCCTTCCGCTCGGAAAGGCGCTCGTCGCCGGAGGGCTTCCCGTGGCGGAGGTCACCTTCCGCACGGAGGCGGCGGAAGAATCGATAAGGATACTCGCGAATGAGCTGCCGGAGCTCGTGCTCGGCGCGGGGACCGTGCTGACGACGACGCAGGCCGAGGCGGCCGCCGCGGCTGGCGCGCGCTACGTCGTGACCCCCGGCTTCAACCCAAGGGTCGTCGCCCACTGCCTCGAAATGGGATTGCCGGTCACTCCCGGCGTAAATTCCGCAAGCCAGATAGAAGAGGCCATTGAGATGGGGCTCGACGTGGCGAAATTTTTCCCCGCCGGCCCCTCCGGCGGCACGGAGATGCTCAAAGCCTTCGCGGGACCTTACGGCGGTAAGATATCATTCATCCCCACCGGCGGCGTCGGCCCCAAAAATCTCACGGAATACCTCGCCTGCCCGAACGTCTTCGCCGTCGGCGGCAGCTGGATGGTCCCCTCCGACGCGGTGAAGGCCGGCGACTTCGCAAGGATAGAGGCGCTCTGCCGCGAGGCGCGCCTGCTGTCGCTCGGTTTCTCGCTGCTCCACATCGGCCTCAATCCCTGCGCGGGGACGGATTCCCTCGCCGAGGCGAAGATGCTCTCGGCAATGCTCGGCATGCCCTTTAAAGAGGGCGCCGGTTCGGCCTTCGTCGGAGATTCCTTTGAATTTATGAAATCGGCGGGGCGCGGCGCGAAGGGACACATCGCCGTCGGGACACTCTCCGTCGAAAGGGCGCTCGAATGGTTCGCTGGCTTTGGCATGAAGCCCGCCGCGGAGACGATAAAGACGAAGGGGAACCATATCTCCGTCGCCTATCTGGACAACGAGATATGCGGCTTCGCCGTGCATTTTGTAAGAAAATAGAGCTGAAAGCAATCGGACGTCAGGCTCGGAAAAGGAGTACCGAAATTGTTAGAGGGAGTTAAGGTCTTAAGTTTTACTCATTATTTGCAGGGACCGTCCGCGGCGCAGACATTGGCCGATCTTGGGGCCGACGTGATAAAAGTTGAGTCTCCGAAAGGAGCCTATGAACGCTCATGGTCCGGCTGCAACACCTACCCAGGCGGCATCAGCATGTTCTTTTTACTCGCCAATAGAAACCAGACCTCCGTCGCGATAGATCTCAAGCGTCCCGAAGGCAGAGAAATGATTCTCAAGCTCGTGAGGGAATACGACGTGGTCATAGAAAATTTTCGAGCAGGGGTAATGGAAAAGCTCGGCCTCGGCTACGAGGATATGAAAAAAGCGAATCCGAAAATCATATACTGTTCGTGCTCGGGCTACGGGTCGTCCGGCCCGTACGTGAAAAAGCCCGGCCAGGACCTTTTAATACAGAGCATGAGCGGCCTTGCGGCGCTGACTGGCTCCGATCCCGAACGTCCGTCGCCTGTCGGCACGGCGATCGTAGATCAGCACGGCGCGGTGCTTGCGGCGCTGGGCGTGATCGCGGCGGTCTACGACAGGGAGCATACGGGAAACGGCCATAAGGTCGAGGCCAGCCTTCTAAGCTCTGCGCTTGATCTTCAGATGGAATCGTTAGGCTATTATATGAACGGCGGGCATTTTACAGAACGCCCAACGAGCGGCCTGAGCACGCGTCTCCATCAATCTCCGTACGGCATATATACGACAAGCGACGGATGTCTGACGTTATCGCTTGTTCCGATAGATCAGCTCAGAGAAATATTCACCGAAGGAGCCCTCGACGGCTACACGGCGGCAGATCAAATGAATAAAAGAATAGAGTTTGACAAGATCGTCTGTGCCGAGATGAAGAAAAAAACGACGGCGGAATGGACAAAACTCTTTGACGAAGAGGGAATATGGTACGCGCCCGTCAACGAATACGATGAAGTGCTACGCGACGAACAGGTGATATACAACGGCAGCATCCTGAAGATGAAACACCCGCGCGCCGGCGAAGTCCGAGTAGTAGGGCACCCGAACAGGTACGATGGGAAAAATGCCGCGATACGCAAGCTGCCTCCGGAGCTCGGCGAGAGCACCGCGGTCGTCATGGAGAAACTCGGATATGACGCGGCGGCGATTGAGGACTTTAAGCGGCGAGGCATTGTCGCGGTAAAGGAAGTGTAGGCTGTGGATTACAGAAACAAACTCGTAAAGATCGACATAGAAGGCCGAGTAGCGACCGCGTCCCTCTGCAATCCGCCGCTGAACATCCTCACGCTTGAGATGAGCGCGGAGCTGCGCGAGAGCTTCCATAAACTTGAGGAAGACGACGGCGTCCGCGTCATAATCCTTCGCGGCGACGGAGAAAAAGCATTTAGCGTTGGAGCCGACATCAAAGAATTTCCGCTCGTATGGGACGATGTGATAGGGAAAAAGCTGCTTAACGAAAACCTCGCTGTCGACGCGATAGAGCTTACAGACAAACCGGTCATTGCGGCGCTTGAAGGTAACACGCTAGGCGGAGGCTGCGAGCTGGCGATGGCGGCGGACATTCGCTTTATGAGTGAGAAGGGGCGCATTGGCCTTCCAGAGATAAACCTCGGCGTATTCCCGGGAAGTGGAGGTCTGTTTCGTTTGGCGCGCTACGTAGGCGTCGCTAAGGCATACGAGATGCTCTACACTGGAATGATAATAGACGCGGAAGAGGCTCTGAGAATAGGGCTCGTGAACCATCTTGCGCCTTCCGGCGAGAGTCTGAAGCAAGCCGTGAAGCTGGCGCGCGTGATAGCAGACAAACCCGCGGAGGCAATAAAGCTCATCAAAAAGGGTGTCAGGGAATTATGGCAGAAGACGACGGAAGAAAATTTCCGCCCGAATCTTGAATTCAGCAGGAGTGTATTCAAGACGGCGGACTGTGCCGAGGGCGTGGACGCTTTCATACATAAACGCACACCGGAATTTGGGAAATAATGCGGGACAAAGAGGGCGGCGAACGATGGAGATTACGACGGACGTACTTGTCATAGGAGCAGGAGGAGCCGGTTGCCGTGCAGCGATCGAAGCCGCCGACTGCGGAGTTTCCGTGCTCATTGCAAGCAAAGGAGCGCCGGGAAAGTCTGGCGCCACAGCATATCCTGTGGCCGAGATGGCGGGTTACAACGCCGGCGACGCCCGCATGGCGGGGGACACACAACGTCACTATGACGACATAATGGCGGCTGGGCGTAAAATGGCGGACGGCAGGCTGGCCGCGATAGTCGCGGCAGGCGCGCCCGGTACCGTGCGTCGTCTCGAAAAATGGGGCGTAGCCTTTGAACGGGCCGAAGGAAACTATTATATTTTTAAAAGTTGCTTCTCTAGCCATCCGCGCACACATGTCATCCGCGGCCACGGCGAGCCGATCTTGAAAGCGATGACCGGGCAGATAGCGCTCAGGCCTAATATCAAGATCGCAGAAGACTTTTGCGTTGTCGGCCTCTGCGTCTCCGACGGGACATGCGTTGGCGCGTACGGCATATGCGGCGGCGAGCTGACATTCGTAAGAGCGAAAGCCATCGTGCTTACGGCAGGTGGAGGCGGCCGCATTTTCAAGCGCAGCATGAATCCGCGGGACATAACAGGCGACGGCTATTCGATCGCCTACCGTGCCGGGGCTTCGCTTGTGAACATGGAATTTTTGCAGATAGGGATAGGCTTTTCATGGCCCGTTGAAAACATATTCAACGGATATATATGGGAGGGACTCCCGAAGCTGCTCGACGCGGACGGAAGAGATATTTTTGACGGTCTCCTGCCGAAGGGAGTGACATCCGAAGACGTAATGCACGAGCACAGGAAACATTTTCCGTTCTCAACGAGCGATGACTCGAAATACCTTGAAATAGCGGTGCATTCTGCCATAAACTGCGGACGCGGCACCACGCACGGAGGCATCCGCGCAGACCTCTCGCATATGACGGAAAGTCACATCAAAACCGTCAAAGACGACTGTGGCATACGTCGTATGTGGCCAATGGCACTGGAATACATGCGGACGAAAGGCGTAGATCTGCTGAAAGACGGGGCGGAGATCGCATGTTTTGCACACGCCGTCAACGGCGGTGTAAAAATAGACGAAAACGCCATGTCGGATGTCGAAGGGCTCTTCGCCGCGGGAGAATGCGCCGGCGGCCCGCACGGCGCGGACAGGCTCGGCGGCAACATGATGGTCACATGTCAGGTCTTCGGCGAAATCGCTGGAAAGAATGCTGCGGCTCATGCGCTGAGACACCGCACTCTCTGCGATGCGAACATATCGGCATCGGCAAAAAAGGACGAAGCATGGAACGCGCTCTTCAAAAGCACGGACGCCGAGGAAAAATTAGGAAGGCTCCAGGCGTCGGCGCAGAAAAACCTTCTCGTCCGTCGTACAGAGGAGGGGCTTTCTGAGCTTATATCTACGGCGCGCGAGGCGGCGAAAGAGCTGGCGGAGTCGCCGTCGTGCGACAAACCGGCTCCGAAAAATGCGGAACTTTGGCACGCCCTAACCTCGGCGGAATTGATGGCGCGGTGCGCGTTGGCAAGAAAAGAGAGCCGCGGCGCACACCACAGGGCGGACTTTCCGTTCATGGACGAAGCGCAGGGCGTCCCTATTGTTATAAACGAGAGAGGCGGGCTGCTTCGTTAAGGCTTGCTTCTGCGTTATATGATAGTTTTATAGGTTTTCGCATGAAAACCTAAATATAAAAAATCAAAGGAGAAACAATCATGAGAAAGACGGCATTTTTGTTTGCGGCAGTATTGGCGATAGCGGTTTTTGCGGCTTGCGGGCTCACAGCGAAAGAGGCGGGCGCGGCGGACAAGTACACACTGAAGATATCCACCTCACAAACGGATCAGTCTCTGATCTCACGTTCTTACATGATGCTTGCGGACAGACTGACGAAGAAAACGAACGGACGCCTAGACGTTAAAGTCTTCCCCTCGGGGCAGCTCGGAAATGACGAAGACGTTATCGAACAGGCGATTCAGGGAGTAGGCGTTGCCGTCAACACGGATCCCGCGAGAATGGGTACCTATGTCAAAGAAATGGGTATCCTGATGATGGGCTACTTTGCGGATAATTATGACGAGTGCAACAAGGTCACTAAGACGAAGACCTTCAAGAACTGGGAAAACGAACTGGCGCAGAAGCACGGCATTCGTGTACTTGCGTTCAATTTCTACGACGGCCCTAGGCATTTCATGACCAATAAAGAAGTCACGAAGCCGGCAGATCTCAGTAACCTGAGGATACGTACGATAGGATCGGAAGTCTGCCTATCTTCTATCAGCGCAATGGGAGCGACGCCGATAGCCATGTCATGGGGAGAAGTCTACAACGGGATACAGTCAAAGGCTCTTGATGGCTGCGAAGCACAGAACACATCAACATATCCGTCAAGAATTTATGAAGTCTGCAAATTCCAAAGCAAGACGGGCCATTTCCAGCTCATGCAGGGCCTCATCTGCGGCGAAGTCTGGTTCAAAAAGCTTCCTGCCGATCTTCAGAAAATACTCGTTGAAACAGCCAACGAAGTCGGCGCAGAGAGCGCAAAGCTCGTTATGACAGAAGCCGACAAATGCGAGCAGAACATGCAGAAGGCCGGCCTCAAGGTCGTAAAACCCGACATTGCGGCTTTCAAGGCAGCTATGAAACCGGCGTACGACAAGCTTGGCTATACGCAGCTCAGGAGCCAGCTTTACAAGGAAATCGGCAAAAAGTAACAACGCCGGAAAAGTTTGCGGATATGAAACAGCTCAATGCGGCAATTCTTAAAATAGAAGCTCTCATATCCAGCGCGCTGTTATGCCTCATTTCGGTCCTGGTCTTCATTTCGGCAATGGCCAGGACCGTTGGGAGGCCCATCAACTGGGCGCAGGATGTTGCTCTTCTGGCTTTTGCGTGGCTAACGTTCATCGGGGCTGACGTGCTGGCAAGGTCCGGCAGGCTTATAAATATCGACATGCTGATATATGCGCTGCCGAAATGGCTGCAAAAAATCATTGGCATAATCTTTGATCTAATGATAATTGCCTTCCTGCTGCTTCTGATGATAAACGGAGAACAGCTTGTTTCACAGAGCTGGAACCGACTCTTCAACACGCTGAAGATGAGCTATGCATGGTGTACGATGGCGGTTCCCGTAGGGACGTTTCTTTTGCTTACAACGATGATCGGCAGCACGGTGAAAGATATTAAAAAACCTGTGAAGGATTGGGGGAAGAACTAATGGTATCGGCGATAGGATTTTTTATGGTATTCCTGTTCCTTGGAATGCCCGTCGCTTTCGCGATAGGTATCTCCGGCGCTATATTCTTCTTCATGACGCCCGATATCCCATGGACGATATTGGTGCAGAAGTCGCTGTCGACTACACAGTCCTTTACGATGCTCGCGATACCGCTCTTCATATTCGCGGGCAACCTGATGAATAATACGGGGATAACCTCGCGCCTCGTAAAACTAGCAAATGTTCTTACCGGACATATGTACGGCTCGATAGGACAGGTTTCTGTCGTCCTGTCGACGCTTATGGGCGGCGTTTCAGGATCCGCCGTCGCGGATGCAGCCATGGAATGCAGAATACTCGGCCCAGAAATGACAAAGAGAGGCTATGCCCCCGGATGGGCCGCCGCCGTTAACTGCTTAAGCGGGCTTATAGTCGCTACTATACCTCCGTCTATGGGGCTAATCATATTTGGGACCGTTGGAGAGGTCTCTATCGGACGCCTCTTTGTCGCTGGTTTTGTGCCCGGTATCATAATGTGCATAACGATGATGATCGCGACATCGTGGTCGGCACGCCACTTGGGCTACAAGCCCGATCATGACAAACCTTACCCGCTTAGCGTGATAGCTAAGGCATGTTGGGAGAGCATATGGGCGCTTATGTTCCCATTTATTCTCATTATACTGATACGCATTGGGATAATGACACCATCAGAGTCCGGCGCTTTCGCGATTTTCTACGCTCTTGTGGTCGGCGTGTTCATCTATAAGGAACTCGACATGGAGAAGTTCAAGAAATGTGTTTTTGAAAGCGTCAAGGACCTTTCCGTCATAACGATGATCCTCGCCCTCTCCGGTATATTCAGCTACGGCGTTGTTTTTGACCAGCTTCCGCAGCAGGCCGCCGATATGCTTGTCGGATTTACCGACAGCTCCGTTGTTTTGCTGTTCAGTATCATAATTATGCTTACGATATGCGGGATGTTCATGGAAACGACGGTCATTACCCTTATCGTCACGCCGATACTGCTTCCGGTCGTCCGCCAGTACGGCATTGACCCTGTGCATTTCGGGATAATCATGATGACGACAGTCACGATGGGATGTTCCACGCCGCCTGTCGGCGTAGCGCTGTACACCTGTTCGAGTATAATGAATTGTTCCGTACAGGAGGTTACGAAATATGCATGGCCTTGGTTTGTTGCAATATTTGTAACACTTATGATCAGCGTCTTTTGCCCAAAGCTGATCCTTTTCCTGCCGAATTTGGTCTACGGAGTATAGCGTGCTACAAAACAAGGCTGACAACGCGATAGACCGCAAGCGTCGGTGCTGTGTCAGCCTTTATTTGTAATTACATACATATACATTTGTCGGATAGGCATCGCGAAAATGAGAAAACATGAGAGGTGAAAATATTATGGTCAAGCTTAACCTTGAAGATTTAAAGCACCGCTCCGAATGGAGCGCGGCGGGCATCGATATTCCCTCCTTTGATATAGATAAAATGAGAGAACATACTAAGACACATCCGAGATGGGTCCACATAGGCCCCGGCAATATTTTCCGCGGCTTCATCGCCGACCTTGCCGACAGGCTGCTCGAGGCCGGAGAGATGGAAAGCGGCATCACGGTCGTCTCCACCTTCGATCAGCAGGTGATATCCCAAATATACGAGCCATACGACGATATGGCGCTGCGCGTCGTGATGACCGCTGACGGGCGCTTTTTCAAAAAAATCGTCGCCAGCGTCGGTGAAGTGCTGCGCGCCGACGGCGATTATCCCGCGGAATGGGCGCGCGCCAAAGAGATATTCGCCGACCCGGGGCTCCAGATGGTGAGCTTCACCATCACGGAGAAGGGATACCATATAAAAGGCATCTCCGGCGAATATTACCCGGAGGTCCTGGACGATTTTCGCAGCGGCGCATCCGGCGCGGCCCCGAAAAACGGCATGGCGGCCGTAGCCGCGCTGCTGCTTGAGCGGTACAAGGCCGGCGCGCATCCCATAGCGATGGTCAGCATGGACAACTTCTCGCACAACGGCGACAAACTCCTGGACTCCGTAAGCGCCTTCGCGAAAGAGTGGTGCGCGAACGGCACGGCGCCAGACGGATTCTTCGGCTACGTCAGCGACCCGAAAAAGGTATCGTTCCCGTGGTCGATGATAGACAAGATCACCCCTCGCCCCGACGCGTCGGTCTCCAAAACGCTGAACGATCTTGGCTTCGAAAGCACGGAGCTTGTCGTCACGGACAAAAAGACGTACATCGCCCCCTTCGTCAACACGGAGGCCCCGCAGTATCTCGTCATAGAAGACAGCTTCCCCAACGGACGGCCGCCGCTTGAAAAGGCCGGCGTACGCTTCACGGAGCGCGCCACGGTAGACCTAGTGGAACGGATGAAAGTCTGCACCTGCCTGAACCCGCTGCACACCGCGATGGCCGTATTCGGCTGCCTGCTGGGATACACCTCGATAGCCGCGGAGATGAAAGACGAATCCATCGTGCGGCTCATCAAACGCATCGGCTACGTCGAAGGCATGCCCGTAGTGGCGGATCCGAAAATATTCGTCCCCGCGGATTTCATAGCCGAAGTCATAGGGGAACGGCTGCCGAACCCCTACATCCCCGACACGCCGCAGCGCATAGCGACAGACACCTCGCAGAAGCTGCCCATCCGCTACGGCGAGACGATCAAACATTACATGGAGCGCCCCGATCTCGACGTGAACTCCCTGCGCGCGATACCGCTCGTGATCGCGGCGTGGTGCAGATATCTGCTCGCGCTCGACGACGAGGGCAGGCCGATGGAGCTGAGCCCCGACCCGCTCGCCGGCGAACTGCGCGAATACCTCGGAGAAGTGAGATTCGGCGACCCCGATTCAGTCGGAGAGAGCCTGCGCCCGATACTTTCAAGCGAACGCATTTTCGGCACAGACCTCTTCCGGGCCGGCCTCGCCGACAGCGTCGCCGGATACTTCAAACGCATGATCGCGGGGCCGAAAGCCGTGAGGCAGACGCTCGATGCCGAGACGGCGGCAATGAAACAGTAAAAGCGTGAAAGAAAAAGTAAAAAAAGGGGGCAAAGCGCAATGAAAATGACCTTCAGGTGGTACGGCGAGAAAAACGACAGCATACCTCTGAAATACATAAAACAGATACCGGGCTGCTCCGGCCTCATGGGCTTCATCGACAAGGCCGCCGGCGCGCTCTGGAGCGAACAGGAGATCAAAGAATACGTCGACCATGTCCACGCCGCGGGGCTGGAGGTCGAAGTGATCGAAAGCGTCAACGTCCACGAGGATATCAAGCTCGGGCTGCCGTCGCGCGAAGAATATATCGACAATTACATAAAAACGATAGAAAACCTCGCGAAATACGGCGTCAAAGCGATAGTCTACAACTTCATGCCCGTATTTGACTGGCTCCGCACAGACCTCGCGCGCGAGATCCCCGAAGACGGCTCGAACTCGCTTTACTACGACGAAGCCGAACTGGCCGGCATGACGCCCGTCGACATCGTTGAAAGCACCGCGAAAAACTCAAAAGGCTTCACGCTGCCCGGATGGGAACCTGAAAGGCTGAAAGACCTGGAGCGCGTCCTCGCGCTCTACAAAGGCGTCGCTCCCGACGACCTGCGCGCGAACTACAAATATTTTCTGGAAAAGATCGTCCCAACCTGCGAAAAATGCGGCGTGCGCATGGCCGTCCACCCCGACGACCCGGCGTGGCCCGTCTTCGGGCTTCCGCGCATAGCGCACACACAGGAAGATTTTGACAAGATCGTATCCTTCGCCGACAGTCCTGCAAACGCGCTCTGCCTCTGCACCGGCTCGCTCGGCTCGAGCCCGGAGAACGACATCCCCGGAGCCATAAGGCACTTCGGAGAGAAAAACCGCATCGCCTGCGTCCACGTGCGCAACGTGAAATATTTAGGCCATCGCAAATTCCGCGAGGCGGCGCACCTTTCAAGCGACGGCTCGCTCGACATGTACGAAATAATGAAGGCGATATACGAAACGACGCCGGAGACGTACATCCGCCCCGACCACGGCCGCATGATATGGGACGAAAAGGGCCGCCCCGGCTACGGCCTCTACGACAGAGCGCTGGGGATAGCGTACCTGAACGGCCTATGGGAAGCGCTCGATAAAGGACAGAAAAGATAAGATCGGGGCGAAAAAATGAAACGTGTAAAATATGGCGAGATGTTCGAGCTCTTTTACTCGATAACCACAGGGCTCGGATTCACAGAAAGCAAGGCGATGACGGCCGCGGGGATATTCACAGACAACAGCTGTGACGGAGTTTATTCGCACGGGCTGAACCGCTTTCCGCGCTTCGTCTCGTATATCGAAAAGGGTGTGGTCGCCCCGTGCGCCGAGCCCGCGAAGGAAATATCGTTCGGCGCAATTGAGCGATGGAACGGCAACCTCGGTATCGGCTGCACAAACGCATACCAGGCTATGGAACGGGCGGTGGCGCTTGCCTCCGAATACGGCATTGGCTGTGTTGCAATGAGAAACACAAATCACTGGATGCGCGGCGGCACATATGGCATTGAGGCCGCGAGCAAAGGTTTTATCGGTATATGTTGGACAAACACCGCGGCGAACATGCCGGCGTGGGGCGCGAAGAGCTGTTCAGTCGGCAACAATCCGCTCGTCTTTGCTTTTCCGCTGAAAAGTGCGCCGATGGTAATAGATGGCGCCCTCGCCCAATATTCCTACGGCGCTCTCGAAAGCGCGGTGATGGACGGGCGCAAACTTCCGTTCCCCGGAGGCTTTGACGCGGACGGAAGGCTCACAGACGACCCCGCCGCCATCCTCGCCACGAATAGGGTGCTCCCGATAGGTTTTTGGAAAGGCTCGGGCTACTCTCTGCTGCTTGATGTGATAGGGGCGGCACTTTCCGGCGGTTTGACCGTGCCTGATGTCGCTCGCATGGGTGACGAGATCGCATTAACGCAGGTGTTCATAGCGATAGACCCTGAAAAGACCTCAAGCCGCGAAGCGGTGGACGAGATGTCCAACAAACTCATCCGAGAATTTAAAACCGCGGAGCCAGTAGAGGAGGGAAAACCAATCTATTATCCCGGTGAAAAGGCCGCTCTTACAAGGAAAGAAAATATAAAAAACGGCATTCCCGTAAACGAGACGATTTGGGACGAAATGCTCGCAAAGGCCGCGTCGTTTCCTCACGCGAAAAACCCGACTTCCGCGCTTGATATGTGGATGAAGATGCGTATACAATCGGCAAAATAGGCCCGGCATCTCTCTGTGGATGCCGGCCTCTTCCCGGTGGATTGAAACAGTTAGGGGACGCGCCGTGCCGCCAAATGCCGGACGGCCGCCATTTATTTCAATTCTTCCTGCCTCTTTTCTCCAGAGCCGCCGCTAAACGGTCTGAAAGGACCTTTCCCAGCCAGCCGGTCAATATCCCGATCATCGCGCCGGCGAGCACGTCCGTCGGGAAATGCAGGTAGAGGTAGAGGCGCGAGAAGGCTATCAGCACCGCCAGCGCCGCCGCGGGCCGCCACCAGCGGCAGCGGCTGAAATAAAGCGCGGAGGCCGCGGCAAAGGCGGCTCCCGTATGACCGGAGGGGAATGAGAAATCACCGGGGCGCGTGACGAGCAGCTGTACGGCGGTATTAAAGTCGCAGGGGCGGGGGCGGGCCACAAACGGCTTGAGGATGCCGTTGCAGATCACGACCTCGATGATCAGGGCCAGAAGCAGCGCGCCGCCGGCCCTGCGCACGCGCCCGTTCGGAAAGAGGAGCGCCAGGACCCCCGCGGCGAACCAGAGCAGCCCCGAATCGCCCAAGCGCGTGATCAGAGACATCAACACGTCGCCGATACCGCTGCGCATATTGCTCTGGATAAAATCCAGGAACGTAAATTCAAAGCTCATGGCGGATCATCCGTTCCACTCTTGAGATACGGCGCGAAACGTCCGCGCCGGCCATTTACGGCGATCGGCCTTTAAAATCGACTTTTGCATCCTCCGCATGAAAAGCACCTCCTGTTTCCTTCTGCGGGTACAGGATAACAGGAAGTTATAAACCGGATATTTTATGAGTTTAAACAGATGATAAAATCCGCGGCGGCGTCCAGCGGGAATACGGCCCTGCCGTCATTGCCCCTTAAAACGGTAGCCCGCGCCCCAAACCGTCTGTATATAGCGCGGTTTGCCCGGGTCCTCTTCGATCTTTTCGCGCAGCCTGTTGATATGGACGGCCACGGTAGAGTTGTCGCCCATCGCCTCCATGCCCCAAATATTTTCGTAAAGCGCCTCGCGGCTGAATACTCGCTCCGCGTTCAGCATCAAAAAGAGCAGCAGCTCATATTCTTTGTTTTTCAGTTCCGTCTCTTTGCCCTCCACCGTCACCCGCCGCGAGGCCGTGTTCACCGCAACGCCGCCAAGCGTTATTTCCGCGGGCGCGGCCGAGGGCTGGGTCAGGCGGGCGTAGCGCGCCAGATGGGCCTTCACGCGCGCCACGAGCACGCCGGGCGAGAAGGGCTTTTCAATGTAGTCGTCGGCTCCGAGGCCCAGACCGCGGATCTTATCGATGTCCTCCTGCCGCGCGGTCACCATCAGGATGGGGATGTCGAGCTTTTCCCGCAGCTTCCGGCAAACAGTAAAGCCGTCGACTCCGGGCAGCATAAGGTCGAGCAGGATCAGGTCGAAGCCGCCCGAAAGTCCGCGGGCCAGGCCGCTCGTGCCGTCCTGGGCGCTTTCAACGGAAAATCCGTTCAGCTCAAGGTAATCGCGTTCGATCTCCGTGATCGAAATGTCGTCCTCGATGATCAGAATTTTACTCATGTGCGTCTCCCTTCCCGGGCAGCCAAATCAAAATCGCCAGCCCTCCGCCGGCGGCGTTTTCCGCGCTGATGACGCCGCCCATCCGTGATATCGCCTTCGCCGCGATGGCGAGCCCCAGGCCGCTGCCCTGCCGCGGGTCGCGGCGCGCCGGGTCGCTGCGGTAAAAGAGCTCGAATAGCTTCGGCAGCGCCTCTTCGGGAACGCCGGGGCCGTCGTCAGTCATCGTCAGCAGAAAGCCTTCGCCCTCTGGCCGGAGTTCGACCGTCATGCGCCCCTGCGCGGCGGTCTTATATTTCGCGGCGTTGTCCAGCACGTTCGTCAAAACGCGGCGCAGCTCAGTGGGATCGGCGAATATCTCCGCGCGGCTGAGACTTGAATCTATGCGCAGCCCCCTCGCCTCATACTCGCCGCCGGTCTCGCGCAAAAGCGTTTCGATCTCCTCATCGAGACGAAGCGGCCTCGGATGCACCGGGTATTCCTCCAGATCCATTTTGGAAAAGAGGAATATCTGCGAGACCATTCGCTGGATGTCCTCCGCCTTCGCCTTGATCGTCAGCAGGTATTTATGGCGCGCCTGCGGCGTCTGCGCGACGCCGTCCAACAGCCCCTCGACATAGGCCTGTATCGAGGTCAGCGGGGAGCGCAGGTCGTGCGAGATGCCGGCCATCAGCTCACGGCGGCTCTCCTCCTGCCGTTGAGTCTCGTCCACCGAGGCCTTCAGGCGTCCCGCCATCTCATTGAAGGCGTCGCAGACCGGCGCGAATTCGTCCCGTTCGTTGTAGACGATCCGGTGGTCCAGGTTGCCGTCGCGGATCTGGCAGACTCCGTCCGCCAGGATATCGAGCGGGTCGGCGATCTTTTGCAGCATGAATTTAGTCAGGAAACGGTTCGTCAGCAAGACGGACAAAAATATGGCAAAGAGCAGCACTATCGCGGCAAAGACGACGGCGGCCTTGAGAGTGGAATAGGAGAACTCGCTGTTGCTGTGAAAGACGTATATCTGCCACAGCCCCTCTTTGGCGGCCATCCTGTGAGCATAGAGGTTTCTGCCGTCGCGGGAGAGCATGCCTTCGCCCTGCAGCGCTTCGGCCGCGGAGACGAACGCCGCGTCATGCGCGGACCGGCTGCCGTAAGTAAAATAGGATTTTCCGTCCAACAGGACGGAGAGCGTCATTTCGCTGCGTTCTAGGAACCCGCTCAGCTCCCTGAGCTTATCCGCCCGTTCCCCGGGCTTTGCCCGCAGAGCCTTTTCCACCGTCTCCGAGATCGCCGCCGCGGCCTCGAAAAAGTCCTCGCTCTCCTCGAAGCCCAGGCCGGTCCCGTGCTCCACCACATACCAGATGCCGGAGATGCAGGCGACGCCGACAAGCACCGAAATGAAGACCGGTGCGAGGATCATGCACAAATTGGAGAGAAAAAGCCGTTTTTTGATCGTCACCTGAGACACCCGCTTTACGCACGTTATTCCGATACATAACGATACCACGAAATCTTAAACTGTCGATAAACTGACGGAAATTCCCGGGACAGACACATGAACGCCGGCCGCCCTAGCCCGCGGCGACCGGCGTTTTCATTAAAATAATCGAGACATCGAAAAAACGCCGCGCGTTTACCGCGGCGGCGTTTTCTGAAACCTATCCTTTATCTCTTGCGGAAACGGGCAGCCGCTATTTTTTCGCAGTTACGGCAAACCCCGTCTCGGTCTCCTTCCACTCCGTCTTCCATCCGGCGTGCTGCGCGAAACGGATGACGTTTTCACGCGAAGTGACGGTATCGACAAGTATCTCCACGCTGCCGGAACTCATCTTGTCAAGCACCCTCTTGGTCTCTATCACAGGCTGCGGGCAGGAGAGGCCGCGCGCGTCGACGATCTTCTTTTCCATCTCTAAAACCTCCTATGCCATCTTATTTCTGAAGCCGAATCCGACCAGCAGACAGAATATAAGCCCGATTATCGTCGCAGGCGCGCCGAAACCGCCGATTCCGGCGCCGGAGCTCGCAAGCGAAAAGTTATGCGCGAAGGCCGCGCCCACAAGCATGCCGAGGATGAAGCTCCCCGCGTCGGAGTCGCCCTCGCCCGACATGATAAGCATCCTGCCGGGACAGCCGCCGGCCAGCGTGAAGGCGAGTCCGGAGAGCACCATGCCGAGGAAGTTCCAGAGCTGCATCGTATGCGCCACGGGCTGTCCCTCAAAACCGGCTTTGAACTGGCCGAGAGCCATGTTAGCGACAAACGCCGCGAGGATGAAGGCGGCGATGCCCTTAAACAGGTGCGGATCCCTGACCATGATCAGGTCGCGCACCGCGCCGATCGTGCAGAAACGCGTGCGCTGCGCGAGCCAGCCGACGACGAGTCCGGCGCCGAGCGAGATAAGGATGGGGGCGTGAGCCGCTCCCGGCCCCTTCTCTGAAAAGAAGATCGGGCCGGCGCCTTCGGGACCGAAGAGCGGCCTGGCAAAGAGCAGCGCGAGGATGGCCAGGGCAAGCAGCGGCATTACGAGTCCCGCCGCTTTCGGCGTGGGTCGCGCCGCGCCGAGGCTGAAGCCGTTATAGAGGAACCAGACGCCGATGCCGATACCGGCGATCAGCCCCGCGATGCCGGCGATGGCGTTCCAGTCCCCTCCCGCGAGGCGCAGATAGGCCCGCCACGGGCAGCCGAGGAAGACGAGCGCGCCGATCATCGCGAAGAAGCCCAGCGCGAAGCGCACCATCGGCGAAGAGCCGCCGCGCGGCCTGTATTCCGCAAAGGCCAGCGCCGAAGCGAAGGCTCCGAGGATAAAGCCCGCGATCTCAGGGCGCAGATACTGCACGACGGCGGCGCGGTGCAGACCGAAGGCGCCGGCGATATCCCGCGTGAAGCAGGCGACGCAGAATCCCATATTTCCGGGGTTCCCAAACTTCACAAGCAGCGCCGCAATGACGCCGAGGATGAGTCCGGCTATCGCCGGGCCATTCTTTGACATAAGAAAACGATCCAAAATATTTACCTCCTGTTGGCTTTGATTGTGAAAAAACATAAAACGACCACGCGCCGGCAGGCGTACCGGCCGTCTCCTCACATATCAATACAGCAGAAAAGAAAAGTGTTTATCCTTTTAAAAGCGGGCATGCGGGAGGACGGCAACAGACGGCAGACTCGGTACACGAGCCGAATTAACCGATCACGTCATGACAGCCTTCCCCCTTAAAAAATTCTTTTACATAACATCTTCTCTATTATAAGCACTAACCTTATACTTTTGCAATTTGTGTCAGGAGATTGTTGTGCAAGAGCCTAAACAGCGGACGGCTGCGTTCCGCGGGCAATTATCCCGGCAAAAAATGTTCTTAAAAAGAAACATTTAATCATTATGCCTACGCAGAGAGATATAAGCATAAAGCGCAATGTGCAGACGATAAAATAAGATTATACTTACCAATATGATGCTATGAGAATAAATAACAGGGGAAAATATAAGTCCGATGCGGGAAGGGATGAAACAAAATGACTGCGAGCAGAGAATCCAAGGGGCCGACAGCAAAAAGGATAAGAAGGAGTCCCGAACTGCTTATAAAAGAGCTTGATACAAAAATGAAAAAACTGGAAGAGCGGATCTATAAAAAAAATAAGGATGCGGTCCATTATATTGGCGCAGCCATTTTAAAGCGCGCCAATTTTGATTTCTCCTCTTTTACGCACGAGGATCTGGAAGCGGTCCAAAATATGACGCCGCGCGGCGAAGCCATGATAACGGAAATCATCAAAAAAGCCAACCAGAGCTAATGTCCCCCCATAAACCCCAGAGCAGAGAGAGGCGGTCCTTGACCGTCTCTCTTTGTGCTTTGAGGAACCCCGGCAAACAGGTACGTCCGCAGGCCGGACGCGCCGCTATATGAGGAATTGGAAAAGATCGGGCTTGTCGTTTAGATATTCGTAGACGATGTTGTGCTGCTTCATTCGCTTGACAAGCGGCGCGAAATCCTCCGCGTGGCGCAGCTCGATCCCCACCACCGCGGGACCGCGTTCGCGCGAGTTTTTCTTGGAATACTGGAAGTGCGTGATGTCGTCGTCTGGGCCGAGCACCCGCTCAAGAAATTCGCGCAGCGCGCCCGCCCTCTGCGGGAAGCGCAGGATGAAATAATGCTTCAGCCCCTGGTGGAGCTGCGAGCGTTCCTTGATCTCCTCCATACGCGTTATGTCGTTGTTGCTGCCGCTGATGACGCAGACGACGTTCTTGCCGCGGATATCATCTTTTATATATTCAAGCGCGGAGACTGATACGGCTCCCGCGGGTTCAACGACGATGGCGCTCTCATTATAGAGGCTCAATATCGTCGTGCAGATCTGCCCCTCAGGCACCTGAACGAGGCGGTCCACCACCTCGCGGCAGATGTCAAAGGTGATGTCCCCCGCCTTGCGCACCGCGATGCCGTCCGCGAAGGTGTCTATTTCGGACAGCTCGACCGGCTCTCCCGCGTCAAAGGCCGCCTTCATCGAGGCCGTGCCGGTGGATTCCACGCCGACGACGCAGGTCTCCGGGCTGAGGCTCTTGAAGACGCTGCCGACTCCCGCCATCAGCCCGCCGCCGCCGATCGGCAGCAGGATATAGTGAAAGTCTCCGAATGCCTCGTTGAGAATATCGAGGGCCAGCGTAGCCTGCCCTTCGATTATCTGCGGATCGTTGAAGGGGTGGATGAAGGTGCCGTTCTGCGACTCGCACCAGGCGACCGCCTCGCTGCAGGCGTCGTCGTAGGTGTCGCCCGTCAGCACGATGTTTATATTATCCTTGCCGAACATCTTTACCTGGTTTATCTTCTGTTTCGGCGTCGGTTTCGGCATAAAAATGGTCCCCTGGATGTCAAGCTTGTTGCAGGCGAGGGCGACCCCCTGCGCGTGGTTGCCCGCCGAGGCGCAGACGACGCCGCGCGCGAGCTCCTCCTGCGAAAGCCCGGATATCTTGTTATAGGCGCCGCGTATCTTATAAGAACGGACGATCTGCATATCCTCGCGCTTGAGCCAGATATTGGCTCCATACCGTTCGGACAACTGGATGTTCAGCATAAGCGGCGTATTTACCACTACGCCGCTTATGCGCTGCTTTGCTTTCTGAATATCGTGAAGCTGAGGCCGGTAGTCTGACATCTTAAGACCCTAAAGCCTTACGTTGATGATCGCCGTGACGCCCACGCCCTTGACGCGGCGGAAACGCTGGATCGGGTTGAGCGAATCTATCGGGATCAGCGCCGTCGCGCGGACGCTGCTGAATTCTCCCTCAAGCTGTGCCACCGCCTTGGTACGGTCGATGGCGTCCTTGGTCGTAGCGCCGACCTGGGCGGCGCCAATACGCGTGCCGTCGCCGATCGAGACGATAGGCACCACCTTTGTGTATCCCTCATACTTGACGCCTTTGTTGAAGGTGATCGTGTTGATGAAATCGTTCATCTGCGGCGAGATGGCCGTTACGAGCCAGCCGCCGGCGACGCCGATGGCTCCTTTCTTGAGGATGTCACCGAGGTCCAGCGCCTTTGCCGCGGGTACGGATACCACCATCACCGCGCAGATAAGCGCCGCCGCCACGGCGTTATGGATTTTTTTCTTCATCATTCTCATTTCAGACCTTTCTTTTAATATACCGCTAATATGCTACCGAACTTGGCCTGTGTCTTTTATCGAGTATCTCGATCATGACACGGTCCACCGTTCTCATTCCCTCGCGCGATATGCGCCCGACATTTTCCACCGTCTCTTCGATCGTCTCGCCGAAAACTCCCTGCGGGACGGCAAGCTTCTGCCCCATGAGCGCCCACTCCGCCGCGTAATAGGCTTCGGCGGCCGCGGCTCCGACCTTCAGCGCGCAGCTCTCCTTTGCCCCGTCGCAGAGCATCCCCGCGATATTCGCAAGCAACAGGCTCATCGCGGTGCATATCTGTTCGTAGCTTCCGCCCATCAGATAGGTCATGCCCGCGGCGGCTCCCGCTCCCGCGGCGACGGAACAGCCGCAGACGGGGGAGAGGCGTCCCAGGTTATGCTTGACGAAGCTCGTCGCGATATGGCTCACGGCGACGGCCTTCGCGATCTCATCCTCGCTCTTGCCGGCCCGTTTCCCCAGCACCGCGACGGGGAGGATCGCCGTTATCCCGTGATTGCCGCTGCCGGCGCTGCTCATGACGGGAAGCAGGATGCCGGACATCCTCGCCTCCGCCGCGGCGGCGCAGGTGCTGCGTATCTCCATCGCCACGGGGATCGGGCCGCAGGCAGGGTCGATCTTAAGCAAAGAACGCCCGAACTTGCTGCTCTGAAGGCAGGCGCCGCAGCTGCTGCACTCTTCCTGAGTCTTGAAGCCGCCGTCCGCGACCCTGTAGTTCATGTTGATGCCGTCCCATATAAAACTGACATCTTCGGCGTCGATCTCATCGGCCAGGGCGAGCGCCTCCTGCAGAGTCTGCGGGAAGCCGTCGTCAAAGCCGCTTGCAGACACACCATTGCGCTCAGCTTCAAATTTAGTTTCGTTGTCCAACACCGTTTTGACAACGTTAGAATGGCTGTTTTCGATGAGGCAGACCGCCTTGTGTCCGGGGGTGAACACTGATGCAAGCACATATACGCCGCTCCGGTCAGGATCACAATAGATGGAAACGCGCTCGTCGCGCACCCAGGCCTCGGCCTTCGCCACATCCTCAAGCGTGCTGCTGCGAAGCACCTCCAAACCTAAAGAGGCGTCGCCGCAGATCGCGCCCATCGCCGCCGCGATGGCGTTGCCGCGCGCCCCCTTCGTTCCGGGGATGCCTACCGCCATGCCGTTTTTATAGATGCTTGAGCTGACCGTCACGCGTACCGCGGCAATATCGTCCCTGTCCGGCAGCTCCGCACAGGCGTGGGCCACCGCGAGGGGCCACCGCCCCCGGCTCGGTACATCCCAACGCGGGTTTCACCTCATTGCGAAGAAACTCTTTTAATGTCAGCAATGTTTTCCCTCCTTAATTTCGATAATCATTTTTTCCGGACAGTGCCGATAGATACCATGTCCCCCAGCACTACGCCTCGTTCTTTTGCCGAACGTCTGTCGTGGCTTTGAATGATGATATTCATATGGTTAGGCATATGAATATCGTCAAAGCCGACAACTTTCCCTATCAGCCTGCCTGCTATATATAAGCCATCGCCTAAGATTATATGCCCTCCCTGCAAAACTTCAAAGAAGCAGATATAACCTATTTTATTCACTTCTCCGCCAAGCTCGATGCCGTCTTCATCCGTAACTATCACCTCATGGATATCATATTTTTTCAGCGACCTTGCGTAGTGGTTTTCGACCTTCAGCTTTCTGTCATCCCTCGTCCCATCCAAAACGACGATCACCTCTCCCTCGGCATCCCTTTTAGCGTGAAAGATATCGGGGTTAAATTTTAAAATCATCCATCATCCCACCCTTTCCATGATCTTTAAACGGCATAACATAATATAAATCAAGCCCTCCTCTATGATCAAAGGAGGGCCTGCAAAAACAATTCACCGGAGAATAATATTAATTGGCCGCCCGCAGTGCCTTTCCACTCTTTTTAAACTGCGCGAACATCAGCGCGAATAACATTGCGAGTCCGGCGATATCCGAGATAGTCTCCGGCACGATGAGAAGGAGTGCCGCGACAATGAACAAAGCCCGCATCGGCCATCCCATGCTGCCCTTCCAGTAGCCGATGACGCCTATCCCCAGCCCCATTATACCCATCACGCAGGTAAAAAAGACCCAGGCGATGGACGGAACAGACCCCAAGCCAAGCAGCGCGGGATTATAGACGAAGACAAACGGTATAAGGAAAAGGATTATGGCGAGACGTACCGCTTCGATGCCGGTCTCCCACAGGCCGGTCTCCGCAATACCGGCCGCCGTATAAGAGGCGATTGCGACTGGCGGCGTAATCATCGACATATTGGCAAAATAGAAAATGAACATATGAGCGACTATCGCCTCCACGCCAAGGTTCTGCATCGCCGGCGCCAGCAGCACGGCGCTCATAATATAGGCGGCGCTGGTAGGCATACCCATTCCCATGATAATTATCATAACCGTTGAGAGGAGGAGAGCCAACAACAGGCTGTTTGCGGAGAAGGAGGCGATAACGGAACTGAAACGCAGCCCCAGGCCGGTAAATACGACCTCCCCAATGACGATCCCAGCCAAAGCACAGGGAAGGGCTACTATTACGGATGCTTTTGTCCCATCGACTCCCATATCGATAATCTCTCTGATCGACAGCCGCGTATCTTTCTTGACCTGGCAAAGAAGGATGAGTACCACGGTGGAGGCAAGAGCGGAATACATTAGCGAACGCCCCATGGCGATCAGAGAGACAAGTACGACTATCGGAAGCATAAGGTGCAGATAGCCCTTTATTATGGCAAGGTGTTCTTTAGCGTCTATAACCTCGGGCTTTATTTCCTGCTTGCTGGCTTCAAGATGTACTTCCCAGAGCAGCGAACCGACATAAAGCAGCGCCGGCAGCGTCGCGCAGAGAATGATTTTAAAATAGGATATCCCGATCATATCCGCCATAATGAACGCCGAGGCCCCCATTACTGGAGGGATAAGCTGTCCTCCTGTACCGGCAGTGGCAAGGAGCGCCGCGCTGAATACCGGCTTGAAGCCGCCCTTTTCCATCATTGGGTATGTAATGACCCCGACGGAGGCGACATTTGCGGCGGCGCTGCCGCTGATCATCCCGAACAACCCCGACGCGAGAATAGAGGCCTTGCCCGGGCCCCCGACGGAATTACGGGTGGCGTATTTAGCAATCGAAACAAATAATTTCCCCGCCGGCGTCGCGGCCAGAAAAGCTCCGAAAATCATAAAGTAAAAGATCGTGTCCGCGGAGGCGGCTATCGGGCTCGAGAAAATACCGCCGGTGGTCATTACTTGATTTTCCACGAAGCTGATCAGATCCACTCCAGGATGAGACAGAATGCCGGGAAGGCTTTTGCCGAAAAAGCTGTAGGCCATGAATATCACGGCGATAATCGTCATCGACCAGCCAAGGTATCGCCTGCCGGCCTCCATCAAAAGAAGAACGAGGGAAAAGGCGAAAATCTTGTCCAGCAAGAACAGGTCGTCAACGAAGGGAATCCTCTCCACGATTCTCACTGAATTTACTGCGATGTGAATCATAAACGCGAAGGTGACCAGGAAACAGGCGGCGTCAACAAACGCTGAAAGCACGGGCTTGTCCTTGATAAAAGGTTTAAGGAGGAAAACCAGCAGCAATGCAAAGCCAACATGCAGCGGTTTTATGACCATTCCCTGAACAGGTACAAAAGCTATATATATCTGCCCCGCCAGCCAGCAGAGAGAGACGATAAAGGCCAGCCGTTTACGTATATTTTCCAATTAAGACCATTCCTTCCAAACGATCTTGCCCTCAAATGTCACACTAGAACGGGTTCCGGGTTAAGAGACAGGGGGAAAGGCTGATTGCTGAACTCAATTCCCCCTGAGAGCTGCGCTATAAAAATTTCTTGACGAATATCGGGTTATTTAATATATCCTTTTTCTTTGTAATACTTCGCAGCGCCGGGGTGAAGCGGGACACCGCCAAGGTTTTCCGGATTGCCGGCTTTTGCCGGTTCAAAATCCGCGAAAGCCTTATGCCCTTTCACAAGCGCCTCCTTACCCTCGACTACGGCTTTAGTGATCTTATACGCGGTCTCGTCATCCATCTTGTCAGTGACCGTAAGCGTGGAGCGATATCCGGGCAGGACCAGGTCTGCGGTCTGTCCCTTGAAACTGTCCTTCGGGAGCGGTGACTGGGTATACCCATACTTTTCAAGTTTTTTCAGTGCACCCTTGGAAATTGTGATAAGGTCTATCTTGCCTAGCACCGCAAGCTCCGTGAAAGTCGGATGCCCCTTGGAGAGAGCCTGGATAAAGACGTCACAGCGGCCGTCCTTTATCGCGTTCGTAATGGCCTCAAAGTCCGTATGGTCTACGGCTCCCCCCCACTTCTTGATATCGTCGTAATTCATGCCGACCGCCTCCAGCACATGAGCGGCCGAAGCCTCGCCGGTGGTGCCGCGCTGAACCGTCATCAGGCGGATCTTCTGCTTGTTCTTTACAACATCTTCCAGCGATTTGATGCCGCTGCCCCGACGCACGGCGATACCTACATAGAACTGATCCAGCCCTCCGGCCAATGTCCGAATGTTCTTTATCGGCTGTTCAAAAAGGACCTGCCCGTTCCAGGCCCAGAGGTTATTGTTATCCATCGTGAGGGCGATGTTCATCTGATTCTTGCCCATCAGTTTAAGATTGCCGATGCCTCCGGCGATCGGCGCGGCGTCTATCTTCATATCAGGATAGGCCTTCTTAACCGCGTCAGCAATGCAGGCCGCCTGAACGTACCACGTACTGCCGACCTTATTGGAGCCGATCTTGAGGTCCTGTTGGGCGGCAAAACCGCTTGCGCACACAAAAAAGATTGTCATTACAGATGCCAAAATACCCAGAATAGCCCTATTGCCCTTTTTCATAAAAATAGCCTCCTTACCCTTTTCATAATGGTGTCATTACGATTCCTTACACTTTCAAGTTCTTTTGACGCCAGCCCGTGGAAGGATTCCCGCGTTATTTCTTTAATAACAATATGGGATATTGTTTTCCACGGCGTTGGGAATCCAGCGCGGCACCGGCGGTACCAATTCGCTCTCATCCGGGACCCGCAGTTCGATCAGCACGGGACCGCTATATTCGATGGCCTCTTTCAGCGTTTCGCCTATCTTCGCGGGATCGTCAAGCTTGTATGCTTTCACGCCAAAAGCCCTCGCTACCCCAGCATAATCCACCGCGCCAAAATCCGTGGCGAAGAAGTCGGAACGGTAAACATGAGCCGTTTCTCCTTTGATCCAACCAAAAACATTGTTATTACAGACGATCATTTTGACATTTACGCCAAGACGGGCGTATGTCTCAAGTTCACCGCAGTTAAAATGAAAACTGCCGTCTCCTCCCATCGCGATCACGGTATGGTCGGGGTGGGCCACGGCGACGCCGACTGCGGCGGGCAGGGCGTAACCGAGCGCTCCGTTTGAATAATTTGAAAGGAAGAGACGCCCCTGTTTTGTCTGTTTTATGTAGGCGGCGGAGAAAATGCTGCCAACGCTGGGCTCTACCACAATATAGCTTTTCTCGGGCAGCAGCGCCTCTAGCTCCTTCATAAAACGCACCGGATGTATGGGAGACTGTTCGGAGCTTTCAATTCCTTTGAGTGATTCGTCAAGCGCCCTCATAGCCGGCGCCGCTTCGCAGCCGTTCTCCGCGTTGGACCTGACGCCTTCGGCCTTTATCTTCTCGACCATCATCGCCACCGTCGCCTTGGCGTCGCCTAGAAGGACAGCATCCGTGCGGTAATTGTTCCCAGCGTCCACTCCATCAATGTTAAGATATATAACCTTCAGGCCATCACTCTGTTTGGGAAGTTTCCAGGCATCCGTGCCAGCGGAGTCCGTGTTGGAACCGATGAAGAATACGAGGTCGGCCGTCTCGAGAAATTTATTCGAATAGCTCGTGCCGCCTCTGGCGCCGATCAGACGAATCGAAAGAGGGTGAGTTTCAGAGATCGTTCCCTTGCCCGTCATCGTGCAGCCGACCGGAATATTGAGCCGTTCGGCAAGCGCCCTGACTTCATCGCCGGCATCGGAGATCAAAGCGCCCTGACCGCAGACGATTACCGGGCGTTTGGCCGTGGACAGCAGTTTTATCGCTTTGTCGATCTGGGAGAAGTCCGCGACCGGACGATATGCCGGCCATTCAGCCATGCAGGGATCAGCGTAGAGATCGTCTATCTCCGCCTCCTCCGTATATATATCCATCGGCACCCTGATATGCACCGCGCCGGGGCGGCCTGAGAGCGCGACTCTGAAGGCCCTGCGGATAAGAAACGGAATATCCTTAGCCTTCGTCACAAGGATGCTCTCTTTCGTGACGGCACTATAAAGACGGTTCTGGTCGAAACCGGAGAGCATATTTCTCTTATCGTTATTGTATGGCACATCCGAGGTGAAACATATCGTCGGAACGGCTCCTGTAAATGATTCGAGAACGCCCGGGACTGGATGCGAACCTCCTGGACTCGGCGCTTCGCTGATGCCGACCCGTCCGCTGACCTTCGCGTAAGCCTCTGCCATGTAGGCGGCAGCCCGTTCGTCATGAGTCAGAATGTGTTCTATCTCGGCACATTTCAGCCACTCACGGTAAAATCCCAGCGTCGTCTCTCCGGGCAGGCCAAAAACATGCTTGACCCCGTGAAGCTTCAGCATTTCTAATATAATCTGCGCACCAGACATATTCATACGCATACCCCCAATATTTTTTGAAAACTGATCATCGCCGCCCGTCATAGATGAGCAGCAATAATATAAGCAAAATTTACTTTATTGTCAACCACAAAAGTCTTTTCAATAATTTATTGTTTTGGACATGAATCATGTTACAAAAGTTTTGTGCCCAACAACGCAGAAAAGACCGCCGCTGTCGGAGCGGAGGCCTTAGACCTTGCAAAAACAGATATTCCGTAAACGGCTGTGGGGACGGTAAAAAATGTTTCTATTCGAGGCGGAGCTTCTTCGCGTTGCTTATGACATCCGTAAGGTGTTTTCCCATCAGTAAAGCCGCTTTGTCCGGGTCGTGATCTTTTATCGCCTGCAATACTTTTTCATGTGAAACATTGACAGGCTGATTATACATTTTGAATGTCCCGATAAAGAAATCCTGCCACTGGACCGACAGACCGATCAGGTCATAAAGGTTGCTGAGGATCGAGCTGCGGGCCATCTTAATGACGGTCTTGTGAAAGGCTGCGGAATGGTCGGCATAGTTTTCATTCTTTTCCATCCCGCTGTACTGCGCCCGCACGATGTCTTCCAATTCAGCGATATCCTCCGGAGTTGCCTTGAGCGCCGCCTGATATGCAGCTTCGCGCTCGAGCGCGCGTCTCGCCGTTAAAATATCCACCACATTATAGTTATGTATGGGGCTTTTCTCCATAAGTTTTTTCAGCGTCTCACCATATTTCTTCGTCGCCTCAAGGTTAGCAAGCCTCTCGATACCTTTATCTGTTATGACATGCCCTTGAAACCCCTTCCGCTCGAGCATGCCTCTCTGGCGAAAAGAACGGAGCGCCCTGCCGATGCCGGCCTCGCTTATCACTATGCCCTGCCGTTCCAGTATCTCGGCAATCGCACCCGCTCCCATAGGCGTTTCAGCCTCACGCATCATATGCAATATGGGAAACTCCAAGGGGTTGACATTTTCTTCCACAGTCTTCATAGCCTTCCTCCAAGCCTTAAAAAAACCATCCATCGTATCAACGTTACGAGGTAATTATAAAACATATAATATCTTTATGTGCAAGCATCTATTTGTGGGGTGATTCCGCCTCAGGTCATAAGGATCCGGACAATTACCTGACAAAAGTCAATTTATTTATTGAATTATTATCCCGTAGTTGACAAATAATCCCGGCTAATGTAATTTTATTGGCGTTTTTGCCATTTACGGCTATTTTATACGAACCTCAGGAGGCACTTTTTATGGAATCATACGCAACAGACCTACTCACCGCGCTGGCCGTCGTAATGAACGGGATACCGCAGGGGTTGCTTTCACTTTCGCTCGGCTTCGCGGCGTTCCCCACCGCGATAGCCTTTCTCATCGGAGCCGCCGGCTCGTTCGCCTTCAACTCCGTGGCTACCATATCTTTCCAGGCCGAGACTATCGCCGTCGCCGGCAAGATGGGCAGCACGCCGCGCGAGAGAATGAGCCTCGTCTTTTGGGGCGCGCTCTTCCTTCTCATCCCCTCGCTGCTCGGACTTAACGAAAAGATCGTCGAAATGATCGGCCCCGTCATCGTCAACGCGATGATGGCCGGCGTCGGCGTCATGCTCGCGCTCGTTTCGGTCGATATGCTTGAATCCGAGAAGTATTCCGGCATTTCCTCTATGGCGGTCGCGCTCGCCACCTGGTTCGTCACCTTCGACCTCGCGAAGACGGTGATCATCTCCGTGATTGCCGCGACGATCGTTTTCAATGTGCTGAAGAAATACGGCAGGGTCGAGGTGCAGAACCTCTCCGTCGACGAGAGCCGCGAGCGGCTCACGCTGGGAAACATTGAATGGAAGATCTGGGAGCATCCCCGGATCGTCGTCAGCGCCCTCGCCCTCGCCTGCCTCAATATCGGGGCCAACATCAGCTTCGGCAAAATAACCGGCGGCATCGCGAATACCAACGCCAATATCGACCACCTCGCCATCTATTCCTCGCTCGCCGACATGGGCTCCTCATTCTTCGGCGGCGGCCCGGTCGAGGCCATCATCTCGGGAACGGCGACGGCGCCGCATCCTGTGACCGCCTCGATCATGATGATGCTGATAATGGCGGCGATCCTCCTGCTCAAGCTGCTGCCGGTGCTTGGGAGGTATGTCCACAGCGCCGCGATATCCGGGTTCCTCTTCGTCCTCGGCGTCTTCGTCACCTTCATTTCAAACATTCAGGCGGCGATATCGCTCGCCCCGGCGGCGCAGGGCCCCTTCGGCTTCTCTCCGTGGGGCATGGCCATCGGCGTCACCGTGATCGCCTCGGCCCGCTGGAACCCCTTTTACGGACTGCTCGCCGGCGTCGCGATAAAAATAATCTTCGGACTCTAAAGGAGGACAAAACTATGAACGAAAGCTATACGCTGCATGTCGCGGGGCTCGTGCGCGAACTGAAGAAGGTGAGGATCGCCCCGGACCTCCGCATCGCCTCCTTCGTCATGCTCGGCGACACCCGGCTCATCGAAAAATGCGCCGACGCGCTCTATGAAAAGATAAAGGGGCTGGGGGATATAAACATGCTCGTCTGTCCCGAGGCGAAGGGCATACCGCTCACGCACGCCCTCGCTGTGCGTATGGGCGTCGATTACGTCGTCGCGCGCAAGTCGGTCAAGGGATACATGGAACATCCCATCATCGCCGAGGTCAAATCGATCACGACCACCGAAAAGCAGGTAATCGTTATCGACGAGTTCGACGCCGCCAAACTCGACGGCAAAAAAGTATGCGTCGTTGACGACGTCGTCTCTACCGGCGGCTCGCTGCGTTCGCTGGAAGAGGTGCTCGCAAAGACAGGCTGTACCGTGATCAGCAAAGTCGCCGTACTGCTTGAGGAGGGCGGCTATTCTAACGACGACCTCATATATCTGGAAAGGCTTCCCATCTTCAAAGATTAGTAAAACTAACGTTAAAATGGCGCGGCCGCCCTATTTTTGAGGCGGCTTTCGCTTTTTTCTGCTATTATAGTGAAAGGAAAAATCATCCGGGGGTACTTTCATGAATAACATACAACACCTGAGATATGCGGTCGAAGTTGAAAAGACGGGCTCCATTTCACGGGCGGCGGAAAACTTATTTATGGGACAGCCGCATTTGAGCAAGGCTATCCGCGAACTTGAGGAGGATATGAATATCACCATATTCAACCGCACCTCCAAGGGCGTCGTGCCGACGCCGCAGGGGGCGCGCTTCCTTGAATACGCGCGCAACATCCTGGTACAGATAGACGAGCTCGAATCGCTTTACAAGCCCTCGGGAGCGCAGACCTTCAGCCTCTCGCTGCCGCGCGCGAGCTATGCCGCCTACGCCTTCACAAAATTCACACAGACCCTTGACGGGCAGGAGGCCGTAGACCTCAAATACCATGAGACGAACTCGATGCAGACCATAAAAGACGTCAGCGACGGCCGTTTCTGCCTCGGCATCGTGCGCTATCAGGACGTCCATGAAAAATACTTCCTCTCGGCGCTCGAAGAACGCGGCCTCAAATACGAAGACATTTGGGAATTTGAATACCTCGCGCTGATGTCGCGGAAGCATCAGCTCGCGGCCGCCCCGGAGATAAGATACAGCGACCTGCGCCAGTTCACGGAGATCGTCCATGACGACAACTCCGTTCCCGCGATGCCGGTCTCGGAGGCACGGCTGCTTGCGCAGAAACATGAAAAAAAGAAAAAGATCGCCGTTTACGAACGCGGGATACAGTTCGAGCTGCTGCAGCGGCTGCCCTGTACCTATATCTGGGTCTCCCCGATGCCGCAGGCGGTGCTTGACTGCTTCGACCTTGTGCAGCGCCCCTGCTGCGACGCCGACAACTCCTTCCGTGACATCCTCGTATTCCGAAAAAATTACCGTTTCAGCCGCGAGGATATGACCTTCATTGAAAAACTCAAAGAAACCGTTGCGGAAGTTTCCAATAATCTCAGATAAGTAAACTATACCGATATTATGATATCGATATACTTCAATTAGTACCTGCCATTTGTGAAAGATATGAATTAATATTCACTCCGTAGGGTAGGAAATTACGGGGCATAATGGCCCCTATCCGCACTAAAGGGAGTGAATGAAGATGAAATATCCGAAATTGTTTGAACCGGGAAAAATCGGAAATCTCACCGTTAAGAACCGCATCGTCATGGCGCCGCTGGCAATGGGCGCCGCCGAAAAGGACCAGACCATAGGGCCGGCCTTTCTCGCCTATTTGCTGGAGCGCGCCAGGGGCGGCGTGGGAATGATCGTACTCGAAAACACCCGCGTCGACGATCAGCACGGCGTCGCCGCCGAATGTCAGGCAAGCGTAGCTCGCGACGAACATATCGCCCCGCTCGCGGCGGCCGCCGAGGCGCTGCACAAGGAGGGCGTGGTCTTCTTTACCCAGCTCCACCACCCCGGACGCGAGACCTTTTCAAACCTCAACGTCAGCGAGCCGGTGTGGTCGTCATCCCCGCGTCCCTGCGGAGTATGTCAGCAGGAGACCCACGAGATGACGACGGAAGAGGTGGAAGAGGTGATCGCGAAGTTCACCGCGGGAGCCGTCCGCTCACAGAAGGCGGGCTGCGACGGTGTGGAACTCCACGGCGCGCACGGATATCTCATCAGCCAATTCCTCAGCCCTTATACAAACCGCCGCGGCGACCGCTTTGGCGGCAGCTTTGAAAAGCGTTTCAACTTTGTAAAAGAGATCACCGAAGGCATTCAAAAGGCCTGTGGCAAAGACTTTCCTATCGGCATCCGCCTCACGGTCGATGAATTGCTCGCGCCAAACGGCGTGCAGGAATACCTTACGCTCGAAGAGGGCATAAAGGTCTGCCAGGCCTGCGAGAAACTCGGCATGGCCTACATCAACGTCTCCAACGGGATCTATGAATCATTCAACTCGCTCTCCGAACCGATGACCTATCCGCAGGGCTGCCGCAGCGAGAGGATACGCGCCGTAAAAGAAAAAGTCGGCATCCCCGTCATTGCCGTCAACATGGTCAAAGAACCCTGGTTTGCGGAAAAGATGCTCGAAGAGGGGCTTGTAGACTTCGTCGGCCTCGGACGCGCCGTCGTCGCCGACCCAGAGTGGGCGACGAAGGCCTTTGAGGGGCGCGAGGGCGAGATCAACCGCTGCATCTCCTGTACCTTCTGCTTCGAGACCCTCGTCTCCGACACCATCGCGGGCAAAGGCCCCGTCAAATGCGCGGTCAATCCGCGCGCGGCGCGCGAGACGCTCTATCCCGAATTTAAAAAGGACGGCGAGGGGCGCACTGTCGCCGTCGTCGGCGCCGGCCCCGCGGGGCTCGAAGCGGCGCGTGTGCTCGCCGAACGCGGCTTTGCCCCCGTGATCTTTGAAAAAGAGGAAAAACCCGGCGGTCAGATCAACATCGCCGACAAGCCGCCGCATAAAGAAAAAATCGACTGGATCGTCGAATATGAGCTCAAGCAGCTCGCGATGAAGGGAATATCCGTCAAAACCGGAACAGAGGCGACCCCGGAAAGCGTCAAAGCCATCGCCCCTTACGCGGTGATGATCGCGACGGGCGCGGAATCCATCCGCCCACAGTCGATAAAGGGCGTCAACAACGCCAACGTGCTGACGGTCGACGAGGCGCTTCTCGGCAAACCGGAGATCAGCGGCAAAAAGGTACTGCTGATCGGTTCCGGCGCCACGGGACTCGAGACGGCGGAATTCCTCTGCTCGCAGGGCAACGACGTGACGGTGGCGGAGATGCTCGACGCGATCGGCAAGGGCGTCTACGTGCAGCATTACCTTGACGCGATGGACAAACTCTCGCGCTACGACGTCAAATACCTGCCAGGCCACAAGCTGACGGAGATCACGGAAGAGGGTGCGGTGCTCGAAGACCTCAAGGAAAATAAGAACGTCGCCATAGCGGCGGACTACATAGTCCTCTCGCTCGGCGTCAGGTCAGTCAACACCCTTGAGGCCGAATGCAAAAAATTCTGCGGCAAGACCTTCGCCGTCGGAGACGCCAGCAAACCCGGGCGCGTCGAATCGGCGGTACGCGAAGGCTTTGAAGCCGCCTGGAACCTCAAATAGACCGCCAAGCCACATACCCATAAAAACCTCAAGCCCCCTGACGAAGCGTCAACACCGTCAGGGGGGCTTCATATATCGGCCTTGCGGGCGGACCGGCACGAAAGCCCCCGCCAGAGTCCCGGAGCTCCAGATCGCGGTATCCATGGAGCGCCCTCACGCGGCGACATCGATCGGCGGGACGCCTCTCCCTCGTCGCCGTGTTATCGCCCCGATATACCGATATCGTTATATCGATATTCAAAATACGTATCTACCAGATTTAGAGGAACCATACTAGAATATCATTGTACACAGAGTTCCGGTCCACACACCGGATTGTTAAGATAGATGCCCCTTCATTTCAACCTCTACAAAACCCCTCAAAGCCCTCCTGACGCGGGAGGGCTTTACCCTTTCACCTTATGTGCCACTATAGCCCGTGATTTATTTTATTAGACGGCAATCTTTTACAATTCAGTCCGTCCCCGCTAAAATATATACCCTTGATTTTCTTTCTCCGCGCTCCGCAAGCAGACCTTCCATGACCATTTCATTCAGAAGGCGTTTCGTCGTAGATTCAGCAAGGGCCAGCGCTTCGCGCGCCTCTTTATTGGATATGCTCCCGTTGTCTTTAACATAGGCGAGAACAAGCTCCTGCCTGCCGGTTTTTTTCTTTGCAATTTTATCGGCTTTTTTTATCGGCTTTTTATCGGCTTTTTTTATCGGCTTTTTATCGGCTTTTTTTATCGGCTTTTTATCGCCTCGGCGATATAGATTCACTCGAAAGGTTTCGCCTATCTCTGAAAATTCCGGCTCCGGCAGCCCGTGTTCCGCGGCGCGCTTCAAAATGCGGGGGAGCCCCGTGCCCCATTCCTCGATCAGCTCCATCCGGCTGAATATCTCCGCGATCGCGCGATTTCTGATCTTAGACCGACCGTTGATAGCTTCTTCCAGCGTCAGCCCGCCGTAAAGCATTCCCGGAGAGGTGACTTCCAGCCGGTCGTCGTAAATTGCCACCTGAACGTAAGAATCGTCCATATAATTCCTATGACAGACGGCGTTGGTAATCATCTCACGTATCGCGCCGACAGGAAGCTCATAACGCTCTTTTCTTATCAGTCCGTCGATCTCCACGCTCTGATTAATGTGTCGAAGCACGAATTGATACGCAGCCTCTATCTGTTCATATAACGGCCCTGAATATTCCTTTTTATCAATAAAAATATCTCTGTCCATTCCTTTGAATAACGCGCACTGTATCTTAGAGAACCGAAAATAATCGCTCGTCAGCAATACAAACGCGTTACTGGCCAGTACCTTTTTATCCACTTTTTTGATTACCTTCCAGCTTAGCAGTTGCTCAATAGTGACTAGAGGAATATCCATTTTTTCTTCTTTAGAGGAGACAGCGGCCCGCATGTAGGTATACATATCATTACACAACTTATCCACCGCGCCTCCAGTAACCTGGTACCCGATGCACGCTAATTCATCCCAAGATACATTGGCACCCTCCATTTCTAATTCCCTGACTTTAGATGCATCGGCAAGCCTGGACGTCCCCGCTACTCTGACATAAGTTCCGTTTTCTTTTCCTGCCGCTTTCAGGTAATAAGGACGGTTTGCTCCCGGATAAATTTCTATTACGACGATGCTCTTGCCATCGACCGTCTGAAAAGTGATATCGGGTATGATTTGAGGCATACAACAGTCAGAAATCGCATTGGCTACGCTGTCCATAATTTGGAAGACTGATTCTTTGTCTACACCTACCACTGTACCGCTTTCGTCATCGATTCCAATGATAAGTTTTCCGCCGCCTGTATTGGCAAAAGCGATGACCGTCTTCACGTACCGCTCGCTTTTCTTAGGGAGTTCGGACTTAAACTCGATATTTTTTGACTCTCCGTGAAAAAATTCTTTGAAACTCAGCTTCCCCACCTCACTCGTATCCATATCTCCGCTTTTCATTCTTCGCCGGCAATTCTTGCGATTATCTCGTCCGCGGCTTCCGGCCTGGCCAGTTGCTTCGCGGCCTCGCGCATCTTCTGCGCGGACTCTCCGGAAAAGAGCGCGTCGACGCTTTCGGCGGCGCGGGAGGGGCGCGGGAGGGACCAGGCGGCGCCGTTTGCCGTCAGATAGGCCATGTTCAGCTCCTCCTGTCCCGGCACGGGGTCGATGAGCAGCATCGGCAGCCCCGCGCAGAGCGCCTCGGAGGCGGAGAGGCCTCCCGGCTTCATCACCGCGGCGTCGGCGGCGGCGTAGTAGTCCTCCATATTGGAGACGAAGCCCTCTATTCTTACGTTGTCTTTGTAGCGGAAGTATCCCTTCATCCGGCCAAGCAATCTGTGGTTGCCGCCGCAAATGACGACGACGCGCAGTTCGCGGCGGGCGGAGAGGGATCTCGCGGCCTCGAAGACGGAGCCCGCGCCGATGCCGCCGCCGCTCACGAGGATCACCCGCTCGTCCCGCGGCAGGCCGAGCCTTGCCCGCGCCGCCTCCTTTGAGGGAATGGCTTTGAATTTCCGCGCGATGGGCACTCCGGGATCGCTCACGTTGTATATGTTTTCCGCGAAACGCTGCCGCATCGCGCGCGGGCTGCCCGCGAAGGACCAGGCGAATTCCGCGCTGCGCTGGAAGCGGTGGCTTTCAAAGTCGGTGTCGGCGCAGTACACGGGGATATGTCCGCGTTCCATTTTCGCCAGCTCGGCGGCGCCAAAGTAGTGTGTGAAGACCGCCGCCTCGGTCCCGTTCGCGGCGAAGAGGTTCTTCAGCCGCGGCAGGTAAAGGCGGCAGAGCTTTTCGTGTACCCATTCAAAGGCGGACGACTGCGCTCCGGGGCGGTCCGAGCCCCAGTAGAAGGCCCCCCACAGCCACGGCGCGCGGCGCGCCATCGCGACGTATCCCTCCGAGACGGTGTATTTGAGCCACGCGGGGATGATATCCAGAACGTCGCAGCAGACGACGCGCCCCTGTGGGTTGTAGGCGAGAAAGGCCTCGCAGAGGGCGAAGGCCGCCGTCCGGTGGCCCGTTCCCTCCGAGGCGTATATCACCGCGAGAGAGTTTAATTTTTTCATGCAAGCCCTTTAAACAGATCGCCGAGAGTCACCTTCGGCGCGGCGTTGCGCTCCTTCTCGACACGTATCGCCGCGAGAATGGAGTCCCGCATCTGCTCCTGCGTATAGTTGCGCGGGAAGTAGAGCGCCGAGGCGTCTCCGTGGCCGCCGCCGCGGATCTTCTTACCGTCCTTCAGCAGCGCGAGCACCCTGCCCGCGAGACCGTCGCGGCTGCGCATCGAGACCGCCCAGTCGCCGCCGAGCCGTCTCGCGGCCACTGCGGCCACCTCCGGCGGGTTGTCGTCGCGGTCGAGGATGAGGCCGCAGAAATCGGAGACGTCGCCGTATTCCAGCACGCCGTCGCAGACGAAGGCCAGCTCGCCGCCGGAACGCCAGATATGCTCCTTCGCCTGCGCAAAGCGAGCCTCCTGCCGCTCCGTGAACTCCTCCGCGCCAGCCAGCTCCGCCGGTGAAAGCTCCGCGCGCGGATTATCCATCAGCCGCGCCAGCATCCCCCACTGGCCGCACATCGTGACGAGCGCCTGCCAGAGGCGGCTCTCCGGCATCTGCCCGAGCCAGAGGTCGCGGTCGTTGGCGATCTTCACCGTCGGCTCAAGCTCCGCCAATATCCGCTGAGTGCGCTCGTCCTTCGCGTTTTCGCGCAGCCACCGCCAGTAGACGAGGGCCCCGCAGTAATTCGTATCGATGACGGCCCATTTGCGGTTGCCGTATCTCTCGAAGGTGCTCTTATGGTGGTCGAAGAGGAACGGGCGGCGGGAATCGTTCCACAGCTTGTCTATCTCGTCCACCGTCTGCTCCCGCTGGCAGAAGAGGTCCAGCACGAGCGGCTCCTGACCGGCGGCGAGCGTCTCAAGGATCAGCATGTCCACGTCGCCGTAGCCGGTAAGCGATATGCGCACGAGGCGGTCGTGATGGTTGACATGCCAGGCGAGCGCCGCCGCCGCGACGCCGTCGAGATCCGTATGGCTGATTATATGAAGAAGAGGTTTATCCATTGTAATTCCTCCGATTTTTGTCAATAATATATCTCACAAAGAGGCTGATGTAAATTAAAAATACCGTAATAAATATCAGCGCGACAACACGGGAACGGCGGCGAAAAAACACCGGCGTTTGATCAAGGCAGAGAGGGGCAGACAAATGAAAAAGGCCGTCATAGATATCGGGACGAATTCGGTGAAGCTGACCGTCGGGGAACGTTCCCGCGAGCAGGGGATAAAAATATTGTTCGACGTCAACGTGATAACCAAACTCGGCGAGGGGATGCAAGAGAGCGGGACGCTCTCGCGGGAGGCGATGGCGCGCACGACGCAGGCCGTCGTCAAGTTCGCGGATTTCGCGCGCTCGCAGGGGGCGGAAGAGACGGTCTGCGTCGGCACGATGGCGCTGCGCACGGCGAAAAACGCCGCGGACTTCTTAAAAATGGTGCGCGAAGCGGGCGGACCGGAGGTGCGGGTCATCTCCGGCGAGGAAGAGGCGGCTCTCTCCGGCCGCGCGATGCTGAACAGCATCGAAGGCGCGGCGCGCGGCGAGGTGCTGATCTTCGACACCGGCGGCGGCAGCACGGAATTTACCCGCGTTAATAACGGCGCGCTGGAAAGCCCGGTCAGCGTGCCGGTGGGCGCGGTGACGCTGACGGACGAAAACTTCAAAAGCTCTCCCGCCGATCCGCGGAAGGTCTGCGCCGTCGTCGCGGAGCTTGCCAAAAGATTCTCCGAAGAGGGGCTCCGACCCGGCGCGGCAATGATGATCGGCGCGGGCGGCAACGTCACCGCGATGGCATCTGTCGCCGCGGGCCTCGACGAATACGACCCCAACAAAATACACGGCAGCCGCCTCTCCCTGGAAGAGGTGATGCGCCAGACGGCGCTCTACGCGAAATGCACGGGAGACGAGCGCCGCGCGATAAGGGGGCTCTCGCCGAAGCGCGCCGACATCATCCTCGGCGGCGCCTGCATAATCCTCGCCGCGATGGAGGCGGCGGGAGCCAAAGAGATCACCGTCAGCGACAGGAGCCTGCGCCACGAACTGCTGCGGCGGATATGCGAGGGACAGCCGGCGGAAGAGCGGCCTTAATACAGAAATATTGCGGTTGGTATTGCTATATCCCGGTGATAAATCGATGGTGCAAGGTCTGCTGCTTCATCAGGATTTGTCACGTTCTTATGCGGAACGGCTATCTTTCAGTCTCATATTTTGCTATTGTAAAGGAACGTTTCGAGAACTTGGAGATTAAGGTTTTTCCCGGCCTCTTGTAAAATCAACAAAAATGCTGTTTAATTGAATAAATGTTAATTTCAATACAAGCGTAAATTATACCTGATCAAGAAAGCCAAAGCACAGGAACATAAGAAAAAAGGCTGCCTTTATAAGTAAGGGGGAATCTCAATGAAAAAAAGCATACTTGTATATCTGATGATCGCGGTGGCTGCGCTCTTCCTGACAGGCGGCTGCTCCAATAGCGAAAGCGGCGCAGAGATAATGCTGTCGGATTATCCGCACTTTGTCGAGATCCCGCTTATCCGGCAGGGAACGACTTATTCCTGCGGGATAGCATCCATGCACAGCCTTCTGCGATGGGCCTCCTACAACCTGGATATCAATGACGAACACCTGATGGAAGCCTGCGGCACGACTAAGGAAAGCGGCACTGCGTACCAGCGGCTGCTCTCCTATATGCAGGAGACCGGCCGGCTGGACGCGGAATGGAAAGAAAAAATGACCCTTGAAGAGGTGAAAAATACCATCGACGCAGGCGGCGTCGTAATGATGCCGATACAGGCATGGGAATCCAAGAATAATTCCGCAGGCGAATCGACGGCATTCGAAACCGACGACTACAAAGATTATTGGGCGGCCGGCCACTGGGTGATCGCCTGTGGCTACAACGACAGGAGCGTCCTGTTTATGGACCCGTCTACAGCCGGCTGCTATACGCAGATGCCCTGGGGAGCGCTGGATATACGCTGGCACGACAGTCCCGACTATGAGGATGGTTCGACGACTTTTACGAAATACGAACACTGCGGCCTCGTCATATATAAACTGGGAAGTGAGAAATACGACCCTAAGGTCGTCAAGCCTCTCGGCTGATACTTAATCCCCAAACGTCGATTAAGGATTTTGTAAAGCGCTTGACAAACATCCTCTTTTCGCATATAGTTAGCTTCAGTCAGGATGAACATTTGATTTCACATGTTTTTTGTAAGTCATTTGCCCGCTAAATGAGTTACAAAAGGCATGTGAAATTTTTTTATCCCGAAAATATATTTGATGGAGGTACTGATTATGAACAGCGGTACTGTAAAATGGTTTAACCCGGAAAAAGGCTTTGGATTTATCTCGAACGACAACGGCGGCGAGGATGTTTTCGTCCACTTCTCAGCCATCGCGGCAGAGGGCTTCAAGTCTCTGAACGAGGGACAGAAGGTCACCTTCGAAGTAGAACCGGATCCCAAGAACAGCAAGAGAATGCGCGCGGTCAACGTTAAAGTAGCATAAGAGGCAAACGCTTACGCCCCCTCCTTTCGGAGGGGGCGTTTTTGTTATACGCCGGATGAAATTGTAAGCGCGGCCGGCCGCATCTTCGCCAGCCCGCTCAAGACCGGATAACGCGCGGCGGCATGATCCTCCCCCCTCTCACGCGCCGCCTTACGGCGAACCCATCTCCTATTCGCAAACGCCGCGATAAAAAAACCGGCTGAAAGCCGGCGGTACGCTTGCGGCCCGTAGTTTGCAAAAGAAGCGATCGTAAGAAAACCGTAAGCTGGGAACGCGGCGGTGGATGTTTTGCTAAGCGGGCGGCGGCGGTTATAAAGCCGGGCCTTCCGGTTTTCGAAAAAATTCTCCGCGGTAACGAAGGAGGAAATAGGCCGCCACCGCGAGCGGGAAGAGCATATACCAGCCTGAGAAGGCAAGGACGGCGCAGGAGAGCGTCCCCGACAGAAGGCCGCACAGGCGGCCGCTCTTTGTCGGCAGCACCTTCGCCGCGGAGAACATGCCGATGGTGTAGACGAGCAGAAAGGTGGCGCTCGGGATGCCGAGCAGGGGCTTGAGATCCCAGGACAGCGCCCAGCTCAGAAAGAGCAGGGAAAGGTTGAGCGGGACAAAGAGCCACAGCGCGCGGAACGGCGTCTTGTAGAGGGGGTGGAGCTCTCCGAAACATTTGGGAAAGTATCCCTCGCGCGCCTGCGCGTAAAAGAGGCGCGAAAAACCCGCGATGTAGGTATGGACGGGGCAGTAGCAGATGACGAAGCCGAGCAGGCCGACGAGCACCGCGGCGGGCTCCCCCCAGCGCAGTTTTATCAGCGAGATCATCGCGATGTTGGGATTGCCGCCCCTGTAGACGCCGCTGCCCACCACGACCAGCGCGATCGCGAGGTAGACGGCGTTGACGACCACGTAGGCCGCGCCAAGGCTTATCGGAATGTCACGCCGCGGGTCTCTGAATTCCTCCGCGAGGTGGCCGATCATCTCCCAGCCGAGGAAGGCAAAAAAGAGCAGCGACATCGTGTGCCCTACGGCGCCCAACCCGTGGGGCAGGAAGGGCGCGAAGTTCGCCGTCCTGATCTCGGAGAGCGATGAGAATACGACAAATATGAGTATCGAAAGGATCGCGCTGACGATAAAAAGCTGGCTCTTGCCGGAGAGCTCTATCCCACGCAGGTTCAGCGTGACCGCCGTCAGGATCAGCGCGCCGGCGGCGATGTGAGCCGCGCCCGCGCCCCAGCCGAAGAGGCTGCATAGGTAGTTGGCCCCGATGAGCGCCGTGGGCGGCAGGCCGATGGGCATCGCCGAAAATATGAGGAAACCCGTGAGCCTCCCCATGCCGGAGCCGAAGGCCTGCCGCGCGTAGGCGGCGATCCCTCCCGAGTCCGGGTAGCGCGAGGACATCTGAGCGATCGCGGCGAGCATCGGCAGAGAGATGAGCCCCATCAGCAGCCAGCTCACGAGCGAAGCGGGCCCGGCTATTTCCGCGGCGATCGCCGGAAGCACCAGTATTCCCGCGCCGATGACGGCGCCGATGGTCATCGCCGTCCCTTGAAGCCAGGTTATGCTTTTCCTAAGTTCTCCTCTGCCGCCAGCCATTTATACCATCACTCCCTTGCCTCTAATGACGATCATACTGTGTTTTTGGTCCGCGGCATCATTAGTAGTATAAGGGAGAGGCCGAAGCCTCTCCCTTTATATGACGCGCGTATTGCTGATTGTTGCGAATGGCTAGATCTCTCTCGGCTGTGCGCTGTAATGCGTATGGAGAAGATGGTGCGACTTCTCGCCGAGCGGTTTGCCAAGCCATTTCTCATAGAGGGCGACGATGTCGGGGTTCTTGTGCGACTGGCGCAGCGTTTTGCACTCGTCTTCACGGTAGACGGCAGCCGTGCGGGCCGCGCGGATCTCCGCGTTGACGGGCTGGGGCTGTCCGCCCCCGCCGATGCAGCCGCCGGGGCAGGCCATGACTTCAATGAAGTGATAGTCGGCTTCGCCGGCGCGAATTTTGTCCATGAGGATCTTCGCGTTTTTCAGCGTATGGGCGACCGCGAGTTTGACGGTGACGGTCTGTCCGCCCACCGGAACGTCGACGGAGGCCTCTTTGATGCCCTCCATGCCGCGCACGGGCTGGAAGATGATCCCCGGGATGTCCTTGCCTTCGTTGAGGACGGCGTAGACGGTGCGGAGGGCCGCCTCCATAACGCCGCCGGTGACGCCGAAGATGACCGCGGCGCCGGTCGACGAACCAAGCGGGCTGTCATAGTCCTCTTCGGGGAGGTTTTTGAAGTCGATGCCGGCGTTCTTGATCATGCGCGCAAGCTCGCGTGTCGTGAGAACGGTGTCCACATCGGGTATTCCGGGATTGCTCTGGAGCTGCGGGCGCACGCACTCGGCCTTTTTCGCGGTGCAGGGCATGATGGAGACGCTGTAGATGTCCTCAACAGGGATCCCCTGCGTTTCGGGCCAGTAGGTCTTCGCGAGGGCGCCGAACATTCCCTGCGGCGATTTCGCCGTCGAGAGATGCGGCAGGAGGTCGGGATATTTGATTTCGATGAAGTTGATCCAACCCGGCGAGCAGGATGTGATCATCGGCAGCACGCCGCCGTTGACGACGCGGTCAAGGAATTCGTGTCCCTCTTCCATGATCGTGAGGTCGGCGGAGAAGTCGGTGTCGAATACTTTGTCGAATCCGAGGCGGCGCAGAGCGGCGACCATTTTGCCGGTCACGATCTCACCGGCGGGCAGGCCGAGCGCTTCGCCGAGGGCGACGCGCGTCGCGGGAGCGGTCTGGACGATGGTGTATTTTTTCGGGTCGGCGAGGGCGGCGAAGACCTTCTCGGTGTCGTCGCGCTCACAGATGGCTGCCGTCGGGCAGACGGCGGCGCACTGTCCGCAGTATGTGCAGGCGACCTTGTCAAGTCCGTAGCCGAAGGCGGGCTCGACGATCGTTTTGAAGCCGCGGTTCACAAAGCCGTAGACGTCAAGGCCCTGACGCTCGTGGCAGGCTCTTATGCAGCGTCCGCAGAGAATGCACTTGTTGGGATCGCGGACAAGGCTCGGGTTGCTCTCGTCTTTCACGGCGGAGCGGGTCGCGCCCTTGTACGGGACCTCGCGGATGCCGAGGTCGGCGGCCGTCTGCTGAAGTTCGCAGTCCTGGTTCTTCTGACAGAAGAGGCAGTCCTGCGGGTGGTTCGCGAGAAGGAGCTCGACGACCGCTTTGCGGGTCTCGCGCACCTTCGGTGTGTTTGTATGAACGACCATGCCGTCCGCTACGGGGTAGACGCAGGCTGCGCCGAGTCCGCGGCCGCCGACGATCTCAACTACGCAGACGCGGCAGGCGCCCTCTTTGGAAAGCTCCGGGTGATAGCAGAGCTGAGGAATGCGGATTCCGGCTTTGGCAGCGGCTTCGATCACGGTAAAATCGGATGGCACCTCTACTGTTATGCCGTCTATTGTAACCTTAACAAGTTCCATATTCTTTTTACTCCCCTTCCATTAACCGAAATTAGCCGCGCACGATCGCTTTGAACGGGCACTTTGTCATACATACGCCGCACTTGATGCACTTGGCCGCGTCAATGACGTACTTCTGCTTCGGTTCGCCGCTGATCGCATCGACCGGGCAGTTCTTCGCGCAGAGGCCGCAGCCTTTGCAGGCGTCGGTGATCTTGTAGCTCAGCAGGTGGTGGCACTGGCCGGCAGGACATCTCTTCTCCTTGATATGCGCCTCGTATTCGTCCCTGAAGTAGCGCAGTGTGGAGAGGATGGGGTTCGGAGCCGTCTGGCCAAGGGCGCAGAGCGCTCCGGCTTTGACGGAGGCCGCCAGCTTCTCGAGCTTCTCGATGTCTCCCTCTTCGCCCTTGCCGTCCGTGATCTTTTCGAGCATTTCAAGCATGCGCTTCGTGCCCTCGCGGCAGGGCGTGCACTTGCCGCAGGATTCGGACTGGGTGAAGTTGAGGAAGAACTTCGCGACGTCGACCATGCAGGTCTCCTCGTCCATGACGACGAGTCCGCCCGAGCCCATCATCGCGCCGGCGGCGATGAGCGAATCATAGTCGATCGGAGTGTCAAGAAGTTGCTCGGGGATGCATCCGCCGGAGGGGCCGCCGATCTGGACGGCTTTGAATTTCTTGCCGCCAAGGATGCCGCCGCCGATCTCAAAGATGATCTCGCGCATCGTGATGCCCATCGGGACTTCGGCAAGACCGGTGTTGTTGATCTTGCCGGTGAGGGCGAAGACCTTCGTGCCCTTTGATTTTTCTGTCCCGAGCTTCGCGTATTCCTCCGCGCCCACGCGGAAGATGTAGGGGATGTTGGCGAATGTTTCAACGTTGTTTATGTTCGAAGGTTTCTCCCAGAGTCCCTTGATGGCGGGGAACGGCGGGCGGGGACGCGGCATGCCGCGCTTGCCTTCGATGGAGGCCATAAGGGCCGTCTCTTCGCCGCAGACGAACGCTCCGGCTCCCTCTTTGATGTGGATGGTGCAGCTGAAATCCGTGCCGAGGATCTTGTTTCCAAGAAGTCCGGCCTCTTCAGCCTGCGCTATGGCCTGCTTCAGGCGCTTGATCGCGAGCGGGTATTCGGCGCGGCAGTAGATATAGCCCTCGTCGGCTCCGATCGCGTAGGCGCCGATGATCATGCCCTCGAGTATCGCGTGGGGGTCGCCCTCAAGCAGCGAGCGGTCCATGAACGCGCCGGGGTCGCCCTCGTCGGCGTTGCAGATGATATATTTCTTCGGGCCCGGCGACTTCTGGCAGAAGCCCCACTTCATGCCTGTCGGGAACCCGCCGCCGCCGCGGCCGCGGAGTCCGGTCTTCTTCATCTCTTCGACGACCTGCTCCGGCGTCATCGTGAGAAGGACCTTCGCAAGTCCTTCGTAGCCGTCGGCTCCGATGTATTCCTCAAGCGAGTCGGGGTTGATGTGTCCGCAGTTCTTGAGGACTAGGCGGTGCTGCTTCTTGTAGAAGTCGATATCAGCATAGTCGGGAACGCTCTGCGACGTGAGGGGTTCTTTGAAGAGCAGGCGGTTCACGATACGTCCCTTGATGAGGTGTTCGCTGACTATTTCCGGAACGTCGGCCTCCTGCACGTGGGTGTAGAAGGTCCCCTCCGGGTAGATGATGACGAGGGGACCCTGCTCGCAGAATCCCTGACAGCCGGTCTCTACTATCTTTACTTCCTTATCAAGGCCGTTCGCCTTGAGTTCTTCTTCGAGTTTCGCAATTACCTTTCTTGAACCGGAGGAGACGCAGCCCGTTCCGGTGCAGACCAGTACGTGAGCTCTTACGAGAGCCATCGAAAATTCCTCCCTTCGACCTATGCTTCTTTGTTGGGGATCTTAGCTACCACAAGATCCTCAACCACAACGCCGTTGATGAGATGGTCCGCGATGATACGCGGGACATCAGTCGGGCTGACGGGGCCGTAGGTGACTCTGTCTTCGCCGGGGCGTACTATGTCGAGAAGGGGCTCCTTCTGGCACATGCCGATGCAGCCGGTCTGAAGGACCGCCACATCGTGAATGTTGCGCTTCGCGAGCTCTTCGAGGACCGCCGTCATTACCGCGCGCGCTCCGGCGGCGATGCCGCAGGTGCCCATGCCGATGATGACCTGTTTCTCATTGAGCTTTCTCGTCTCTGTCTGCTTCTTTGCCTCTGCCTTTATTTTACGAAGATCTTCAAGACTTTTGATAGCCATTTTATGTTCCTCCCTTTCCCTATGCGTACTTATCCAGGATCGGTCCGACCGATTCGGGCGTAAGTCTGCCGTGCGTGTCGTCATTTACCATGAAGACAGGCGCAAGGCCGCATGCGCCGATACAGGCCACCGTCTCAAGCGTGAACTTGAGGTCCGGCGTCGTCGCCTGGCCCTCTTTGAGGCCAAGCTTTTCACGAATGGCGTTCAGGACGCCCTTCGCTCCGCGGACGTGGCACGCCGTTCCCTGACAGGACCTGACGATGTTCTTTCCGCGCGGCTCGAGATGGAACTGAGCGTAGAAGGTCACCACGCCGAATATCTGGCTGATGGGGACCCCTAGCTTATCGCTGATTTCGATCAGGACCTCTTTCGGCAGATAGCCGAAGATGTCCTGTGCCTGCTGAAGCACGGGAATGACGCTTCCCTTAGTGCCGCGGTATTTGCCGAGGAGCTCAGCCAACTGCTCCCACTGCTTTTCCGACGCTTTCTCCACCATAAAACGCACCCTCCTTAATTGTCTCCTTTTCAGGCCCTCCCGCCTGAAAAGATGAAAATGTAACCCAATAGAAAAAGTTACAGGTCATTCCGCACGCCTCAAAAACGCTCCAAATGAGACACTCTATATTGGCAATCGTGCTGTGCGAGACAGCACTTGCGAAAAAGTACACAAAGCATGATTATTATAGCCCCTTGACGATAGTAACCGCAACCGAGAATTCCTTTTTTCAGACAATTTAATTTATATTTGCGCTTTTTTGTCTGCTTTTGTTTTCGGGGTATTCAGTTAAAACTCCTTGAATTCTTAAAAATTTCTTAATCGCCGCCAATGTTTGGCGAAGCCGCCGGTCCATTCAACAGATCAACGCTCTTTTTTTAAAAAATTGCAAGTTTGTTGCGAATAAATCCATTCTCTTTATTAAAGATTAATAAAAACGTATAATAAGCTTTAATCATCTTCGTTCGGAGGAAAAAAGGAATGTCTTTTTCAGACATAGAGATAAAATATTTGGCGCGCGGGCTCGCCGTCCCCCGGGAGGGAGAAAAAGTGACGCCGGAGGAGCAAAGATAATGCCGGCGGCGGTGATAAACGGCAAAGAGGTATCTTTCGAGCCCGAAATGACGATATTACAGGCGGCGGAGCGCGCCGGGGCCATCATCCCAACGCTTTGCCACCACCCGGCGCTTGAAACATTCGGAGGCTGCCGCGTATGCCTTGTGGAGGTGAAGGGATATTCCAAGCTCGTCCCCGCCTGCGCGACTCCCATATCGGAGGGCATGGAGGTCGTGACCGAGAGCCCGCTCCTGCGCGAAACGCGGCGCGCCATTGTGGAGCTGATGCTGCTGCGCCATCCGTTTGAATGCCTTTACTGCCACGCGAACGGCCGCTGCGAATTACAGCGGCTCGTCTATAATCTTGGAATAAAGCGGGAGTCGTTCCCCTGGCGCGGAGACCCATCCCCGACGCCGCATCCCGTCGACGAATCCAACCAGTTCTTTATCCGCGAACCGGATAAATGCGTGCTGTGCGGCCGCTGCGTGCGCGTCTGCGAAAGCCACGCGCAATACCGCGCCATCGACTTCCTGAATCGCGGCATCGATACCGTGATACAGCGCCCCGCCGATTTCGGCGTCGAGGCCTCCGACTGCAAGTTCTGCGGGCAGTGCGTCGCCGTATGCCCCGTCGGGGCACTCTCCGACCGCGCCGCGCTCGGCGGCGGCCTCGCGGCGGAGATGAAGCGCGTAAAGACGGTCTGCCCATACTGCGGCGTCGGCTGCGCCGTCGTCGTTGAGGTAAACCGGCAGGGAAGGGTGGCGAACGTGACCACCGACCACACCGACATGAGCTCTCTCAATCAGGGAAGAAGCTGCGTCAAGGGACGCTTCGGCTGGGAATTTGTCAACAGCCCCGACCGCCTGACGACGCCGCTTATAAAGGAAGGGGGGGAGTTCCGCGCCGCCTCGTGGGATGAGGCGCTTGACCGCGTCGCGGAGGGGCTGCGCCGCAACATGGGACGCGCGGGATTTTTCACCTCGGCCCGCTGTACGAACGAGGAAAATTATCTGATGCAGCGTTTCGCGCGCGAGGTGATGTCCACAAACAACGTGGACCACTGCGCCCACCTCTGACACTCCGCCACGGTAGCGGGTCTCGGCGAGACCTTCGGAAGCGGAGCGATGACTAACGACTATGAATCGATAAAACAGGCCGATACTATCATGGTGATCGGCTCCAACACGACGGAGGCGCATCCCGTCATCGGCGCGATGATCAAGGAGCGGGTGCGCGGCGGAGCGAAACTCATCGTCTGCGACCCCAGGCTTATCGAGCTGCACCGGTACGCCGACGCCTCGGTGCGCCAGCGGAGCGGCTCGGACGTCGCGCTGGTCAACGCGATGATGCATGTGATATTAAAGGAAGGGCTTCACGACGAGGCCTTCATCGCGGCGCGCGTCGAGAATTTTGAGGCGCTCAGGGCCGCGGTCGAAAGATACTCCCCCGAATACGCGCGGGAGATCACGGGCGTGCCCGCGGAGACGATCGTCAAGGCGGCGCGCCTGTACGGCGGAGCGAAGAACGCCGCCATCTTCTATACGATGGGCATCACGCAGCACGTAACGGGGACAAACAACGTACGCAGCCTTTGCAACCTCGCGCTGCTCTGCGGCAACCTCGGCCGCCCAGGCACGGGGGTCAATCCGCTGCGCGGCCAGAATAACGTGCAGGGGGCCTGCGACATGGGATGTCTGCCCGCCACGCTGCCGGGATATCTCAAGGCGGATACGGAGGCCGCCGCCGAAAAGGCGCGCGCCTATTGGGGATGCGAACTTCCCTCCGAGGCCGGGCTCACCGTCGCCGCGATGATGGAGGCGGCCTCGGGGGGAAAGATCGGCGCGCTCTTCATCATGGGGGAAAACCCCGCCGTCACCGACGCCGACACCGGCCACGCCGTCCATACGCTGAAGGATCTCGACTTCCTCGCTGTGCAGGATATCTTCCTCACCGAGACGGCCCGGCTCGCGGATGTCGTGCTGCCCGCCGCCTGCTGGCCCGAAAAAGAGGGCACCTGTACCAACACCACGCGCGCCGTACAGCTGCTGCGCAAAGCCAGCGACGCCCCCGGCGAGGCGCGCGACGACTGGCGCACCTTCGTCGGGCTCGCCCGGCGTTTCGGCCATGAGTGGCGCTTCGACAGCCCGAAAGATATATTCGAGGAGATAAGAAAACTCAATCCCGCCTACGCCGGCATGAGCTACGAGCGGCTCGAAAAGGGCTATTTGCAGTGGCCCTGCCCCGATGAGGACCACCCGGGGACGCCGATCCTGCATAAGGATAAGTTCGCGCGCGCGGGCGGCAAGGCGGCCTTTTCGCCCTGCGAATGGCGCGCGCCGCACGAATGGCCGGACGGGGAATATCCGCTTATAGCGACGACGGGACGCAGCCTCTTCCACTATCATTCAGGGAGCATGACGCGGCGCGGCGCGCCCGGACGCCACCTCAAAGAGCTCTACATCGAGATCAACCCGGCGGACGCGGAAAAACTCCCGCTCGCCGAGGGGGAGACGCTCACGGTGACCTCGCGCCGCGGCTCCGTCTCGGGACGCGCGAGGGTCACGGAAAAGGTGCCATCGGGAATGGTCTTTCTGCCATTCCACTTCGCCGAGGCCCCGGCCAACCTGCTGACGGCGGCGGTCTGGGACCCCACCTCCGAAACGCCGGGCTTCAAGGTGAGCGCCGTGAGGCTCTCGAAGGGATAGCGCCGTGCCGGATCGTATCGGATCATCGCTGCTGCTGCTCGCCGGAGGGCTCGGCAGCCGGATGTGGGGAAAGAACAAGCTATATCTCGAGTTAAGCGGCGCGCCGCTGCTCGGGCACATCCTGGCGCGCCTCGCGCCGCTCTTCGACGAAACGCTGCTGCTCGCGGCCCAGGGCGGCGCGCGGGAGGCGCGCGAGCGGCTTGGACCGCTGCTCGACAGATGGGACGTCCGCGTAACGGAGGACCGCGCCGCGGGGCGCGGCCCCCTTGAGGGGCTCTGCCGGGGCCTGGCTGAAATGAACGGAGAATGGGGCTTCCTCCTCGGCTGCGACATGCCGGGCGTCGACGAAGCGGTGCTGCGCGGCATGGCCTCGCTGCGCGCGGAGGAGACCGACATCGTGGCGGCGGAGATCGGCGGTTATCTGGAGCCGCTCCACGCCTTCTACAGCCGCCGCTGCCTGCCGCGCGCCGAGGCCGCGCTCGCGGGATGCGGACGGATAAGAAGTTTCTACCGCGAATCACGCCTCACGATCGTAAACGAGGAATCGCTCTCACGTTTCTCAAAAGACTACAGAGGGTCGTTTACAAACCTCAACACTCCCGGCGATCTGTCCATGTTGATGCGCTCATAAGCGGCAAAATATTGACGGCCTAGTCCGCGGGCGACTGGCCGCCGGCGGCGTCGCCGGCCGGCTTTGTTCCGGCAATATCCGCGCGTCCGTCATTATACATCCGCACCGGCGACGGTATCCTCCGGGCAGGGCTGCCCACCCAGGTACCGCCGGGACCGATGTCTTTTATAACGGCGCTGCCTATGCCGACGGCGGAGTTTTCGGCGATCGCCGTGTAAGGCCGGACGAGAGAGCCGATGCCGAGAAAGACGCCGTCCGCAATCGTAACGTTATCACCGGCTGCGCTTCTCGGAGCCGCGTGGCAGTAATCGCCGACCTTCGTATCGTGGCCGATGTAGCAGCCCGAGTTGACGATGCTATGGCGGCCTATCACCGCGTCTGGCTCGATGATGCAGCCGGCCATGACGATCGTGCCCTCGCCGATGCGCACGGAGCTGTCAACCTCGCTCTTCGGATGAATGACGACGGGCCAGCAGACATTTTTAAACTTCTCACAGATGGCGCGGCGCACGCCGTTGTCCCCGATCGCGAGAACGGCCATCGTCTCCGCGGTGTCGGGCATTTTTGAGACAGGGCCGTAAATTGGCAGACACCAAAGGGTTTGCCCCCATAGCTCCTGGTCGTCGTCGTAAATTCCCATACATTCAAAACCGCACGCCACAAGCGCCGAAAGAACAACCTTGGCGTGGTTGCCGGCGCCGATAAGAAAAACGCGGGACTTCTTTTCCATGTCATTCCAACCTTTCCATTTTTATTTGTCCGCCCCGCCTAGACGGGGCGGAGACTGTCGTATACGGCTCTTAGTCCTTTTTTCGGGCGGCCGCGGCCATCGTTTTTTCCGCCTCGTCCAGCGGCTGCCAGCCGCCTCCGAGCGCTTTGAAGAGCCGGACGGCGTTTGTCGATATCTGGCCTCTGCTTATCGTGTATTCTTCGGAGAGCGCCGTCAGCGAGCGCTGCGCGTTGATGACGTTCGTGAAATCGACGAGGCCGTTCGCGTATTTGTCGTTCGCCATGTCAAGCGCCGCCTGCGCCGCTTCCATGCCGCGTTTGAGCGAAGCGTTCCTGTCATATTCCTGCACGTTCGCGGAGAGCGCGTCCCTCACTTCGCCGACGGCCTGCAGCACCGTCTGTTCATAACTGTTGAGCAGCTGTTCGGCGACGGCGCCCTGCACTTTAATGTTTTTCCTGATCGCGCCGGCGTGGAAGATGGGCCAGCTTATCTGCGGCATAAAGCCGTAAAGTTTGGCGGGGCCTTCAAATAGGCTTCCCCAGCCGCCGGCTTCGGTGCCGATCGAGCCCGTCAAATAAAATTTGGGCCACAGGTCGGCCTGCGCAGACTTTTTGCGCGCGAGCTGCGCTACGAGCAGGCGCTCCGCACGGAGGATGTCGGGACGCTGGCGGATGGCGTTTGCCGGGATGCCGATATATTCTCTGCTTTCAAGAACGGGGATCGGCCCCTTTGCGGAAAGTTCCGCTTCCAGCGTCCCCGGCAGTTCGCCCGTGAGGATGGCGAGCGCGTTTTTTGTCTGTTCGAGCGCGGCTTCGATGTTCGGGATCATGGCTTTTGTCTGTTCCATCGTGTACTGCGCCTGTTTCAGAGTGAGGGAATCGGCAAGGCCGGAGTTTGTTTTCGACAGCTGTATCTCAACGGTGTCGTTCTGCAGCCCGAGGTTGTAATTCGCGATATCCAGGCGCTCCTGCAGCGTGCGCAGCGAGATGTAGTTTATCGCGACCTCCGAGGCGAGCGAGGTCCACGTCGAGTATAGCGCCGCGTACTGCACCTCAAGCGTCGCCCTCTGTGCTTTGACCTTCTCGCGCCGGCCGCCGAAGACGTCTATCTCCCACGAGGCGTCGACACCGAGGCGATAGAGACTGCCGCTGCTGCCCGTGCCTCCGGCTGCGGCCGGCGTGCGGCTGTTGTTCCAGAAGTTTGCGGTGTCGAGCCACGGAAGGAGCGCGGCCCGGCTGATGCCGAGCGCGGCGCGCGCCTCCGTCACCTTTGCCCGCGCCGCGGCGAGGTCTCTGTTTTTCTCAAGAGATCTCTTGATCAGCGAGGTCATCGTCGGGTCGCCGAAAGAATCCCACCAGCTTGCGAGCCTTTCCGGCGTGAGCGCCTCAGACGTGTCGGATGATATGGCCGCCACGGGGTATGCCCGCGCGAGCTCCGTCCACGCGCTTTCCGCGAGCTTCCTGTCGGCGGAGGCCAAAGCGGCGTCCGTCTTCTGCGCGGCGCAGGCCGCCGAGGAGGCAAAAGCCGCCAGCGCCGCGGCCGCCGCGCATCCGCGAAGAATATTTATCGTTTTCATTGTGCCGCCCTCGCTTTCCTGCCCATAGCTTTGATGCGCCGCTTCACCTTTTCACGTATCCTCTGGAAGAATACGTAGAGCGCCGGAATGAGGAAGATGCCGAAGATCGTGGCCGCGTTCATTCCAAAGAACATCGTCGTGCCGACCGCCTTGCGGCTCGCGGCTCCCGCGCCGGAGGCGAAGAGCATGGGGAGCACGCCGAGGACGCAGGTGAAGGCCGTCATGAGCACCGCGCGGAAACGTTCGCTCGCGGCGCGCGCGGCCGCCTGGATCAGCGGCAGTCCGTGTTCCTCGCGCTGCTCTTTGGCAAACTCGACGATAAGTATCGCGTTCTTCGCGGCGAGACCCACCAGCAGCAGTATCCCCAGCTGGGCGTAAATGGAAAGCGAAAGCCCCATCACCCAGAGCCCGGCGAGCGCGCCAAGCATGGCGACCGGCAGCGAGAGTATGACCGGCACCGGTACCGACCAGCTTTCATACTGCGCGACGAGGAAGAGGTAGGCGAAGATGAGCGCGATCACGAGAACGACCACCACGCTGCTGCCGGATTCCTGTTCCTGATAGGTCATGCCGGACCATTCGTAGCCGTAGCCGCGGGGCAGCGCCGCTTTCGCTATTTCCGCCACGCGCGCTATTCCCTGTCCCGTCGAATAGCCGGGGTTCATAACGACCGTTATGCCGGCGCTGGGGAAGAGGTTGTAGCGGTCGAGCGTGCGCGGGGCCAGCGTTTTGCGCGCCGCGGCCAGGCTCTGCATCGGCGTCTGCCCGCCGTCGCTGTTGCGCACGAAGATGCCGCCGATGCTGTCCGCGCTGTTTCTATAGCTCCACTCGGACTGGAGCATGACCTTATTGACCTGCGTGCCGATATTTATGTCGTTGATGTACGCCACGCCGAAATATGTCTGCAGCGTTGAGAAGATGGAGCTTACCGGAACGCCCATCATCTCGGCCTTCTGGCGGTCGATGTTGAGGAATAGGTGCGGCGTGTCGGCGGAGTAGGTGCTGAAGGCGTAGAGGAACTCCGGCGCCTGGTTCAGCGCGGCGAGAAGTCCCTGCATCACCGACGCGAGCCTTTCAGGGTCGTTTTCCTCGCGCGACTGCAGCCTCAAGTCAAGGCCGGAGGCCATGCCGAGCCCCATTATCGCCGGCGGCGTGAAGATGTTCGCCGCGGCTTCGGGATACTCCGCGGCTATCTTTTTGATCTCGTCGGCTATCGTCAAAAGCTGCGTCTCTTTTGTCTTCCGTTCGTCCCAATGTTTCAGCGGAACGAGCAGCGAGGCGACGTTTTCGCCGTAACCTCCCATGATGTTGACTCCGTTGATGCTGGAAACGCTCTCTACCCCCGCGAGCTTTGAGACCTCGGCCCCCATGGAGCGGGTCACCCTTTCCGTACTCGTAAGGGGAGAGCCCTCCGGCAGCTGTATGGTGGAAAAGACGACGCCCTGGTCCTCGTCTGGGATAAACGACGAGGGCATAGTTTTACCCAGGGCCCAGCAGCCGGCGATCATCAGCGCGAAGATGCCGAAGGTGACGAGCGTGCGCCGCGCAAGCCAGACGGAGCCCGTGACATAGCCGCGCGTGGATTTCGCGAGCGTGATGTTGAACCATTTGAGCGGCCCTCTCTCCGCCGGTCTCACGCTGCGCAGTATATGCGCGCACATCGCCGGCGACAGCGTGAGCGCCACCACGAGCGAGAAGCATACGGCAAAGGATATCGTCACGGCGAACTGCTTGTATATCTGCCCGGTGATCCCGCTCATGAATCCCACCGGCACGAATATCGCGAGAAACACGAGCGTCGTCGCGCACATCGGGCCGGTAACGTCGCCCATCGCCTGAAGCGTCGCCTCCTCCGGCGAACAGCCGTCCCTGTCCATAACGAAGAGCACGCGCTCGACGACGACGATCGCGTTGTCGACGACGGTCCCGATCACAAGCACCAGGCCGAACAGCGACAGGATGTTGATACTGTACCCCATAGCCGCGAGCCCCGCGAAGGTAGCCAGCAGGGAGATGGGTATGGCCGCCACGGGGACGAGCGTTACGCGCCAGTCCTGAAGGAAGAGGTAGCAGACGATGACGACGAGCATGAAGGTGAGAATGAGCGTCGTCAATATTTCGTTGATCGTTGCCTTTACATAGTCGGTAGAGTCGCGCAGCACGACGAATTCCATGTCGTCCGGCAGCGTGCTTTTTATCTCCGCCATCGTTTTTTTCGCGCCGTTCATAACGTTGAGGGCGTTTGAACCGGCGGCCTGAGAAAGCGATATCATCGTGGAGGGCGCGCCGTTCACGATAGCCTTGATAGAGTAAGTCTCCTTGCCTATTTCGATTTTCGATATATCGCGCAGCTTGACGACGCCGCCGTTTTTGTTTACGGAGACGACGATCTCTTCAAAATCTCTGATGTCCGCAAGCCGCCCCTTGGTCATCAGCGTGTAAACCATAGGGCTGTCCGTCGCGCTGGGCATCGCGCCGACGGAGCCGATGGAGGCCTGTTTGTTCTGGCTCTCGATGGCCGCCGCCACGTCGCCGATAGAGAGCCCTAGCGATGTGATCCGCACTGGGTCGAGCCAGATGCGGATGCTGTATTTTGAACCGTAGACCTGGACGTCGCCCATCCCGGGAACGCGTTTCAGGACGTTTTTGATATTCGCGTGGGCGTAGTTTGACAGATCAAGCTCGCTGTGAGTCCCGTTGGGTGAAATGATCGCGAGAAAGGCCAGTATGTCCGAAAAGGCCGTCTCCACCGTGACGCCCTCCGCGACGACTTCGGCGGGCAGCTGCGGCGTTACCTGCGATACGCGGTTCTGCACGCGCACGAGCGCCATATCGGGATCGGTGCCCGTCGCAAAGGTAACGGTCAGCTTATACTCGCCGTTGTTGCTCGAACTCGAGTTCATATAGATCATATCCTCGACGCCGTTGACCATCTCTTCCAGCGGTGCGCCGACCGTGTTGGCCAGCGTCACCGCGTCAGCGCCGCGATAGGTGGTGGTCACCTGGATCTGCGGCGGCGTGACGTTGGGATACTGTTCGATCGGCAGAGAGAAAGCGGCGATCATACCCGAGAACGCCATCAGCACGCAGACGACGATCGCAAAGCGCGGGCGGTCGATGAAAAATTTAGAGAACATCCTCTTAGTCCTCTTTCTTCCGGTCATCACCGGCTGAATCTGACGCCTTGCCGGACGGAGCCGGAGCGTTTATCTTGACCTTCACGCCGGGCCGGATATTCTGCAGCCCCGCGACGACGACACGCTGCCCTTCCGACAGTCCGGCGTCGACTTCACGCTGCATACCGAATTCCCGGCCAAGTTTCACGCGTATGTCGCGAACCGTATCGTCAGCCTCAACCACGTATACAAAGTCGCCTTTAGCGTCGGCCATGACCGCCGCCTGCGGAATGACCGGGACCATGCGGCTCTTTACAGACTGCGTGAATACGCGCACCATTTCGCCGGGGATGAGCCGGCCGTCCCCGTTCTTATAGCGTAAATGCATGAGCACCGTTCCCGTCTGCCGGTCCACAATATTGTCTTCAAAATCGCGGGAGCCCGCCGCGCCGAATGTCGTGCCGTTGCTGAGGACGAGCTTCGTTTTATAAACCGCGCCCTGACTTTTAAAATATTCAAGCTGGTCCAGGTAATCACGGTCCGGCAGCGTATAGGAGACGCGGATAGGGTCCATCTGGACGATGGAGGCAAGCGGTCCCGAGGCGGGGGTCACATAGTTGCCCTTCGTGAAAATTGCCGCGCCGATCTTGCCCGTGATCGGAGAGGTGATACGGCAGTAGCCGAGGTCGATCTCGGCGAGACGCAGGCCGGCCTTCGCCTGCGAGAGAGCGGCGCGGCACTGAAGAAGGTTCGCCTCGGCGCTGTCCCGCTCCGCGGCAGAGACGGCGCGGCTGTCCGCGGCGGTCACCCGTCGATAATATTTGTCGGCCTCGGCGAGCGAGGCCCCGGCCTTTTCAAGCTCCGCGCGGCGGAGCTCCACCGTCGCCTGATAGCGTGCGGGGTCTATCTGGAAAAGCGGCTGTCCTTCCCTGACCATGGAACCCTCTTGAAAATAGACGCGGGCGATCTCGCCGGATATCTGCGGTTTGACCTGCACGCTCTGAATAGCCTCGGCGCGCCCCACATACTCCGACGGCCGCGCCGAGATATCCGCGCTCTTCACGACGGCCACGGTCACGCTCGGCGCTTCGGCGGCGGCGTTCCCGCCTTTAGCGCCGGCGCCCATCCTTGGCGCCGCGTACCAGCAGCAGACGGCCGCGGCGATCAGCGCCGCGGCAGCCGCAGCTTTTATCCATTTTTTTGATTTCGGTTTGCTTTTGACTTCTATGTCGTTGTACGGTTCATGATTTCTCATATTTAATATACCTTCTCTTTTGAATTTCGTACCTTTTGCAGATACCTTTTTAAATACCGTAATGGTTCGCCCTATCAGTTTCGCAGCAGCACCGCGTTCTCATCCGCGGTCAATATCTTGTTGAAAGTGTCAAAGAGGATATCCGTATGCTCGGAAAAACTTTTCGGAAGGTTTCCCGCGAGCTGCATCATATACAGGCCGTGGAATATGGAGCTGATCAGTACGGCGATATCTCCTGTCGGAATGTCCTTTTTGAAACGGCCCTCTTTTTGTCCCAGGACAACGAACCGCTCTACGGCCAGCCTGTCGCGTTCAAAGTAGTCGACGATTATCTGCCGCGCCTTTTCCTGGACCTCGGCGGGCCACTCGTACTGCCGGCGGGCCATCATCATGTGGATCTTCGCGTACCTGGCGTTCTCCTCTAATTTTGCCAACTCTTTTTTGTAATAGCCCCACAGCTCTCCGCTTAAACGCGGCGTGCCCAGGATATTTCTGAAACTCTCCTCGTTATCCTGGCAAATGGATTCGACAAGCTGCAGCAAAAGATCGCTCTTATTCCGGAAATGCCAGTAAAACGCCCCCTTGGTGAGGCCCGCGCGATTTGATATCTCCGTAACCGAGGTATTCGCGAAATTTTTTACGCTGAGTATGTCAAGCGCCGATTCGAGTATGTTGGCGCGGGTCTCAAGAGCCTCTTTCTTTGTTCTTTTCATTCATTCACCCCCAGTGAATACAAATAAAGTGCGAGGATTATATTTACCGCGGAGTATGTAAGTCAATATGAACAGCCCTCGTTTTAAATGTGCAAAAAGATTAGAACGACTTTAATTTCATAGGCGAATGGCGGATCAATGGCGTGTCAAAACGATAAACATACGGAATTCCGCGCTCCCTAAAGGGCGGCAAAAAACACTGACGGGCATTCGCCTCACAGCATAAGAAAAACAACGCCGCGCTTACGACAGCCGTCCCGGGTAAAAACCAAAGCAGATATTTTTATTGAAAATAACCATAATTACATTCTTAATTACGTCCATTCAACAGTATAACGCGGCCAAATGCATAGTAACCGGAGCCGCCTGTAAAAATATGTGCTATCATTGACCCCAGAAAAACCGGCATAGAAGCGGGTACCGATTTCAAAGCGGTGTAAGGAGGAAAACCTTTTGCGCAGGACGAAAGAAGCGGCGGAAAATACGCGAAAGCGGATAATGGAGGGCGCGCTGGATCTTTTTATAGAAAAGGGGTTCTCCAATACGTCGCTTACGGAGATCGCTCACAGCCTCGGCATCACAAAGGGCGTCGTATACTGGCACTTTAAAAATAAAGAGGACATCCTTCTCCAAATCGTCAAACGCCATTGCGAAGCCAAGATACAAGAGGCGGTGAACGCGCTGAGCGACCCTATGCCGGAGCAAACTTTATACTCCTTTTACAAAAAGAGCTTGAACTGTTTCACCTCGGACGAACGGTTTATTCGCGTTTACAATCTGCTGAGCCAGAATCACAGCTGGCCGGAAGACATCAGGAACCGTGTTTTCGACATGCTCCACGACGCGGGCCTTAAGGAACGCGGGATCGTTACGGCTCACATAAAGAAAGCCCAGGAGGCGGGAGCGATCCGCGGAGACATTGAGGCCGAAAAGATCGCGGTCGTAATAACGTCGGTTTTCAACGGCCTCTATATGCTTCAAACGAAGGATCTGCTGCCGCGGGAATTCTTCATGTACGACAAACTGATCTTCGAGCCGTTCTCGCAGACGTTGGCCTCTTTGAACCTCTGATCCTGCGAAGGGAATTTTCGTGCGCCGCACGTCGGCAGAGAAAAGGCTTCTCACGCAAACCTCAACACTCCCGGCGATCTGTCCTTGTTGATGCGTTCATAATGACAAAATAAGGGTATAATCTCTCCGGTTCGGTAAATTTTTACAGAGAAGGAGTGCCTGCGCTTATGCCCCCAGGAGAACTCGACAACGCGCGCCCCGACGGGCCGCGTCTTTACGATTACATCATCATTCTCACCACGGTCATCATTTGGGGCGGCAGTTTCGCCTCGACAAAATACGCGCTCGCACAGGCGGAGCCGTCGCTCATCCTGCTGCTGCGCTTCCTCTTCGGCATACCCGTGCTCGCCGCCGGCTGCCTCTTTGAAAAAAGCCTGCGGCTGCCCACGAAGGAAGAGGCGGTAATCCTGCTCCTCATCGGCTTCCAGGGCATCTTCTTCCACCAGGGAATACAGGCGGTGGCGATGAAGACCGCCGGCGCGGGGAACGCAAACTGGATGATGGTCGCCTCTCCCGCGATCGTCGCGGTGCTCGGGCGCATCTTCCTTGGGGAAAAAATCTCACGGGCGGGCGTCTTCGGACTCATCCTCTCAGCCGTCGGCGTCACGATGGTACTCGCCTGGGGAACGGTGAAAGAGACCGCCGAGACCGGTTCATTCGGCACCGTCGGCGACTACATCATCCTGCTCTCCGTGCTCAACTGGGCCGTCTTCCTGATCGCTTCGCGCAAATTCCTCAAGACAAAAATGTCTCCCGCCTTCTCTATCTTCTGGGAGATGATCTTCGCCTTTTTCTACGCGCTCGTCACTTCCTTCGCCGTCGGCACGGATTTTTCCCAGATGGCCGCCTTCACGACGCAGACCTGGCTTTCGATCCTCTTCCTCGGCGCGCTCTCCTCGGCCTTCGCCTACCTGCTCTGGTATCAGGCCTTGGCCGTGATGCCCGTCGCGAAGCTCATCGTCTTCCAGTTCCTCCAACCCGTCGCCGGCATGGTCATTTCCTACTTCCTCATCGGCGAGCGCTACACCCTCTGGCTCGCGTTCGGCGCGGCGATGATCATGAGCGGTATCTGGCTCGTGAATAAACGGTAGCGGCGCGGCCTCACGCGGGGCAGGCGCATCAACAAAGGACAGGCAAATTACAAACAGCGGTTTATCTTCCGCCGGGATATCATGCGCGCGGCATTGACAACGCCGCGCGCAGATGATATGTTTTTGTATACACCGTTTTTACTGCGGCTGATTAACTAAACAAGGGGTGCCTGTTTGGCCATAGCGTAAGGGAGACAAACCGCATAGGGGACAACGAAACGGTATATTTTATATCGTGGTGTTGGTGTGCGGTTTTGTCCTTAGGGTATGCGAAACGGGCTTTTTTATTGAATTACGCCGCGGCTTGCGGCACGCCTCTTCGTTTCTCATAAAGGAAACCTCCCTCTCCCATCCCCATCTTTGCGGACCATCACCGTAAAAATAATACCGCTGCCGGCTGCCCGTATGAACCGCCGGCGGCAAGACAATGACAGGAGGCAGCAAACTATGAAATACACAAAATCAAACAAATATGATCAGAAATTTCTCAAGAACTACATAATGGGCCCCAATCCGATGAAGCTGCTTGAAGAGCTGCTCGCGAAATCCCCGCTGATGCCGGGACAAACTGTGCTTGACCTGGGCTGCGGCCGCGGCGTCACCTCGCTCTTTCTCGTCAAAGAATATGGCGTGAGAGTATTTGCCGCCGACCTTTGGATATCGCCGAGCGAAAACAAGAAATTCTTCGACGAAATGGGCTTAACCTCAGAGCAGGTCATACCGATAAAGGCCGAGGCGCATGAGCTGCCATTCGCCGACGGTTTCTTCGACGCCGTCGTCTCCGTCGATTCCTACCACTACTTCGGCCTCGACCCCGAATACCTGGGCAAGCATCTGCTGCCGCTGATAAAAGACGGCGGGCGGCTGATCTTTGCGGTGCCGGGAATGAAGAGGGACATCCACGACGCCATACCGGCGGAGATGCTGCTTTCCTGGCGCCCGGAGGATCTGGACACCATGCATGACGCGGCCTGCTGGCGGCGTATACTATCGGCGACGGATGGCATCGAGATCGTATCCCTCCGGGAGATGGACAGCTTTGACGAATGCTGGAACGACTGGCTCGCCTGCGACAACGAATACGCCGTCGGCGACCGTAAGGCGATGAACGCCGGCGCGGGAAAGTATATGAACTTCATCGCCGCCGAGATACGCAAAAAGAACCTCTCTTAAACAACGATCAGGGGGCCGCGGAAACAGACTTTTTTGCCGCCCCTTACAAAGAGTGCCGCCGCCCCCAAAAGAGCGCGCGGCGCTCTTTTACTTTTGCAATTAACAAATTTCAACGGCGGTTTTTCTGCTGCGGCAAAAGCGAACAGATACACCACGTCCTAAAAGAAGAGCTTGCGGGAGGACACGTAGTCACAAACACGTTAGGCGCCAACGCCGCATGGTGGCAGATAACGGTCCTGGCGGCAAACCTCTTAAGCTTTATAAAACGACTGTTCCTGCCGGAAGCATACCAGAACGCACGTCCGAAACCTCTCTTATACGAGGTTTTCTGCCAAGCGGCAAGACATACGTCCCATGCCGGCAAAACGGTAATAAAAGTGTTTGCTGCAGGCAAGGAAAGTCTTTTCGCCAAGGCGGCGGAGAAGATAAAAAGTTTCGACCTGCTGCTCGAATAACGGCGAGGTGATGTGAACGTTAATTGCAGCGCAGGCCGCAGGATAAAAACTATCTGCGTCTGGTATTGCTGTATCCCGGTGATAAATTGATGGTGCAATGTCTGCTGCTTCATCAGAATTTATCACGTTCTTATGCAGAACGGCTATCTTTCAGTCTCATATCTTGCTATTGAAAGGAACGTTTCGAGAACTTGGAGATTAAGGGGAGACGAGGATCATGGACTTTGGCTTGATGGCCTGCATAATAACTTAAGAACGGCATGTAGTCAATTATAAATTTTTAAAAAGTTGACAACGGCGCGGCGGGCGCGGCCGATTTTTTATGCGAAAGGAAAAACAAAGATGGATAAAGACAACGAAGAGATAGTATGCTGGTGCTCCAGCGTCACAAGGGGCGAAATCATAAAGGCGATCGAAGCGGGAGCTTCGTCGCTGGACGACATACGCAGCGCGACCGGCGCATGCACCGTAGGCCGCTGCCGCGAGCTGAGCCCGAAGAAGCGCTGCTGCGCGCCGGATATCGCCAAGATCTTAAAGGAATTCGGGAAGGCCTGACGCGGGAGTCCGCGCTTTTATAAAACGCCGGTCCCGCGGCGGCTGGAATAATTTACCACGGCCCGTTTCAGCGCAAGCTCCGCCATGAGCGCGCAGTGTATGTGCGCTTTATCCAGCTCTCCGTCGTCGCTGAGAAGCGCGCCGATATCTTCGAGGCTTACGGCGTATGCCGCGAGCGCCGGTTTGCCCAGAGCAAGCGAGACCGCTGCGGCGGCGCTGGCGTAAAGCGCTGAGCATGCGCTCTTTGTCACGCTGTATCCGGCGGCAGTTACGATCTGCCGTTGGTTGACCGTCAGGCTGATTCGCAGCAGGTCGCGGCAGTTTATCTCTTTAGCCTCTCCGCAGCCGTTCGCGTCCGCAGGGACTATCCTGTATGAGCCGGCTTCGGCCAGCTGCGCCACTTTTTCTATATTTGTCGCCATATCGAATATCTCCTCGTTATTTGCGTTTTGGCGGTCCGCCGGCAATAAAAACAGATGGGGAGGGATTACGCCTCCCCGTCTGCGAACTACTGCCTAAGCGCCTCTATCGAGCGCCGAACCATCGTCTTTGCGATGTCGATCTTATAGGAATTGTATTTGAGCGGTATCGCGCCCTTCAGCGCCAGTTCTGCGGCTTCGGCGGTCACGCTGTCGTCCGGGGTTTTGCCGACGAGGAATTTTTCCGCCTCGACGGCGCGGCGCGGTACGGGCGACGCCGCTCCGAGCACGATCTTTGCGTCGCTTATCCTGCCGTCGGACAGCGTGTATACGGAGGCTACCGCCAGTATGGCGAAGTCGATGGAATCGCGCAGCCTGTATTTGTTGTAGGCGGCCTTTGCGCCCGCGGCGGGGCGCGGCACGACGATCTCCGTTACGATTTCTCCAGGCAGCAGCACGTCTTTGACGCGCGTCTTCACGCTTAAAAGTTCTTCGGCGCTGAGCGTGCGCATGCTCGTTTTTACAGAAGCGCCGTATGCCGTAAGCATGTTGGCCATGTCGCTGCAGTTTACGGCAAGGCAGCCGCAGTTGAAGCAGCGCAGCGACTCTTCGTGCGCCTCGTCCGGCATGAAGCCGCACTGGTCCTCGCTGTCGATGCCGCGCTGCTCGACGGGCAGAGTCTTCGGATGTCCCGCGTGCGCGCGGCCTTCCACTCCCGCTTCAAACGAGACGAGCTGACGCTTCACTCTGCCGCTCGCCGCCGCTTCCACAGGCAGCGCGCCGCCTCCGCAGTATTCGTTGATTGAGAGCGCCGTCTCTTTTCCCGCCGCGATGGCCGCGATGACCGTGGCCGGCCCCGAGGTGACGTCTCCCGCCGCGAAGATGCCGGGAACGGAGGTCGTATAATCCGAATCCGCCGTTACGCGGCCGCGCTGCGTCTCTACTCCGAAAGCGCCGTCCAGGAAGTCGAGGTCGGAACGCTGCCCGATCGCCATCATTATCATGTCCGCTTCGCACGACAGCGTGCGGCTTTCGTCGTAGCAAGGATTGAAGCGGCCCGTCTTGTCGAGCACGCTGACGCAGGATTTGAATATTATTCCCGAAACGTCATCGCCAGCCCTGTTTATGGACAACGGGCCCCAGCCGTTGCATATATCCACGCCCTCTTCGACGGCGTGCGCTGTCTCTTCGGCGTTCGCCGGCATGTGCTCGCTGTCCTCGAGGCACACCATCCGCACGTTTTCCGCGCCGAGGCGCTTTGCGGTGACGGCCACGTCTATCGCGACATTTCCGCCGCCCACGACGACCACGTTCCGCGGCATTTTTTCGCGCATGTAGCGGTTCACTTCAACGAGGAAATCCAGGCCGAAGCGCGTAAGCTCCTCGCCGGCGAGCCCGATCAACGGGCGCTTCCAGCAGCCGGTGTCAAGCATCACGCTGTCGCTGTCCGCGACTAATCCGTCAAGCGACACATCCTCGCCGACATGAACGCCGCAGTGTATCCGAACGCCCATCTCTTTCAGCGCGGATACGAATTTCCGCACGATATCCTTAGGCAGGCGGTACGGCGGTATCGCGTAGGTCAAGCAGCCTCCTGCCTCCGGCTGGCGTTCGTATACATCCACGCAGTAGCCGGCCTGCCGCAGATAATATGCGGCGGTGAGGCCGGCGGGGCCGGAGCCGGCGATGGATACGTGCTTTCCGTTTTCCCGCGCGGGACCCTGCATGAAGTCCTTGCTGTGCTCGAGGATATGATCTCCGAGGAAACGCTCCACAGAACCGACGTTCAGCGTCTCGTCGTATTTGTTCCGGTTGCAGTTCTCCATGCAGAAGTGGGCGCATACTCTGCTCGTCACGGCAGGCATCGGATTTACTTCCATAATGACGCGGGCGGCCTCGTCAGTTTTGCCGGCGCGCATGAGCGCCATGTAGGCGGAGATGTCCGTATGTGCCGGGCAATTGTCTGTGCAGGGCGTCACGCAGACCTTTGCCGCGCCGAATATTGAATGGTAGCGGTTCTCGCCCATCATGGCGGAGCAGAGATGCCCCTCTTTGCGGGCGCAGTTGACGCTGCCGCCAAGAGAGTTCGGATAGCGGTAATACCAGCAGCGTATGTCCTGGCAGATATTGCCTCCTACGGTGGCGGAAGAGCGGATATTCGGACTGGCGACGGAGTATGCGGCGTCCGCCAGCGCGCCCCAGCTTTCGCGGACGATCCCGCTGGCGCTTATGTCTGCAAGCGTGGCGGCCGCGCCCAGGTGAAGGCCGTCTGTCTCTTCTCTGATGGAGTCGAGTCCCTTCACGTTTTTAAGACTTATCACCCGATCTGGATATGCGGGCAGCAGCTTTTCTTTCAGAACGCCGACAAGGTCCGTGCCCCCGGCTGAAAGTACGGAGCCTTCTTCTTTCAGCAGCGCGGAGGCCTCCTCCAGCGTTTCCGGCGCAATATAAGCGAAAGGCTTCATTTATTTGCCCTCCTTTGCTTTTAATGCGGCCAATACTTTGGCCGGTGTGATGGGATAATCGTTTAGTTTTACGCCGAGCGCGCCGTAAAGCGCCATGCGTATCGCGGGCGCGCCCGGCGAGAGCAGCGGTTCTCCGGTTCCGAACGCACCGAAGGGGCATGACGTTTCGCGCCCTTTGTTGCTTTCAAGAATTATATGGTCGTGCGGCACAACGTCGTTGAACGTGCGTGTCTTGTAATCTATGTTGCTGGGGTTCAGCACGCGGAAATCGTTGGGATCCCAGATCGTCTCTTCCATGCAGGCGATATCGACGCCGGCGTAGAAGGATTGCACCTGATTGCGCAGCGGCAGCGGGTTGATGATGACGCCCGCGTCGGAGCCGCCGAAATGATCGATGATGCGGAACGTTCCCATCTCCCTGTCGGCCTCGACCTCGACGCACTGCAGGTGGAAAATGGTGCCGTTGTCCGTGCCGTCGAAATGGCCGCAGCCGGTAACTCCGTCCACCTTGCCCATGAGCTGCGGAAAGAGCGAATATTTCGTCTCCGGATCTGAAAGGCGGTAGACATAGCAGTCTTTGAAACCGAGATCGTCAATGGGAACGCCGAATCTTTCGTTCGTAAGCGCAAAGAGCTTTTTCTTCAGGTCGCGGCAGGCGCGCAGCATGGCGGTGCCTCCGCAGTATGTGGAACGGGAGGCGGTGGAGCCGAATTCCGGCGGTGCCGAGTTCGTGTCGGAGGGGCTCACGCGGATGCGCTCGATGGGGATGTCAAGCTCCTCGGCGCAGATCTTCTGCTGCACCTCGCGGATGCCGGAACCGAATTCCGTCATCATCGTGGAGATATAGACTCCGCCCAAGGCGGTGATGGTGACGTTTGCGTTGGAGGGGCGTTCCGCGGTGTCAGAGTGTCCGCACGAGCATACGCCGATGCCGCGGGAGAAACGCCCGTCCTTGGAGACCCATGTGGGCTTGCCCCAGCCCGGCCAACGTTCCTTCCAACGGAATGCGGCGGCCGTTTCGCGCACGAGGTTCTTCCAGTCGCATGTGACGTTGTACTGCCAAAAATGCGGGCCGGCCATAGGGTTGTAATAGCGTTCTCCGAGCCCCATCGCATTCTTTTCGATAAAGACCATTGGGTCGAGGTCGGCTTTCTCGCAGGCCTCGAATATTGCCTGCGTAACCAGCAGCGTGCTTTCCAAATATCCGTAGCCGCGGAACGATCCGGAGGGAACGTGATTTGTGACCACCACCGAGCCGTCATATTTTTTGCTGGGAGGGTTCATGACGATGGACATGGTGTTCGTTCCGACCTGCATCATAAATTCCTGCGTGCTCGCGCAGGCGCCGGCGTCGGAGTATTGGCGCATGCTAATGGCAAGCGGGGAACCGTCTTTCTTCATTCCGAATTTTATGTGGCTCTGTGTGCGCATACGCGTCTGATGCGCTCCGAAGTGCTCCTCTTTGCTGTAAGCGTAAAAGACGGGGCAGTTTGCGGCCTTCGACATTAGCGCGGCGTATATCAGCACATGGACGTTGCCGCTGTACAGCTTCGAACCGAAGGAGCCGCCGACGGCGGGCGTAAAGATGCGCACGTTCTCATACGGTATGTCCAGAGACGTGGCGACGTTCTGCTGGCAGTACGACGGCGTGGCGGCCGAAGCGATAAAGGACACGTCCTCGCCGCTCCAGTCGGCGATGATCACGGGCGACTCCAACGGCAAAGGATTCTGTCCGCTGTTGAGGGCTGTGTCGAGCTCTACGACGACGTCCGATTCGGCAAAGCCGGACTCGACGTCTCCGACCTCAAAGTTGAGATTCACCTTATGCGGGGCGATGTTGCCCGGGAATTCCGGGAAGAGCTGCGGCGCGCCGTCTGCAATGGCCTCGTCTATAGTGAACACCGGCTTGTATTCCTCGTACTCCACCTCGATCAGCGCCATGGCCTCGTCTGCGATATCGGCTGTCGTAGCTACGATCAGCGCAACGGCGTCGCCGACGTAGCGGACGCACTCGTTGAGGATGCGGTAATGCTTGGGCGGCGTGAAGCCGTTTGTGATGAAAACGTTGTCCGGAATGTCCTTGTATGTCACGACCGCCGTGACGCCCGGCAGCGCCTTCGCCTTTTCGGCGTTGATGGAGACGATGCGGCCGAAGGGGATCGGGCTCCTCAAAACTTTGCCGTACTGCATCATCGGCAGCGTGAAATCGCCCGTATACCTCAGCTTGCCCGTGACGATCTCGTCTCCTTTGATGCGTTTGGTCTCCTTGCCGATATAGCGCATATTCTGCTTCGGTATCTCAAATGTTTGGTCTATCTTGTAGCTTTCAGACTCTATCAGCGCTCTGGCCGGATTATAAGAACTTTTGACCTCGCTCATTTTGCGGCCCTCCTTTGTTCTACGTATGCCATAATGGATTCCACGGCGGAGTAATGCGTTCCGCAGCGGCAGTAGTTTCCTGCCAGCGCCTCGCGCACCTCTTCCTCGGTGGGCAGCTCCTCCCTCTCCAGCAGAGCCTGAGCGCTCATGATCACGCCCGGAGTGCAGAAGCCGCACTGATAGCCGCAGTGATCCACGAACGACTGCTGTAAGGCGCTCAGCCGGCCTGTCGCGGCGTCCGCGAGACCCTCGATGGTCACGATCTCCGCCTCGTCGCAGTCCAGCGTAAGCGTCATGCAGCTCATTACCGGCTTTTTGTTGAGGATCACCGTACACGCGCCGCACGCGCCCTGCCCGCACCCCAGCTTTACGCCGGTGCAGCCGACGCGGTTCCGCAGAGTATCTGCCAGCAGTTCGTTTTCGGGCATATCGTTCTGCCCGTCTCCGATGGTAAAGCTGTATGATCGCCTGTTTACTGTCAGGGTGATTGTCTTTACGGTCCTTTCTTTCATTTTTCCTTTTTCTCTCCTTAAAAGGTATTTATATATTTGCGGTTCGATTTACAAGAAACCGCATTAAGCTTGCCTGTGAAGCGAAGGCGCAGTATGTTCTTTCGCGCGCCTTCGCGGCTTACCTTTGCGCTAAGCGTTTGCCACGGCCTGCCGCGCCGTCTTTGCCCTGACGGGCAGCCGCATGGCGGCGACGGCGGATTCTCTGCTCGCAAGAAGTATCGATATAAGAGCCGCCGCCAACAGCACGCAGAAAAGCATCCACACCGGCATATAGCTGCCGACCACGCCGTTTACCGTCTGTGAGTCGAGCATAGCGCCCGTCACGATCGGGACGGCGACGTTCGAGCTCTGGAATATGAGGCACTGTATCGACGTAGTGGTCGCGGCGTATCGGTCGCCGCCAATATTGACGGCCCAATAGGCGAGGTGGGTGCCGGCCATGTTTGAAAAGAGGCCGAAAAAGACGGAGGTCATAAGCAGCGTTGAGAACGAGCGCTGCAGCGAGAAGGCCAGCAGCGTGACGATCATCATCGCAAAAACCGCGGCGCTGCAGGTCTTGGGATCGATCTTAAAGCGCTTGCCGAGAAAACCCGAACCGATAGAGCCGGCAATGGAAAAAATGCTGAACGCAGTGACTATCAGCCCCGCCTGCATCACGGTGAGCCCCGCGCCTCCCGGAGCTGCGCCGGTAATGAAGCGGTTTGCCCACGTTATGTAGCCGGCCGGGATCCCCATGAAGAAAAAACCTGCAACGGAGATGATAAGTATCTGCCTGTTGGTAAAATAATTTTTTATGCCGGCGGTAAAACTCGTCCTGTCGCCGCTTACGGCCTCCGCCTGCTTCGGCTCGCGCACTACGGCCAGCACCAGCAGCGCGATGACGGCGATGGTAAAGGCCGAAGCCTGAAAAGCGCCGCGCCAGCCTCCGCCCGCAAGAGCGAGCGGCGCCAGCTGATTGGCGATAAGAGAGCCGAGAGACGGAGAGGCAAGCAGTATGCCGAAAGCCACGCCGCGCTCCTGCGGCTCAAAATAATTTGACAGAAGCCTCGAACAGAAAGCCATGATCCCGCCGCTGAAAAGGCCTCCGCAGACGCGATATACGCAGCCTGAAGAAAAATCCTGAGCATAAGCCATAGCCAGAGTGAGCGCAGCCACCCCCATCACCGAAGCGAACAGCAAATATTTGACGCGAAACTTATCGGCAAGAAAGCCGCCTGGGATCTGCGTCACGAGATAGCCGATATAAAACGCGGCCATGAGGCTGCCAGCCTCCGCCATGCTGATGCCAAGATCGGGGGCTGCGGCGGACAGCACCGGAGCCCAAATAAACCGACTGACAAACGTGCTTGTGAACGCCAATACCAGGACCGCCAGGATCAGCCAGCGATAAATATTATTTTTCTCTTTTGTTTCCATAAGCGTGGTTCCTTCTCTCTAAATAAGTTTTTCCATCAGCCGGCCGCCTGAAGACGGCGGTTTTTCTGCTCTGCCGGAGCTTGCGCTAAATAATTTATCCATGTAAAATGAAAAACATCTCCATGAGCGGGGCCAATACTGCAATAATGTCCCGCCGCGATACAAATTTACCTAGTGCGCCAAACTGAGCCGAAAGAGTTTGCAATGCACTTGCATCTGTGGTATGATATTTTTTTAACTATACAAAAAGCCTTTTGTATAGTTAAAAAAATATCATAGTTTGTGAGCCTTGTCAATAGTATGTTGAAATATGGCCGAAAGAGGTGAAAAAAAACTTATGGGATCAATACGGGCAGAGCGGGCGGACGAATTGAGAAAAGACATTCTGGACGTCGCGGAAAAAATGTTTCACGATTACGGATACGCGGGGGCGACGTTTCAGAAGATAGCGGAAACGCTGGGCATCACAAAAGGCGCGATAACATATCATTTTAAAAACAAGCATCTGATAATGGCGGAACTGGTAGAGATTTTTTTCATCGGCATCCGCAACTTTATCGACGCACATCCCGAATATTACCGCAACGCTTACTGGCGGTACAGCGTGATGTACATCTACGCTTACCGCATCATAATGTCAAAACGCAGCTTTCAGGAACTTTTTTATCAGGAAGACCAGATCGTGCTGTGGGATAACGTGCTGTCAAAAAAATTAAAATTCGTTTACGAAAATATCGCGAGAGATTTCGGCAAGTCCTTTACGGAGGACGAATTGCTGGTAACCGCCGTAATGGACCTGGGAGCCAGAAGGAACATGTACCATCTTTACATGAAGATACCGGGGCTCGACAGCATAGATAAATTTTGCCGCAGCCACGTCTATATGATAGGATGCCTAAGCAGGCTGGATGAGGCGACGATCCGCGAGAACATAAAATACGCCTTCGAGTTCACCGACGCCTTTGAGCTGCCTCCTTTACCTCTCTTTTGGTGACGGCACGCATATGCAGGGTCCGGTCCGCTATGCGGCCGAGCCCGTTTTCGCGCCTTTATTTCAATAATAGTCTTTTGTGGCGACGCTCCTTAGACAGCGTCGTTTTCCCCGGCTTGCTTACACAAGCGTGCCGACCGGGAATGCTTTGCGGAACAGGAAGCGGACAAGCGGCCCCGCGACGGCTAGCTGCAAAGGAAAGGCGACCATAAAGTTGAGCGGGATGCCGATCAGATAATTTTTCGGAATTTCCGCAAGGCCGCCGTGATTGCCGCTTGCAACGATTGCGCCGTACAGCGACATGCCAAGCACCATCAAAATGGTCCTACAAAACGGCATCGCTAAAAAATTTGCAGCTTTTCCAGAGCCCTCATGCGAAAGGACGGCTCCCGCCAACTTTCTTGCCAGCGGCGAGGCCGCGTACCAATTTAATACGAAGGCGATCGAATAAGTCAGCGGGAACGTGAGCCATGAATTCATCAAAGGTTTTAGCCCGATTTCGCCCATTTCCCTAACCTGAGCGTAATATCCCATGCAAAAGGCCATAAAAGCGCACATCATCAGCGTGAAAATTAAACTTTCTTTTTTGTTTTGCGGCATCATTAGAATCTCTCCCAACTGTTTATTGCATTTGTGAAATTGCAAAGTTAATTTTTGCGCGGCACAGCGCGTCAGAGCATAGACGCGGCGGCCGTCCGCGCATCCGAAAACTTTGGACTGCATGAGAAGAGCGCGGAGCATTCGACGGCGGAGCGATAAAAGCGCGCAAAGCGTCCCCTCTGCGTTAATCCTCCTCTCTTGCCCCGGACTTCCACGCAAACAACAATTTCAGCAGTATTTTTTCCAACGATTCCTGTTCCTCTTTGCTTAAAGGCGAGAAAATCTCTCTGGCAAACTGTTGATTTTCTTTGTGGATCCTCTGCGCTTCGCTGCTTCCCTGCGCTGTTAAACAGACGTTGACATTGCGGGCGTTTTGTTTGCTGCATTCCCGCGTGATATCGCCGTGCGCTTCGATTTTAGCTAAAAGTTCGCTCAGCGAAGCCGAACGGATATACGTATAGTCCCGAAGCTGGCGCTGCGTCATGTCCCCGTAATGCAGCAGGATCGCAAGTATCCTGTTTTTACCTTGATTTTGGCCGTTGCGATAAGTAAACAGATGGCAGAGCTTATAGAACAGGGCGGTCAGTTTGCCTTCAAGACTCCCGTGCTGCAGCCGGTCCAGCTCGGCGTATTTTTCACCGCTCTCGCATTCCGGCCGCGAACCCGGACAACGTCGTTCACAAATAGGACAAAATCGCTCCATCATTTTCCTCCCTTATAATGCTAGGTACCTAACTAATAATATTAAAGCCTTTTTGCTCGATGTCAAGGTACCTATCATTTTTTTGCCTTATCGAGTATCCCAAAGCGCCGCGGATGCAGTAAGGGTAAATATCGGCCGGGCGCTTCGAATATCTTCCCATGAGCCGCACGCCGGCCGACGGGGTTAGTTTTACAATTAACAGCAAAGGGCGAGTTCAACTGTAAAAGTAACTCCGAGTTTGTAGAAGTAAACTCGAGCGCAGCGTCAGCTTTCGCACGATACAACGGTAAAAGGATAACTATAAGAATACCACCGGCAATCAATGAAGTGTGTCTTGTAATTTTTTTGATTGCCGGCGGTTTTTATAGGATTTTCTAAAGGATTTTTAAGGTACACCAACACTGACCTGCCGTAAGCACGATTTTTGTCTAAAAGTTATCGCGACAGGTTATGTTCGCTCTCTTAATGTCACGGTTTCACATCGGCAATTTCAGGCTATACTATTACCGCTGTCTGTTACGTAGTAACGCCGGCGTTAGAAGAACGTCCTCCGGCGAAACAGGCGAAGCGCCCAGCAAGCGGAGAGTCTCCTCTCCATGAAGAAAGCTGAACACCTCATAAGAGAAGATCGGCCGTTCAGCTTTCTCCTTAATAATGGGTTGATGTTGTTCGACAGCAGCTGCATATCGGCCTGGTCAAGATCATCGACGCTTGTTCCCTTCGGAAGCACCTTGCGTATCTGCTCATGGTTGTTCTCTATGGATCACTTTTGGACGGTTCGCAGTAAAAGACACGGCACGGCCTGTCCGCGCCACTGCCAAGCTCCAACGCCGCAGGGTCGGTAAATTCGCTGCCGTTGTCCGTAAGGATGACGGGGAAAAGCTCAACATAGAGTTCGCGCCCAAGGCGTCGGTATAAATCATTGAATATGCTGGAGGCAGACTTTGCAGTATTGGCATCGCGCAGATAGACCAGCATCAGCAGAGAATCCAGGAAATGGATCGTGAGCATTACCTTTCCTCCGACCCTGCCGTCCACGGAGTCGATCTCAACTATAGGAGTATCCGGGTGCGCCGCCATAAACGCATTGAAATCGCTGTACTCGCGTCCTTCTCTGCACTTGGGATCAACCTTGAAGTTCTGCTTTGACTGACGCGGCAGACGCCTGCGGACTTTGCGCGGAAGGTCCAGGTTTATCGCGTCAAACTTATTTCCGTCAATATAATTGTATATAGTCTTCTCCGAACACATCAGCGAATCCTTTTCAGACTGCCAGATATGATAGACCGACTGTCCCCGTTTTATGCGCGGGGAGATGATGTCGTTCAGTCGTTTCAGCTCCTCGTTGGAAGCCGTTATGCACTGTCTTGACTTCGACAGCACTGCTGCAGCCTCTTTCTCAGCGGGCAATGGCTCGTAATCCGCTTCAACACAACTCACAACATCTTCATCGAGGGGGTTGACAATCACTCCGTTTGTATCTAAAATCTCACGCATTGAAAGACAACCAGCTTGAAACATCAGGAAGGAGGCAATGGGACATGACGAATAAGACAACAAGAACATCGGCTGACAGTCGTGTCACACGGTTCTCCTTTACCGGCGCGGGTCCTCTTCACGGGATCTGCGCGAAGACTGCATGATTCATAGATAGCACCGTTTGAATCCACGCACCGCGTATATGTCGTTGAAGCAGGGTCCGCACTTTGCGAGCCCTGCTTTTTTGCTGCCGTTTGGCGGCATGAATTATAAAAATATCTTGAAAGCACAGAGAAAGGAAATGAGAACAATGGAGAAACAGAACTACTACCAGCCAGAAATCGAATGCGCCTCACGCGAACAGATCAAAGAATGGCAAAGCGAAGGACTTGTAAAGACAGTCAAGCACGCCTATGAGAACTCGCCCTACTACCGCAGAAAAATGGACGAACACGGAGTGAAGCCCGAGGACATCAAAAGTCTGGACGACCTCCACAAACTGCCATTCATCTGCAAAGACGACCTGCGCGAGGCCTACCCATACGGCCTGCTCTGCAAACCGCTCTCCGAGTGCGTGCGCATCCAGTCCACGAGCGGAACGACCGGCAAGCGCGTCATCGCCTTCTATACACAGCATGACATCGACGCCTGGGACGACTGCTGCGCGCGCGCGATCGCCGCGGTAGGCGGCACCAAGGACGACGTCGTGCACGTCTCTTACGGTTACGGCCTCTTCACCGGCGGCGCGGGGCTCAACGGCGGCTCGCACAAGCTCGGCTCCCTCACGCTACCGATGTCATCCGGCTCGACCGACCGCCAGATACAGTTCATGCAGGACCTCGGCTCGACGATCCTCTGCTGTACTCCCTCCTACGCCGCCTACCTCGGCGAGACGGTCGTAGAAAAGGGGCTCCAGGACACAATTAAACTCAAGGCAGGGATCTTCGGAGCCGAGGCCTGGAGCGAGGAGATGCGCCGCGACATCGAGGCGAAGCTCGGCATCAAGGCCTACGACATCTACGGCCTCACAGAGCTTGAGGGACCGGGCGTCAGCTACGAATGCTGCGAACAGCACGGCATGCATATCTGCGAAGACCAGTTCATCGCCGAGATAATCAACCCCAACACCGGCGAAGTGCTGCCGGACGGAGAAAAGGGAGAGCTCGTCTTCACCTCCATAAACAAAGAGGCCTTCCCCATGATCCGCTACCGCACGCGCGACATCTGCGTGCTTTCGCACGAAAAATGCTCCTGCGGCCGCACCCACGTCCGCATGGCAAAGCCGATGGGGCGCAGCGACGACATGCTCATCATCAAGGGCGTCAACGTATTCCCGTCACAGATAGAGACGGTGCTCATCGACAACGGCTACTCGCCGAACTATCAGTTGATCGTAGACCGCGTCAACAACAGCGATACTCTTGACATCAACGTCGAGATGACGCAGGCGATGTTCAGCGACACATTGGGCGAGATATCGGCGCAGGAAAAGACGCTCGTTGGCGCTTTGAAGGGCTTCCTAGGCATTTACGCTAAGGTACACCTCGTCGAACCGAAGAGCATCCCGCGTAGCGAGGGCAAGGCGGTGCGCATCATCGACAAGCGCAAGCTCTACTAATCGGAACGCGTTAAATAAAAAATATTAAATTATCCATAGGGATATAAAGAAAAATTGATTATAATAGAAGGAGGAATAAGATTATGAAGGGGGAAAAGACCATGACAGTCAAACAGATTTCCGTCTTTGTAGAAAATAAACCCGGGAAGCTTGCGGAGTTCGTGGAGCTCCTGCGCGCCAACGGCATCGACATGCGCGCGCTGTCGCTCGCGGAGGCCGCCGACTTCGGCGTGCTCCGCACGATCGTCAGCGATCCGGACAAAGCGCAGAGGGTGCTCTCCGAGGCGGGCAGCATTTCGGCGGTGACGCCGGTGCTCGCCGTCGAGGTTTCCGACGAGCCGGGCGCGCTCTACCACATCCTTGAGATACTCAGAGAGGGAAACATCAACCTCGAATACACCTACGCCTTCACTACGCGCAGGAACCAGGGAGCCTACATGGTCTTCCGCGTCGCGGACAAGAACATCGAGAGAGCCGTGGCGCTCTTAGCCGAAAACGGCATCGGCATCGTCGCCCAGGAAGATATTTACGACCTGTAACGGCGCGTATTTCCATAAAGATCATCGGCCCTCCGGTTCGGAGGGCCGATGATTTGTATAGCAACCGGTAAAAGATTTACCTCTTTCTAAATAATACCGCCGCTCCGCCGAATGCCAGCAGCAGAAGCGGGAACGAGGCGGCGCTGCAGCCGGAAGAACCGCCGTCAACCTGTTTTTCGTAGGCGCCAGCATCGGCTTTCGGCCCCTGCGGACGGGATATGCCGCGCGCGTCGGACGCCGGAATCCAGGAGGTCCCGGCCGGTATGACCTCCAGAGCCGCGCTCTTATCGGCAAGAGCCACAGTTAAAACATTGCCGCCATTATCCTTCAGCGCCGGGGCACCGTCTTCATAGACAAGAACCTCGTTCGCAGCGGCATCTTTAACGTCCGAATCCGTGAGCGTAATCGTAACGTCTTCCGATACGCCCGCTGGCTTCGCCAAATCAACTGTGCCAAGCACATTATACCCACCGCTGACAAAGTTGCCGTCGTAGCGTGCGACCCACGGTCCCAACGCGGGATCAGGATCTTTATCGGCGTTGTCGGAATAGTGAACGCTTACGTCCTGAGCCGTTCCGTCTGCCAGTTTATTGCCAACGATGACACATCCCATAAAGTTTGCCGTCCCGACAGCCTTCATCGTATCATCGCTATGTGAGCCGTCATGCGCGTAGAGGCCGGCGCCCCCCATCGTTGCCACGTTGCCGGCCATTGTGCAGTTCACGATCGTCAGCTTGGAAAGTACATCAAGGATGAATCCTCCGCCGTATTTTGCCTTGTTGCCGATGATTGTACAGTTCGTCAGCTCCGCGTGGGCATTGTAAAAGAGAATCCCGCCGCCGTTGCCGACGCTGTTCGCGGAAACGTCGTTACTGGCGATGGTGCAGTTCTCAAAAACATTGAGCTTGTCATTCTCCGTGTTGACGTAGATCCCACCGCCGCGGCCGCCCTTATTGTTCATGACAAGGCAGTTGTACATTTTTACATTGCCGCCCCAGTCGCCGCCGCGGTTAGGCGCGGTATAGCCTGGGTCGACATAGATGCCGCCGCCGCGCGAGCCGCTTGAGTTGCCGGTTATCTTCGTGTTCGTCAGGACCGCGTTGCCCTTAAGGTATAGGCCGCCGGCTCGATCTTTACCGGTATTGTCGCTAATTTCGCAGTCCGTGAATGTCACTTTGGCTTTTGAGTCGATGAAGAGCGCCGCGCCGCCGTCGCGCGTGTGAGTGCCCTTTTCTGAGCCGCACTTTGTAACCTTGACATTCTCAAAACTTACGGTCAGAGACTGATCTATGTAGACGCCTCCCCCGCTTGCGGTAGAACCGCCCTTGGTGATCGTGACATTCTTGAAGGCAACATTTGTTCCCGTAACCTTAAAAACGCGAACGATGCCCATCGCGTCTATCGTGTATCCGTTGCCGTCAATAGTTATCGGCTTATCGACAGCGATTCCCTCTTCCGTGACATTGACGGCGTCTGCCGACACATCATAGGCATAATTCTCCGACAGCACAAGCGCGCCGCCGCTGGCCGTTTCCGCTATCGCTTCTTTCAGTTCGCTGAAATTCCCCGCCTCCGCGCCGCCGGCAAACAAAAGGACGCAAGACAACAGTACAAAAAACCTTTTGGTCATTCGTTTCAAAAATATCTCCTCCTATTTGATTTTATGCAACAGTGTTTCAATACTAATATAATTTATAGACCATTCGCTGTCTATTTTTAATCAGTAAAAATCTCTTATGCTCAATTTTAATTTCAAAATAAAGACATAAGGCTTGACATAAATCGAACTCTGCGCAAAAATAGCCAGTAATGCAATAATGGCAAATGCAATGACTGGAAAGAAGTAGGTCTGCCGGATGTCCTACAGAGAGCCGCCGGACGGTGCGAGGCGGTGGACGGGCGAACTGAAATACATTCCAAGAGCAGCACACCAAAAGGGATGGCACGTTTCCATCCGCGAGTAGGCTGTGACGGGTCCGCCCGTGACCGCGGACAGGGTATACTACATTTTTTCGTACAGTACCCGACGAGGACGTATTTCGTGAGAATACGTCAAACTGAGGTGGTACCACGGGTGATCATTCCCCGTCCTCTGGATAACAGGAGGACGGGGATTTTATCTTTCCCTCCTCCGAGAAAAGCTGTGCAAAGTTTAAGGAGGAAGAAACAAAAATGCCAATTACAGACCTGCTTGAGAGGAACGCCAGAGAATTCTGCCACGAGACGGCGCTCGTGGAGATAAACCCCGAGGTCAAGGAGCTGCGCCGCGTCACGTGGAAAGAATACGAACTTATCGAATCAAGCCCCGCGGAAAGCTACCGCCGTGAAATAACCTGGAGCGTCTTTGACGAGAAGGCGAACCGCTGCGCAAACCTGCTGCTCTCGCGCGGCATCAAAAAAGGCGACAAGGTCGCAATCCTGATGATGAACAGCCTTGAATGGCTGCCGCTTTATTTCGGCATCTTGAAGACCGGTGCCCTCGCCGTCCCCCTCAACTTCCGCTACACGGCGGAAGAGATAAAATACTGCCTTGACCTCGCGGACGTCGACGCGCTCTTCTTCGGACCGGAATTCATCGGCCGCGTCGAAGACATCTGCGGACAGATACCGCGTGTGAAGCTGATATTCTACATCGGCGACAGCTGCCCGCGCTTCGCGGAAAATTACCTGCACCTGACGGCGAACCTCTCAAGCTACGCGCCGCGCATCCTGCTCTCCGACGACGACGACGCGGCGATATACTTCTCCTCGGGGACGACCGGTTTTCCAAAGGCGATACTGCACGACCACGAAAGCCTCATGCACGCGGCGAAGGTCGAACAGAGCCACCACGGACAGAAACATGACGACGTCTTTCTCTGCATCCCGCCGCTCTATCACACGGGGGCGAAGATGCACTGGTTCGGCAGTCTCATCTCCGGCGGCAAGGGAATACTGCTCAAGGGCACCGACCCGGTATCGATAATAAAAACCGTCTCGGACGAGAAATGCACCATCGTATGGCTGCTCGTGCCGTGGGTGCAGGACATCCTCGACGCGATCGACGCGGGAAAGATACGGCTGGAAGACTACGAACTCTCGCAGTGGCGTCTCATGCACATCGGCGCGCAGCCGGTGCCGCCGAGCCTCATCAACCGGTGGCGCAAAGTTTTCCCGAAGCATAAGTACGACACGAACTACGGCCTCTCCGAGTCGATCGGCCCCGGCTGCGTGCACCTCGGCGTGGGCAACATCGACAAAGTCGGCGCGATCGGTATTCCAGGCTACGGCTGGAAGGTGAAGATCCTCGACGACGAAGGACGCCCCATCACAGACGGCAGCGTCGGCGAACTGGCCGTCAAGGGACCGGGCGTCATGACCTGCTATTACAAAGACCCCAAAGCCACCGCCGAGGTGCTGCACGACGGCTGGCTCTCGACGGGAGACATGGCGCGTCAGGACGAGCAGGGCTTCATCTATCTTGTGGACCGCAAGAAAGACGTAATCATCAGCGGCGGCGAGAATATCTACCCCGTCCAGGTCGAGGACTTCCTCCGCGCCCACCCATCGATAAAGGACGCGGCGGTGATCGGCCTGCCGGACCAGCGTCTCGGCGAGATCGCGGCGGCGATCATCGAACTCAAAGAGGGTTTCTCCTGCACGGAGGAAGAGATAGAAAAGTTCTGCCTCGACCTGCCGCGCTACAAACGCCCGCGCCGGGTGATTTTCGCCGAAATACCGCGCAATCCGACGGGCAAGATCGAAAAGCCGAAGCTACGGCAGATATACCGCGCGGAAAACCTCGTCGCGATGCAGACGAACAGCTGAGCCCTAAGGCTTTCCGCATAGGCGGCGCTTGTGCGCGTGTTTGACAAAAAAAACAGATAATGTATAATGTTCTCCGGCATCCGTACGGGTGCCTTTTGCCGGTGTAGCTCAGCTGGTAGAGCAGCTGACTTGTAATCAGCAGGTCGGGGGTCCGAATCCTCTCGCCGGCTCCAGTGACAGCAAGGACTCAGACGATTTCGTCTGAGTCCTTTTTTATTCGAACCAACATTATGCCGTCAAAGATATGTTATGTTAGGACGTTATTTCTTCTCGGAGAGAGCGGTGAAAGCATCTATGAGCTCATTGATGACTTCTTCGCTTCTCTTTAGCATCGTGTCTTTTTCTTCATCTCTCTTTTTCAATTCGAGAAGCATCTGCTGCATACCTGCCATTTGACGCTGTACGCTCTCGATGTCCCTTAGAATGGACACCTGTTTCCTACCGCCTTGCCCAATGGCAAAGCTTATGCCGGCACGTCCCATCGTGTCACCGTTGGAATTGATTGAGAGCCCAGCGTTTACCAGCATATTTTCTCTAACATAATGGAATGCTCCAACCGCCACTGACTGTTCATTGCGGTACATGCCCAAACCTGCGCTGAGTGTAGTCGGCTGGTATGGGTTGTAAGGGACGGGATGGAGCGCGCTTAACGCCGCAGCATGTGCGCCTACGATCTGAACACGTTCATCGATGGTATCGATTTGGCGGTACGCGTTCCATAGCTGGTCTCCATTGACTGCATCAGTACTTCCCTGACTAACGCTGCCATTGGCAAGCCCGGTTATTGTGCTGCCGCCCATGTTGATGCCGCCCTGGCTTATGTCAATAGTTCCGATTTTGACCTCTTTGAATTTAGGCGTCTCTGCAACGCCAAACGTATAGGTCCCATGCGCATCTTGCGTTATGCTGAGGTTGCTGCCTTCGGCAATGGCAAACTTGCCGCCATTTGTGATATTAGTTTCTTTGCCGTTGACTGAGAGCGTCCAGCTTCCCGAGCCTTGGCCGGCACCGGATGCGGCAGCTTCTTTGATGGCCTCCTGAATGCTTGTGAAGCTCTTGCCGTTAACGTTGAAAGTACCGTTAATGCGGCCGTTAGTTGTAAGCTTGAACGAGCCGCCCATCGCCTGAACCATGGAATCGGCAAGAGTCCACATCTGTTTTCCGGATATTGCGTCTACGCTGTTTTTTGAGATATCTCCGTTGGCTACGTTCGTGAGTTTTACCTCGCTGCCGGGCGCGCCGCCAACTAAAGTGATGGTGCTCTTGGTGTTGTCGTCATACTTCACTGAGAGCATGTCCGCACCACCGGCTTTTATTATGTTGTTGATCTTCATGCCAAGGTCGTTGCTGACCGTTTTAAGCTGGCTGAAGTTGACGGCGTCGCTGGCAGCGTCTCCGTTCGCAACGTTGGATATCTTGACCGCCGTTCCGGAATCCGTGACTGAAAGTTTGTTCTTCGCGCTCTTGAGATATTTGACGGAGAGATCGTCTCCCTCCCGCAGACCCTCTATCCTCGCATCCTGGGGACGCCACCTGCCCTCCCAAAGCCGCCACGTCGCCGCTTACTGTCATGAGCTGGCTGAAGTTGACGGCGTCGCTGGCAGCGTCTCCGTTCGCAACGTTGGATATCTTGACCGCCGTTCCGGAATCCGTGACTGAAAGTTTGTTCTTCGCGCCCTTGAGATATTTGACGGAGAGATCGTCTCCCTCCCGCAGGCCCTCTATCTTCGCATCCTGGGACGCCACCTGCCCTCCCAGAGCCGCCACGTCGCCGCTTACTGTCATGAGCTGGCTGAAGTTGACGGCGTCGCTGGCGGCGTCTCCGTTCGCAACGTTGGATATCTTGACCGCCGTTCCGGAATCCGTGACTGAAAGTTTGTTCTTCGCGCCCTTGAGATATTTGACGGAGAGGTTGACGTCCTTGGACACTTCTGTCACGACATTGTCCAACGCCTTCAATTGAGCGATGTTGACCGCATCGGTATCCTCTATCCCGGCCGCTACATTGGCTATGTTGCGGGTGTTGCCATCACTCCCGACAGATACCTCCCCCCAGCCATCTTTGGCGGCAGTTTGATTTATCGCATTGATATAAGCGGTATTTGCCGCGGTAGGAATGTATAATTTTATATTAGTGCGCATTTTTGATGAAGAGAATGCCCCTAAGGCAACTCCGCCCGCAGCCTCTCCAACGGCATTGCGCCCTATGGCGAGGCTGTTAATATTATTCGCTGTAGAATATGCCCCGAGAGAAATGGCGCCAGAAAGTTGCGCATGTGCCGACATTCCAAGCGCTATATCCCCCCAATTGTCAGCTTTCGCAGTTGCTCCCAAGGCAACCGTGCTCTTCCCACCGGCTATAGCGTCACACCCTGCCGCAACGCTAAATTGATTTGGAGCGGACGAGCCTTCGCCCCATTCAACACTTTTCTTCCCCGGCGCCGCTTTGGCTGAACAGGGGAAAAAAAATAACAGGATCACCAACCACGTCAATATATCTTTTTTTGCCAACAAGGTCATATATTTATTCATTTATTTTCACCTCTTGTAAAGTCGATCGCGACTTTGTTGAAAAGGCGCAAAATTTCAGCGCTGACATCGGTATCCGGCAAAGCTGCTATCGCAAGGCCGTCCTGGATGAGCACTTTGACTCCACGCTTGTTGCATTTCAGCCATTCCAGCGACGTTCTCCTTAGTTCGATTATAAGAATGTCAGAGACGCGCGCTACTTCTTCCTGATAGAGCGCTCCCATTTCCGCGCGCTTTTGTGCGGCGTGACTCTCGGCATCTTTCACTCCGCCGAGGCTTGCCCTATATTTCTTAAACTCGGCGTCAAGCTTATCTCTAAGCCTGTCGAGATGAGCCTGCCCCGCCTTTCCTGGAACGCTTGAATCTATCACCGCCGCCACGTTGATGACGGCGACCTCTGAGGAAGGCGCCGGATTTGCGCTCGTGCCTGGGGCCGCAGGAACCGCCTCCGGACGCTTGCTGTAATGTATCCCGCTCATAACAGTACTTACAGCAGCCTCTCCATTTTTGTCGGCGTTGCGAATCCATCCGGCATTCTTTTTGCTGGAGACAAACGCCTCGGTATGATCCGCTGCTTCCGCCGGCTCATGCCAATTACATGCCACCATCGGCATAATAACCGCGATAAAAATAGTTATTATGACTATAAAAATATTCTTGGATTTTTTCATAAAATATCCATGCATCGTTATTTCTCCTTTGCCAACGAAAGTCTTTGTTTGACCATTGGCGCATTCTTCTCTTTTATTTTCTCTCCCGCTGGAAATCAAGTGCAGGTAAATAATAAGCCTATAACTGGCTTTAAACGTGTATTTTTGCTAATTTTTCATGAAACACCCCATATTTATAATATTCTATGCCTTAATACTGGATATTTTATTCCAATATTACAGATTTTCAATATACAATTTGACCAATTTTATCCAAAATAAAAATTCAACTATAATGATTATTTCACCATTAAAATACCAATAAATACCATGTTTTATAGCATATAAATAATTGAATTATTGGTTTTTAGAATAAAAAATCAACTTTTAATAAAGAAGAATACAAAAAACATTGTACAAGGTTCCTAAATTGTTTATATTTACAGAAAAGTCGGCAGCAATCCTGTTGCAATGTAACTCCCATTGATTTTTTCTGTTGGGCAATTTGCACAAAATAAAATTTTCTGCCGAATTACAAAATAATAAAATTTCAGTGAACGTACGAACGGCAACTCTGCAATAATTTAAAGCGTTATGTTTGTTTTAAAGGCGGCGTTATCTTTGTGAGGATTGCATACACGCTTGATGTGCGAAAATATTTTATGCCTTGTCGTCATTTATTTATGGGTGGCAACAATAAACGGCATAATTAAATAACATTGTTCGTGATACGGGCGATCGGCGATGTATGTTTGAGATATGCCGCTTTTGATTTTGCGGCGCCGATATCGTATCTCGAGCACGGTGTTATCCATAAGGAGAACTGTCCGCGGCAATGTAATGAAGGCTTGTTTTCGTGAAGGGACTAGGGCGGGGCCGGTGACCTGTAGAAACGAGGAGGTATTCTTTAGAGACATTATCTGAAACCACAGCCGTGAGGCCGGTTTTCTTACAATAGAGTTGCTTATAAATCAACTTTTTATGGCTAAAAAGTATAACAAGATCACACTTCGCCAAAATACCGCTTATTTTATCGTTTTATCGATATGTAAGAAACAAATGCGCATTAAGTCATATTCAAGAGAGACCTTTTTAATTTGCGTTTATAAGGCCTCCGGATATATATATATATCGAATTAAGTTTGTCACTTAATATTTTATGGCTATATGTGAAATAGATGATAGCATTTAGAATGTAATTTACACGATATAGCTTTGAATTTTAAGTAATTTTTCAAAAAACAAAAAAGTGAGGTAATACATGAAACTCTCGAAAATAATGTACTCTTTGCTGTGTCTGCTTTTGGTTTTGTTTACACTTTTCTTCTCTCCCCCATCTGGCTGCTCCGCAGCGGACGACACGAGTTGGTTGGTGTTCCACGGAGACCATACCGTAAGTTCGGCGGATATCACGACAGGCAGCAAGGGCTCCCCTGGCATAAGCGTCGGTGGTTCAGGTTCCTCTATTACCATTACCGGCTTGGCAAAAGTTCAGACAAATGGTGAATATTCCGATGGATTGTGTGCCGAAAATGGCGGTCGGTTAACCGTGAGATCTGTCGACGTAACGACAAACGGCAGTCAGTCAAACGGTATCCACACCGATACAGGCACAATATCCGTTGGCGGGAACATAAACGCCGTCACGAACGGTGACTCGGCGCGCGCCCTCTGGGTCCAAGGTAGCGGCAAGATAAATGTGAGCGGCGACGTGACGGCATCCACAAGCGGAGGCCAATACGACGGCTTTATGTCGAACGGCATAGCCGCAGGCGGCAGCGGCATTATGAATGTTGACGGGACCGTAACTGTGAAAACAAGCGGCGCAGACAGGATTTATGCCGTCATGGTCGATGGTAACTCCATGGTAAATGTTGGCAAAAACCTGGACGTTGTGACCACGGGACGCCATGGACATGGTGTTTACGTCCTTTCCAAAGGGCGGTTAAGCGTCAAAAAAGATATCGATGTTATGACGCAGGGCGAGACCGCATTTGGTATTTCCGTTAATGAAGGAAAGATAGATGCCGCGGGAAACATAACCGTAACGACAGAGGGGGCTACCTCATACGGAGTAGACTGCATCAACGGCGGCGTGATCAATGCCGGAGGAAAGATAACCGCAAAGACAAGCGGAGATGACGCTTACGGCGTGGCGGCGAATATGGCGGGCAGTGCGATAAATGCCTCCGGAGATATAAACATCGTCACCGGCGGAGCGCGAGGGTACGGCTTCTATATTAAAGAAAACGGCAGAGTAACCGGCGGCGGAAACGTGAAAGCCAAGACCGGCGGCGAATCGGCCCATGCCGTATGGGCCAATAACGGTACTTTGGACGTGAGCGGCAACGTAGACGTTTCCGCCTCCGGCAAGTATGCCGGCGGAATTTATGTTACAGGCACAGACGGCATGGTAAATGTCGGCGGAAACCTGCTCTCCACAACCAGCGGAAACGGGGCAAGCTCTCTCTGGTGCAGTATGGGAAAGCTTAACCTGCACGGAGATACCGCTGTCAACAGCGCGAACGGGGACAGGGCCGCCGCCGTCTTCGCTGAAAATAAGGGGGCCGTGACGGCGAACGGCAATGTAAGTGTCAAAATGAGCGGAGATGACACATACGGCCTCCTTGCCATGACAGAAGGCACCATCAACGCGGAAGGCAATGTAAACGCGGCCATCAGCGGAAAGAATTCCTTAGCCGTCGTTGCCGGCGGCGGCGCGGTCAATATAAGCAAAGACGTTGCGGCATCGGCCGACGGGGACGGCGCGGTCTGTGTATATGCCAGTAGAAACGGCTCCGTAAATATAGACGGCGGCCTGCGGGCGAAGATAAACGGAAGCGGCGCGGAGGGCGTTTCCGCCGCCTCAGGCGGAACGGTGAATCTTAACCGCGGCGCGGCGATCCGCGTCGGGGATAACCCCGTTTCTTGCGCCGTCGCCGCCCGCGGCGCAGGTTCGTCAATAAACATCAACAGGGCAGGCGGCGGCCTTGTCAAGATAGACGGAGACATATTTGCCATGGAAGACGCAAAGGTAAATATAAATATGGACGCCGCGGGATCTTATATCACGGGAAGTTCCGGCCTCAACGGCGCCGGCGGCAGCATCGCTGGGAAACTGGACATAAACGTCGGAGCCTCCGCCGCCGCGTGGAACGTTACCGGAAACTCTTTCGTAACCGGGCTCCGCAATGCCGGCACAGTCAACTTTGCGCATGATCCCGGCAAGCCGTCCGCATCCTACATCAAGGTCAGCGCAAAAGATTATGTCGGCGCCGGCGGAAACCTTGTGATGAGGGCTGACATCGACGGCCAAACGGGAGACCGGCTTGAGGCGGAGAAAATAAGCGGCGAAACGACGATCACGGCCATACCGGTAAGAGCCGGCACCGCCGAGCGTTCCGGCGCGCTCGTGACCGCCGTCAGCAACAACGGCGCACGGTTCACGCTTACCGGGGAAAGAGTCGCGGCCGGCGCCTGGTATTACGAACTGGGCGACGCGCCTACGGCATCCGGCCGGGAATGGTATTTAAGGAGGTCCACCTCAACGGAGAGGCTCACCTCCACGGGATACGGGATCGCATCCGCCTCCTACCATCCCAACCTCTGGGACACCGAGGTGAACACACTGTTTCGACGCATGGGGATATACAGAGACGACATGTACAACGGAGGCCTTTGGTTTACCGGCGTTGTAAACAAGAACAGCTATGACTTTGCGGACAGCGGGAGCTATACGGACAACCGCACCTATAAAACGGGAACTATCGGCTATGACAGGAAGGTAGAAACCGGCGACGAACATACAAAGCTATGGATCGGCGCCATGTTCGGTTACGGCAAAGACAACCGTGACATGGACTTCGGCATCGGCGAGTCAAGGATGGATTCGTATCACGCCTCTCTGTACGGCATATACAGGGCGGACAACGGATTCTACGCCGTAGGCATCGCAAAGTATAATAGATACAAGAACGATTATGAGATAACGAGACCTGACCCGTTCACAAAGCAGATCCTTGAATTTGACACGGTCACGGGAGATTTTAAACAAAAAGGCTGGGGGTTGTCTCTCCAGGTCGGAAGGAAGTTTGAAATCAAGCCCGCAAAGGAAGGCGCGGCGGCCGCAGGCTGGTACTGGGAACCTCAGATACAGGCGTCATGGAACAGAGTGGACGGCGCAGACTACAAGACCAACAGCGGGATCGACGTACAGGTAAGCGGCAGCGATTACTTCCGCCTGCGCGGCGGTGTTGAATTGGGGCGCACATGGGAACTGGCGAACGGAACGATGCTCAACCTATACGGAGACGCCTCGTACTCTCATGAGTACGGCGGCGATACGGATTTCATAATGGACGGCGGCCGATTCTCAACTAAACACAGCTTCGGCGGAGGATATGGTATCTTTGGAATCGGCGCGAACTGGAGATACGCTCCGGGAAAATACATAAACGCGAGGTTCCAGCATTCCGCGGGTTCAAAATATACGGAACCCTTTGCCGTCTATCTCGGGCTTTCGTTTGAAATTTGACAGACCGGCAAAAAACAAAAATAAGGCAGGATAGTGCGAAAAATCATATAGTACGGCGCTGACAAAAAGTTCTACTGAACAATTAACTCCGAAGAGGGCCTGCTTCTCGAAGATGGCCCTCTTCGGTTTTTTGCCGCAAAACCATCATGATACATAACTTCATTAATACTGCCCCGTCATCCGCAGATAGCTCTCCATCTTCATGAGCCTTTCCTCGTTGCCCTTTCTGTTTCGTTTGCTCACGAGGACGAGTATCTTTTCCATGTTGGAGAAGAAGCTGACGTAGGAATCGAAAAAGCCCATATTGCGGCTGTTACTGATGATCACCTTCGCCGCGCCTTTGGCGACGGGGGCGGCATAGCTGTCGGTCATCGCGATCACGGGACAGCCGGCGTCGCGGGCCATCCGCGCGGCAAAGGCCGTTTCGCTCGAATAGCGGGCGAAGGAGATCGCGATCATCGCGTCCTCTTTCGTAATATCGATGAGGGAATCGATCAGCGGCGCTCCGCCGCCTACGACGAAAACGTCGGGACGCACGCAGGTGAGCATCACTCCCGCCGTCGAGGCAAAACCGGCGCAGGTACGGAAACCAACGATGAATACGCGGCGCGCGCGCAATATAATGTCGGCGGCGTCGATTATCTTCCTGTTGTTCTCCGCGTTCGTGTCGCCGCGGAGGTTTTTCTGCACGTTGTCCATATAGGCCGCCAATATCTCTTCGTCGGGCAGGTTCTCATACTCCTTTATCCTTTCGTGCGGCACCGGCAGCGCCTCAAAGCGCGGAGCGCCGGCCACCTCCTCCTGCAAAGCGCGTTTGAAGGCCGAGAAGTTTTCATACTCCAGCTTTTTCGAGAGGCGCACGACGGACGAGGGGCTCGCGCCGAGCTGAGCCGCGATCTCGTTCGAGGTGAGAAAACAGGCCGTTCTCCGGTTCGCCATAATGAAATCCAAAACTCTCTTGTCATTCTCCGTCAGCTTTGCGGCAGCCACGCGTTCTTCGATCGCTCCGTTCATCCTTACGATTCCCCCTTCATCACTATTGTCATTATATATGATTTTATAAAATCATACAAAATATTTTCTGCTTGACAAAAACCAAAACACTGTTATTATGATTTTTATAAATCGTATTTAAGATTTTTTGATTATATAAAACCATAAGCGGAGAGATAAAAAATGCGCGACATGAGCAAGGGAGATATAACGAAACAGATGGTGATCTTTGCCGTCCCGCTGATGCTTGGGAATATATTCCAGCAGCTGTATGGCGTCATCAACTCCGTCGTCGTCGGCAGATACCTCGGCAAAGCGGCGTTCGCGGCCACAGGTACCGCGATCCCGGTCATTAATATCATGATGTTCCTCCTGTTGGGGATGACGATGGGAGCCTCCGTGCTGATGGCGGAGTTTTTCGGCGCGGGCGACGAGAAGAGATTAAAAGAAGAGATCTCCACCTCCGTCATCTCCGGCCTGATCTTCACCGTTCTGCTCACAGCCGCGGGGATGTTCTGCGTCGAGCCGGCGCTGCGCCTGACCAGGGCTCCAGCCGAGATCATGCCGCAGGCCGCCTCCTATTTGAGGATAATCTTCGCCGGATTGCTCTTCGCGTTCCTCTACAACCTGATGTCGTCGGCGATGCGCGCGGTGGGCGAATCGACCGCGCCGCTCCTCTTCCTGATTTTTTCCTCGCTGATGAATATCGCGCTCGCCGTCGCCTTCGTCGGCAGGCTGGGCATGGGCGTGGAAGGCGCGGCCCTGGCAACGGTGATATCGCAGGCCGTTTCCGTACTGCTCTGCCTGATCTATATAAAGCGGAAGCTGCCGCTGCTGCTGCCCGACCCCGCCTCCTTCAGGATAAGTCTCCCGCTTTTGAGAACAACCGCCTCCTACAGCTCAGTTTCGGGCGTGCAGCAGGCCGTGATCTACGTGGGCATCTTCCTGCTGCAGGGCGCCGTCAACCCGTTGGGGATAGACGCCATCGCGGCCTTCTACGCCGTCTGCCGCATAGACGAGTTTGTTTTGGCTCCCAACGAAAGCCTCACCAGCTCTCTGATGATGTTCGTATCGCAGAACAGGGGCGCCGGGAACGATGCCCGGATAAGGAAGGGGGTCCTGCGCTCGGCGTACGTCAATCACGGCTGTACCGCGGCCTGTTCGCTGATATTGTTCCTCATGGCCCGCACGCTGGTATCGATGTTCCTGGGCGACGTCGAAACGACGGCGATAGCGATGGGGACTAAGTACCTGAAGTTCATGAGCGTCATTTATCTGCTTTCGGCCAGCTGCAACACCTTCCAGGGCTTCTTCCGCGGCATCGGGAGGATGGACGTCACTCTCTACGCGACTTTGATACAGATACCGACGCGCATCGTCCTGACTTATATTTTAGCCGGCTCCATGGGTATAAACGCCGTCGCCGCCGCGACCGGCGCGGGATGGGCGCTGATGACCGCGTATCTGTTTGTCGAATATCTCAAATACCTGAAGGCGGAAGCCCTTCCCGCCGGCGAAAGGATGAATAAGTATGGAATCGATTTTTGAAAGCAAAGAAAGGTGCTGCGGCTGCCGTGCCTGCGAGGCCAAGTGCCCGCGGCGCGCCATAACGATGGCGTCCGATGAGGAAGGGTTCTTATACCCGCGAGCGGATGATAAACTGTGCGTCGGCTGCGGGCTCTGCGTCAGGGTATGTCCGCTGCGCATCGACGGCAACCGCAAAGAAAGCGGCGAGCCGCGCTTCTTCGCGGCGACGCACGACTCCGAAGAGGTGCTCATGAACTCCACCTCCGGCGGCGCTTTCACGGCGATTTCGGACGTCATCCTAAATCAGGGGGGAGCCGTGTGCGGCGCGGACTTCGACGACGGCCTGCGCGTACTGCACCGCGTGACGGGCAGCGCCGAAGGACGCGACCGCATGCGGTTTTCAAAATATGTACAGAGCGACGTCGGCGAGGTATATTCGATAATAAAAGAAACTCTTGCAAAGAGGCCCGTGCTCTTCACCGGCACGCCCTGCCAGTGCGCGGGGCTGCGCTCCTTTCTGGACGGAGAGCCGGAAAACCTTTTCGTCTGCGACGTCATCTGCCACAGCGTGCCCAGCCCGCTGGTCTGGGAGGAATACAAGCGGCTGCTGGAGGAGGAACACGGCGGCAGGGTCACGGCGGCGCGGTTCCGCTCAAAAAAATACCCCTGGAGCAGGGAAAACAGCAATAAGGGCTTTATGTTCAAAATTGAAGGTTCAGATGAATGGCTGGAAGACGGCCGCTTCTACGACCTCTTCATTCGCAAAAGGGCCATTTCGCGCCCTTCGTGCGCGGAATGCCGCTTCACCGACACCCGCCGCGCCTCGGACATGACGATCGCCGACTGCTTCGGCATCGAAAAACAGGCGCCGGAGCTCTACGACAGCCGCGGCGTCTCGCTCGTCATCGTGAACACGCCCAAGGGCGCGGCGATGCTGGAGGCGATCTCAAAAGATATGAATATTTCGGAGAGGCCGGAAGCGGAGATAACTGCCGAACAACAGCGGCTCAGCGCCCCCGGCAAATTCCCGCCGGAGCGCGCCGCGTTCTGGGAGACGCTGCGGCGCGAAGGGCTGAAGGCGGCGCTGTAAGAAAACGGCACGGCCTCAAAGAACGCTTGACTGACCACCTATTCTCTTACAAAGGGACGGTTTTCTTTGCCAACCTTTCCCACGTTAAAAGGCATTCGGCAATGGTTTCCCCTTCATGCGGATAACTTTTGCGGATAAGGTGGGGGCGGTTTCAGGTCATATCATTATAAAAGCGGTAATTGAGGCATGTCATTATTTTTATTTTCCGCTATTGAGATACTCCATATCGATTCTTATGACAACTTTTTTTATTGACTGAAGGGTACCTTTCGCCACATAGGGTTGGTGTCCGTCCTCCGGGAAGAAAATGGCGATACTTTTATTGGCTTCATTTCTCATGACGCAATCCGCCTGCCCGGTATAATTCTGAACATCCGCAGCGGCATCATAGCACCCGAATTTTTCTAATCTCGATACTGGGCAGTAGCCTACGCACTCATCGCCGGAAAGTGTCATCTGCAAGTCCGCACTGCGTAGGTGGTTTTCAAAAGGCGCATCTTCGGGCCGCATCGTACAGACCTCTTGTATCAAAGCGAAGACCTTCGTACCATCTATGGAATAACGGCCCGGCTCAAGAGCGGCCAAGTCATTATTATTGATAAAATCAACGGCCTGTTCGATCCCCCTCCCCTGACAAAAATATCTTTTAATATCTGTTATGGTGGTTCTGATCATCAGATTTTGCCTCCTCCCAATATACGACGATGCGTCAGCTTTCGGGTGTAACCAGACGCCCGTCGTAAAAAACGGTGCCGCCTCCGCCGTATAGGTAAATTGTCTTCCCTCGCAAAATAGTTCTGACTGGCAAACCGCGGCCGGATAATCCGGTGAAGGCGGATATTTTATTTTTATAGAACAGGGAATCCTTTGTGATGCGCCACAGCAGGTTGGGATCAAATATAACGAGGTCCGCGTCATAACCGACCTTGACCGCGCCTTTTTGGCCGTATAGGCCAAAGATCTTCGCCGGATTCGCGGACAGAGCTCTGGCAAGCAGCGTTGGAGAACATCCTCTTTGATTTATGGCATATTCAAAGAATAACTGCATTGTGCTTTGGAGTCCGCTTATTCCTCCCCACGCGCCAAATATCCCGTGCCGAGAAACATCTTTTTCGTCCTCCATGCAGGGGGAATGGTCTGAACAGATGACGGACAGAACACCGTTGACAACGTAATCCCATAACTTTTTTTGCTCGTCGGCGGCTCTTAGGGGTGGAGCACATTTAAAAAGCGGCCCTTTTGTCAGTAAATCCGTCTCGTTAAAGATGAGATAGTGCATACAGGTTTCTGCCGTTATCGGCAGGCCGCATCTTTGCGCCGATCCGATCAGTTCCGCTGCATCCGGATGGCTTACGTGGCAGATGTGGGCGCGGACTCCAGTTTTCCTTACCAGCGCGATAACATTTTTTACGGCGGTAAGTTCCGCGGATACCGGTCTTGTGGCTAAATAATCCCGCCAGCCGCAATTATTTTTATTAAAAAATTTACTCTCTTCGCCCTTGATAATGGAGTAATCCTCCGCATGGAAGCCGATCAGACCGTCAAATTTTAAAACCTCTTCAACGACCTTTGCTATGGTCTCTTCCCCAAGAGTCTGGTAATCTTCCGACACCGGACCAAGAAATATTTTATATGCCACACATCCGGCTTTGTGCAATTCTTTTATATCGTCGATATTGTAGTCAAGCGCGGCGCCCCAAAACGCATAATCCACAGCAGCACGGCCGGACAGAACTCCGATTTTCTTTGAAAAGGCGTTTAGGTTAAACAGCGGGGGCTCGTTCTGGAGGGGCATGTCGATAACCGTTGTAACCCCTCCGGCCGCCGCCGCGGAGGTGCCTGCGTTGAAATCTTCACGCCACGTAAACCCAGGATCGTTGAGATGCACATGGCAGTCCACCAGTCCAGGGAAAATATATTTTCCCTGAGCGTCAATAACCTCAGCGGCACAATCAGAAGGCAATTCCCTCATGGCGGTGATTTTACCATCTTTCACACCTATATCTGCGCAAACGACCTCTTCCTCAAGTACAATTTTTCCACCCGAGACGATCAAATCATACACTTGCACACCTCCAATTTACGGCAGTCATCCTTTGCATCAAAAATTTAGATGGCGTATAAACTAACTGCGCCATCTAAATTCAATTTCATTAATTTTGAAGCTATTTCGCAGACAGAACCTCCAGTGCCGCGCCTGTGTCGCATTTGTATCCATATGTGTTGAATGCGTCGCAGAGCGCCACTGTCAGCAACGCCATTTTTGCGGGGTTCGAGTTGACTCCCATAAGTCCGACTCGGTGGATTTTCCCTTTGAGTTCGCCAAGGCCGCCGCCGATCTCTATGTTGTATTTATCCATGAGATATTTGCGTATCACCGCTTCATTCACGCCCTCAGGGGTGTAGTAAGTGGTCAGGCTCGGCAGGCGGTATTGTTCTTCCACCACCAATTTCAGCCCCATGGCCTCCAGTACTTTCCAGAAGAGCCGCGCGTTGGACCAGTGACGCTGCCAGCGCTTTTCGTTTCCCTCTTCGAGGATGATACGCAGCGCCTCGTTGAGCGCATAGGTCATGTTGATCGGCGCGGTATGGTGGTAGAAACGATCTTCTCCCCAATAGCGCATTATCATGTTAAGGTCAAGGTACCAATTTTTGACGGGCACAGAGCGATTTCTTATCCATTCACCCATGCGTGGGGAAACGGTCAGCGGCGCCAGGCCAGGAGGGCAGTTGAGGCATTTCTGGGTCCCGCTGTATGTCATATCAAATTTAAGCCTCTCAACGGGGACTTCGACGCCTCCGAGGGAAGTCACGCAATCAACAAGCAGGAACATTCCTGCTTCGTGTACGAGCCTGGATATTTCGTCGAGCGGCTGCAGGACGCCAGTGGAGGTCTCAGCGTGGACGATACCGACGACCTTCGCATCGGGGTTGTCGTTGATGGCTTTTTGCAGGTCGGCTGGGTCAATGGGTTTACCCATCGGCGAGCTGACGACGACAACATTGGCTCCGTAGCGGGAGGCGACGTCGGTCATTCTTTGCCCAAAAACACCGTGGACGCAGATGATGACTTTCATCTCCGGAAGTACCGTGTTGGCCCAGGCGGCCTCCATGCCGGCGCTTCCAGTTCCAGGCATCGCCATGGTGAGCTCGTTTTTCGTCTGAAAAACGTATTTGAGGAGTTCCCTGGTCTCATTCATGATCCCAAGGAAATCGGGATCAAGGTGTCCAAGCATTGGTTCGCTCATCGCCCGCAGCACGCGCTGGTCGGCGTTGGAGGGTCCGGGGCCCATAAGTAATTTTTCTGCTGTCTTACGCAGCGGTAATGTCATCCCTGTTTTCAGTTCCATCTTGTGTTCGGCTCCCTTCATTCAGACATTAATTTTTCTTGTTGCAATCCAACAACTTACCATGTATTAAATTGATGACGCCGTTATCAAAAACACATTTCCCTCTTACGAATGTCATCACCACCTTCCCCGTGATCTCCATTCCGTGGTATGGAGTGTGTTTGTTCTTATAAAAAAGTTTTTCTTGGGAGACCGTCCATTTTGCCACCGGATCAAAGACCGAGAAATCTGCGTCACACCCGACGGCAATAGCCCCCTTTTGAGGCCAAAGTCCAAATATTTTGGCCGCTTTTGTGGATGTTAATTGTGCAAGTTCCTCTATACCAAGCCCTCTTTTTATTACTCCATAATTGAAAAGAATCGGCAAGAGCGTTTGAACTCCGGTTACTCCTCCCCAAACATCCCAAAAATTGCCGCGCGGCGATACTTTCTGAGATAATGTCGAAGGAGAATGATCGGAACTTACGATATCAATTTTCCCCGACAACAGCATCTCCCACATACCCTCCACGTCATCCTGCTTTCTCACGGGAGGCGTACATTTTAGAAATCCCTGCTGTTTTTCAAGATCGTCTTCGGTAAAAATCAGGTAGTGAGGACATGTCTCCACCGTGGCCTTGATTCCCCGGCTTTTGGCGGCGGTCACTTTCCTCACCACACTGGGAAGGGTTGCGTGACAAATATGAACGCGGGCACCACTGATTTCGGCGGCCTCTAAAACCATGTCCACCGCCTTTTCTTCGGAAATTGGAGGATGCGCACAGAGAAAGTCCCTTACGCTGTTGTTACCCGATGATCTGGCATCGATCTCCATCGCGCTGATAATTTCCTCATCTTCACAATGGACGCCTATCAAAAAATTGTGCTTCGCCGCTTCCAGCATTCCTTTAAGAAGGATATCTCTGGTAACATAAGGAAAATCGTCCCCCGCACAGCAGGTGAATGCTTTGAAGGCACAAACGCCCGCGGCTGCCATTTCCGCCAGGTCTTCCGTATTGTCATTTACCAGCCCGCCCCATAGGGCACAGTCGACGACTGCTCTTTCAAGAACCGCATCCTTTTTCCGGGTAAGCGCCGCAGATGAGATTATCGTCGGGTTTCCGGAGAGAGGCATGTCCGCCACCGTCGTCACACCGCCGGCGGCGGCGGACATTGTGCCGGTACGAAGATCCTCCCGATCAGGAAGCCCCGGATCATTAAAATGAACATGCAGGTCAATGACTCCCGGGAACAGATACTTGCGGCCGACATCAATAGTGGACACCGCCGGCAGACATCTTCCGCATGAAACTATATCGGCGATCTTTTCATCCTTTACGCAAACATCAGAGAGGATGACGCCCTGAGGGGTAACGACCATACCGTTCTTCAGCACAAGGTCAAACATATCTCTTTCCTGAAAGGCTATTTCAAGCCCACCATTGCGGCGATCAAAGCCATCCTTATAGGCACGCTGAAGGCCATTTGCTGGAAATAGAGCTGATATTCGCTGTTATCGATCGCCGGATCAAACTCAACGTCGTTCCGCGGCAGAGAGTGCATGATGCCGACCCTTTTGCCATTTTTCTTTTTTATCGTTTCCAGTCCTTCAAGCGTAACGTAAAATGGTTTTATCAGATCCAGGAATGCCGCACGGTCTTCGGGATTATCCTTGGGCACACTGCAGCCGGGCAGGTAGCAGGCGTCGCAGCCTGCCATCAGATCCATGATTTCGGCATTGCTCAAATCGTTGTATATCTCGTATTTCGCTCCGGCCTCGTTCAGCTTGTCCTGCACCAAAGGAAGCATCTTATTTTTACTTGAACCGACATAGATGATTTCAGCTCCCATCTGGGCAAGCCCCATAGCGAAAGAATGTCCGCTCCTCGCCCTTGAAAGATCCGGCGTGGCGATCATGATCTTCATCCCTTCAAAATTTCCAAAGGCCCGATAGCATGTGTAGAGGTCAAGTATCCCCTGCGTCGGGTGCGTAACATTTCCCCAGCCGCAGCTTATCACTGGTACCGTGGCTCCCTCCAGAGAACGAAATACGTTTCCGTCATCATAATGACGCAATCCGATTATGTCAGCATAGGTCGATACGGTCCGCAGATAATCAAAAAGGGACTCGCCTTTGGCGGTTGACGAGCTGTGAAGCGGATTAGATTCTGAAAGCACGCTGCCTCCAAGCCTTACCATTGCGTCTTCGGTACTAAAACGCGTCCTCGTGCTCGGCTGGAAAAATATTGTCCCTAAAACTTTATTATTCATCAAGTTCAGTCGGTGCTTCCAGAAGGGCTCTATCATTTGAGCCGCCTCAAAAAGGCTTATGAGCTGCTCGCGTTTCCAGTCTGTGAGGAAGATAAAATTTTTTCCCCGCATTCCGGTCTCTTCTAATTTATCTGCGATATTAACCGGCGCAAAACTTCTTGGAAGTGTCATCTCTGCTCTCCTTAACACATTTATTCTTTAAAGTTCCACATCTCTGTTGAAGTCTTTTGAATATACGTAGCTGAACCGCTCGCGGCCCGTCGCGTACGTCGCCTGTTCCGTATACGCGCCCATGAAAATAAAATCATCTTTTTTGACATGCACACGGTCAGGCCCCAGCGTGTAGATACCCTCCCCCGAGGTAACGTACGCCCCGTGCTCCTGTACGTGGGTCTCAATAAACGGATGGCAGGCACCAGGATCAAATGATAGGATGTGGAAGTTGAAATCAAAGGCAATGTCATTGACGGGCAGGAAATCTTTCAAAAAGACGTTATCCATCTCCGCATAATTCATCTCCTTGGCATTATTGATATTGCCGATCACCGGGGAGGGCAGGGGCACGCCTTTAACGGGAATGTAGCGCTGCTTATACAAAATCACCCGGAATATCCCGCCGGACGTGTTAAAGAGCTCCAGCCCTTTGTCGGCCGGGCAAAATGCAAATCCGCCCTGCTGTAATTTTTCAGTTCCGTCCTCGATCTTTACAGTAAGTTCTCCTTCTCCATCCATAAAATAAACAAACGTCTCGATCCCGTCTCCGCCCCACGGCATAGTTGTCTTTGCTCCCGGTGCAACCTCGGAGACAATCATTACAAAACTTGCTCCAAGTTTGGGGGAGGCTAGGATCGTTGACGCAAACCCCTCAAAACCAGGGAGGGTATTTATCACTCTGCCTTCCGGCGGAATAACAGAATATACTCCATGCTTGATGACTGCTCTTGTCGACAAAGGTTCAGTTGGGTAACCAATTCTTCCCATTTACAATCTCTCCTCTATATTTTTATTTGTATTGACAAATAGACTAGCGACTCCCGCCAAGGTAAGCCTCTTCGATCTCTTTATTGTGCAAAAGGTCAGAGGAATTTCCCTCCATGATGATTTGCCCCGTCTGGAGAACATAGGCCCGGTGCGACAACAGCAACGCTTTTCTGGCATTCTGCTCAACGATCAGTATGGTCGTGCCGAACTGCCTGTTAATCTCGGTCAGCTCCTTGAATATTTCGCTGATAATGATAGGAGCCAGGCCCAAAGAGGGCTCATCCAGCAGAAGGACGCGCGGTTTTGCCATCAAAGCCCTGCCTATCGCCAACATCTGTTGCTCCCCTCCTGACAGGGTGCCGGCATACTGCGCCCTTCGCTCGTTCAGTCTTGGAAAAAGCTTAAAAATACTTTCCATTTCAGATGCGATCTCTTCTCTGTTTTTTATAGGAAAGGCTCCCATATTAAGATTTTCAATAACCGTCAGCGGCGCAAAAACCTTTCGTCCCTCGGGAGACAGAGATATACCGGCAGAGACAATGTTGAAGCTTTCTTTAGGGAGCAGTTTCCCATCTAAAAACACTTCCCCGCCGGCCCGCGGGACAGCTCCCATTATGGCGTTCATCAGCGTTGATTTTCCCGCTCCGTTGGCACCGATCACGGCGACTATCTCACCGCGGTAGACATCCAGGTTCACACCCTTCAAAGCCTGGATAGCACCGTAATTGACCATCAGGTTATTCACGGAAAGCAGCGCAGCTTTGTCCTTCATCGCTAATCGTCCTCTCCCAGATAAGCAACGAGGACGTCCCTGTTGTTTTGTATCTCATTAGGAGTGCCCTCCGCTATCTTCGCACCAAAATTAACGCAGATGATATGCGGGCAAATTTTCATAACAAGCTCCATATGATGCTCTATCAACAGGATCGTCAGGTTGAAATCAGAATGCACTTTAAGTATCAGCTCGTTGAGCTGTTCGATCTCTTCCGCGTTCATACCTGCGGCAGGCTCGTCCAATAGGAGCAGTTCCGGCTCAAGAGCGATCGCGCGTGCCATTTCGAGACGCCTTTGAAGGCCATATGGCAAAGTCCCCGCCTCCTGCAGGTAACGATCCACCAGACCTACCCTTTCCAGCAATGCCATGCTCCGTTCTTTGGTAGCCTTTTCCTTGCCGTTCCAGCGTCCCAGGTGGCTCACCGCCTCCAGGAAAGAATATTCTTGCTGCTGCTGCATCGCCGTCATCACGTTTTCCAAAACAGACGCGTCATTGAAAAGCCTGAGGTTTTGGAATGTGCGCGATATCCCCATTCTAACAATCTGATCCGGCCTAAACCTGAGCAAAGATTTGCCATTGAAAAAGATTTTGCCTGAAGATACTTTATATACACCGGAGATAAGATTGAATATCGTCGTCTTGCCGGCTCCGTTGGGGCCAATGATGGCGGTAAGTTCTCCTTGTGCGATTGTCATACTTATGTCTTTTACGGCGTGTACCCCACCAAATGATTTGTTGACGTTTTCCAATCTCAGTATTTCATTATTCATACAAATCACCTTCCCGCCGCCGCAAGTTTTCTTTTACCGGCAATAAACTCCTTTATATGTTTGGGGGTGAGTTCATGTTTACCCATGATTCCCGAAGGTCTCAGAACCATTATCAATACCAACACCATCCCATATACCAACATACGGTATTTTGACATCGGCCGGAAAAGTTCCGTGACTAACGTAAGGATGGTCGCGCCTACAAGACTTCCGCTCATTGATCCTAGTCCGCCGAAAACAACCAGAGCTACCAGTTCCGTAGATTTCGCGGAGTCAAACATTACTGGCTGAACGAAAGACATATAGCCTGCCATCAAAGCTCCGGCTATTCCACAATAGAACGCCGATATTGCCAAGCTAAAAACTCTGTAATGCGCAGTGTGAAATCCAAGCAGCGATGAGGCTTGACTGTCGTCTCTGCAGGCCTTGAAAGCCCTGCCATAGTTGCCGTCGATTAGAAAAAACATCGCGGCCGCCATGAAAACCAAAAATGATAGTGCTACCGGCACCGTTGTAAAAGCGTCTATTCCTGGGTAGCCCCGCGCTCCGTTCGTGACGGAACCGCCATTTTCGATCAGAAGCCGGATTGTCTCTCCCAAACCTAACGAAGCGATGGAATAGTAGTCTCCTTCTAGTTTCAATGTCGGGATACCTATAAGCCACCCAACGATCATTGATAAAATACCGCCGCAAACAACGCTTGGAAACCAGTGAACAGAGTATTCAACAGTCATGACCGCCGCAGTATAGGCCCCTATAGCCATATATCCCGCGTGCCCTAAAGAGAAAATACCGGTAAAACCAGTAAGCAGAGAAACCCCCATGCCGGCAATGCAATTGATGCAAAGAAGAGCGATGATTCCCTCCATGTATCCCGACATACAGCCCACCTACACTTTCTCGCCAATTTGTTTATTGAAGAAACCTGTAGGCTTAAAGAGAAGCGTCAAAATAAGCAGTGAGAAAACTAGAATGTCACGGAATTGACTGGAAATATATGCGGTGGTCAGCATTTCGGCAAGCCCCAGCACCAGACTTCCTATTACAGCGCCCGGCAAAGAACCGAGGCCTCCGATGACAGCCGCGATAAAGGCCTTGATCGTAATTCCTCCCATCTGCGGATAGAGCGTGTATCTTGCAGATAAGAAGATGCCTCCGACGGCAGCCAATACGCCGGCAACAAAAAACACTATTGCTATTAACCGATTTACATTTACTCCCATTAGACCGGCAGTTCTAAGATTATAAGCGGCAGCCCTTATTGCAAGCCCCCATTTGGTTTTTATGAGGAAAAGCTGCAGTATCACCAAAAAAATGGCAGAGATTACCAACGAGAACAAATCAAAGTAACTTGCCGTTACAACCCCGCCTAAATTAATACTCCCGCTGGGGAAAATAGCCGGCAGCGCTCTGAACCTTCCGCCAACAGATACGACGAAAATATTCTCAATAACAATACTTATACCCATGGAAGCGATCATCAGATATATGGTCCTGGATGACCGTTCCCTTATGGGCCTGTATGCGAGCCTGTCTGTGAACACCGCGACGACGCCGGCTCCAACCATTGCAGATATGGCGGCTGTGGCAATATCCATGCCGGCGGAGAGCATCGCATAATAGCAAATATAACCGCCGATCACCAAGAAACCACCATGTGCAAAATTCGAAAAGAGAAGGATCGAATATACCAAAGAATATCCGACTGCGATAAGCGCGTATACTGAACCTAAAGATAGACCGTTTAGTATCTGGCGAAGCAGTATTTCCATAATTTTAACCCTCCATAAAACAGTGCGGCAATGTTTGCTAGATGCTTATTGAAGAATCTCCCGCAAAGGTGATGCGACCGCCCATAACCGTCATGTCAACGGGAATGGAGGCTATTTCGTTTGGCTTCACCAAGAAAGGATCTTCCTTTAAAATCACCATGTCCCCATATTTTCCATTTTCCAACGTTCCCTTTAGCTTTGATTCGCCACAGACCTCCGCTGAGCCCAGCGTGTACATACGAAGCGCACGGTCAACCGTCAGGCTTTCATTGGGCAGCCATCCATTTACAGGCAGGCCCTCCGCGTTCGTCCTTGTGACTGCAACCTGTATCCCCCAAAGCGGGGCAAACGGTTCCACAGGAGAATCGCTGCTTCCTCCCAATTCTACGCCTACATCGAGAAGAGATTTCCATGCATAGCTTTCTTTTTCCCTTTTTTCTCCAACCCGGTCCTTGACCCAACGCCATTCGCTCGCGACGAAGGGTGCCTGTACGTCGGCATTGACTCCCAGCCTCGCCATACGTTTATAAATTTCCTGATTTCCGACTTGACAATGAACTATGCGATGTTTCCATGGATTTGCATGTTTTTTCTGAAGAGATTCAATAATATCGAGAACTTTGGTACTTGCCGCGTCCCCGATAGAGTGAATGGCCATTTGCATGTCGCTAATATGAGCAAGAGTCATCATCTCTAAAAGTTCTTCATCACTATGGACGAAAAGCCCTTTCGTCTCCGGTGCGTCATAGTAGCTCTCCGCAAGAGCTGCCGTCCTTGATCCTAGAGAGCCGTCAACTATAATTTTTAACGGGCCGGTGTAGAACAATTCTCCGCCATCGCCGGTTCTGCGCCCTTGGGCAATAAATGGATTCAGCATATCCATATTTCTCAGCAAATACTGCTGCCCTACTCTTAATGAAAGTTCTCCCGCCGCCGCCAATTTTGAATATGCGTCATCAAGAAAATCCACATCATTAAGAACCATGATCAAATCATCCGACTGTGCAGATGTCATTCCCGCCGCCGCGCCCAGCTGCGTCATCCTTTTTAAAAGGAATCGCGATCTTTCCGGTGTGATTTTGGGAAGCAGTTTTTTTACCCAGCCATCAAGAGCCTCTCTGCGAACGACCCCCGTTACGTTGCCATCGGAATCTTTGTCAACAACGCCGCCTTTTATACTAAATTTTTCATCAATTTTCGCTATCTCGAGCGCTTTTGTATTAAGGACGCCGACGATGCCGCAGCAACGCTGGTAAAGGATGGGACGGTCAGAACTTATTTTATCTAAATCATGCCTAGTGGGGTAGGCTTTGCCTGGGAATTTTTCCTGATCCCAGCCTCTGCCTAAAATCCATTCAGATTTACTTTGAATTGTTTCGGCATCTTTACGGCCTATTTCAATCATTTCACCTATCGAATTGACATTGCCTAGCCACGTTTCATCCATAACCTTAGAAGTTTCCATGAGGTGGATGTGACTGTCATAAAACCCGGGGAGGACGGTACGCCCTTTAAGGTCTACTTTTTGTACGCAACTATCACAGTTTGCCAGAACATGACTTGCCTGACCAATAGCGGCAATCCTTCCTTCGTCGATAAGTATTGCCTCCGCCTGCCTATGATCTGCAAATGGTCTGATCTTTCCATTAAAGAACGCTATTCTATTTTTACTAACAGTCATGATATCCACCTCACAAAAAAATCTATCTCTCTATCAGGTCAATTGAAATTATCTGCGCGATAAACTCCTTTTACTTAACCGTCCACGTCTCTACGTAGTACATTTTTCCAGAGCGGAACTGCTGAATGACGAGCGGCTTTGCGAGAGGGTCGTGTGTAGCCGGATCCATTGTAAGTTTAAAATGAGCGAGCTGGAGGTTTTTAGTTTTTTCGAGGGCGTTCTTTATGCTTTCTCCGTCATATTTTCCGGCCCTCTTAAGAGCGTCCGTAATTGCGTACATTATGTCATATGCCATGACTACGCTGGTATATTCGGCCTCTTTTGCACCGTATTTTTTTTCATATTTTGCCAAAACTGACTGAACGTTCTTGTCCTCTAAGTCCATATTGCTGGACCAGTAACTGTTATTCATCGTATCGCCGGCTATCTCGTACATCGTCATGCTAAAACCGTCGCCTCCCAACAGGGCCGGTTTCCAGCCCAGTTCCGCCGCCTGTTTTACCATCAGTCCCATTTCTTTATACATGGAAGGCATTACAAGGGCGCCGGCGCCAGTAGCTTTAGCCTTTGTCAATTGTGCTCTGAAGTCAACGTCTCCAGACCTGTAGCCATATGAAAATACTTTTCCGCCCAACTGCGTGTAACGCTCGACAAAAAACTGTTTTACACCTTCCGAAGACTCACTGCCTACGTCATGCAGCAGCGCGGCTGTTTTGATTCCTAATTTCTTAAAAAGATAGTCGGCCATAACTGTTCCATGCCAAGGATCCGTTGCGCAGAGCCTAAACACATACGGGCGAACCTTCTTTTTCTTGGCATCGAACGTTGCCGCCGGATTGGAAGCAAATGGAGAAACGAGCGGGACACGGGCCCTTTCAAGTATAGGTGCCAGCGCCATTACCATTCCGCTGCTATTCGCGCCTCCCAAAACCTGTACGCCATCATCGATCATACGGCGGGCGGAGACGATTACGTCTTCCTGCCTTCCTCTGTCATCGTAAACTATGAACTCCAGCTTTTTTCCGTTGACTCCACCCGCAGCGTTGATTTCGTCTATCGCGATATTGGCACCCCGAACCTGCTCCTGTCCAAAGGTGGATCCTTCTCCGGTTAATGATGCCAAGAATCCGATCTTGATGGTATCTGCCGCCATTGCTGAAGAGACGAAAATCAAAACGAGGCTTAATGCTGTCAACGCTCTTTTTATTGTTTTCACACAAATCTCCTCCATTTTAAATCAAGGTCGTTGAATAACTTTCATGCTATCTGTCCTACAAAAACAAAACACTCATACCAAACCGGTCTACGGACACTGTGTCTCTTTGTAAAACATTAATGAGATATAGTTCTGCCCCTATATTCTCCCTCCTTTCTGTCAGGCTGGAACAATTGGAAATTTCTGGCAGCAGATCATTTAATTGCCTTGGCTACACACTTCCCATGAATAACCAAGGAGGGGGTAAAACAGTGGTAATTCAATTAAATGCCGCTAAATACCTTTGTACAATAATCACTTCATGCAACTAAATATATAATGGCGTACCTATTTTGTCATCGGAAATACAGGACAAATGTCAACGAGAAATATGTCTATATCAGATAAAAAATAGTCCTCTAAAATCCTGATTTTGATATAATACTATTATCTTTTTGCAGCGCGAAGGGGGAAAATCATAATGATATGGACGACTGACAAGATGGTAAGTCTTCTGGAAAAGACAGAAATAAGCGACGTCTTGCAAGAGGCTTTTTTAATCTCCGGCAACAGTTTTTCATACAGGGATAACATTACATTAAAGACTATCGCCTACTCCGAATCGCAGGAATTTCTAAGCACGGTTAGGTCGTGTCCGCTGCGCGAAACGGCAAAAAGGTATAAGGTCCGTCAAATCACAGAAAACAGCGTCGTGCGTGGTTATTTAATTGTCGATAAGATTACGGAACTGTCAGAGGACAGCAGAAACCTTACCGAGACAGTATTGCTGGCAATTAAGTTGTTGCTGAGGCAAACGATAACAAAAAAAACTCACGAAGCACGGATAACAAGCAATCTATTTTCAGAACTTATATCAGGCAAAATCACGACGCAGGAATCCTTGTCAAGCCGCCTTCGGCTGCTTTCAATAAAATTCCCCTGGAGCATGGTGGTATTATCCGCCGACTTCCCACATGTCACAAAGGAGGAAGAAGTGTATATAGAAGAACTTCTCACCAACAAAGTCAGTAATTTTTACCCTGATTCGTACATATATCACGATGGCGCACTTTTTTCGTGTATTCTCGCGTTGAAAAGGGTCACCTCGGCTGAAATATTGGAAAAGGATATACGTATGATAGCCGATCAGGTAAATTTGGAAATTTCAAGAAAAAAGGTGCTCTGTGACAAGATCCCATATTGGGGGTGCGGGAAAATATATCCTTCGCTGCTTTCATTGAAAAAAAGCTATTATGAGGCATCTCAGTCTGTTCTTTACGCGAAAATTTATTCTAATAAAAAAAACGATATCATCTTTTGGACGGATACCGGCGCTTTCAGATTAATAGGGCGATGCGCCGCCACTCAGGATGCGATCGATTTTCATAATGAAATCCTCTCACCATTTCTGGAATATGAATATTTAATAGAGACACTGGGCGGGCTGGACGCAAATAACTGGAATTTAGCAGGTACGGCAGAATCTCTGTCATGCCATTACAATACCATAAAGTACCGCTATAAAAAGATCCGTGATATCCTGACGGAGGGCGGGTACGATATTGAAAGCCATGATACGCGTTTTGACATTTCCATCGCTTTAAGGCTCTACAAAATTTATATGGAAAGAGGATTTTCCAATGAGGAAAAATAAAGAAACCTCTCAGCCCGCGGATAACGCGCTGGCTATCTTGCAGCAGCTTATCAGGATACGCACGAACCATACAGAGGGATACGAGATGGATGCCGTAAAATATATCGCCTCTCTCTTTCCGCCGAAAACAGAAATGTCCGTAATCGATCATGGCGGCAACAGAGGATCTCTGATCGTCGAAATCAAAGGTCGGGTACCAGATAAAAAGATTGCTGTCTTTAGTTACTTGGATACGGTAAAAAATATTGGCATGGACCGTTGGGAACACCCTCCTTTTTCCGCCGATTATATAAACGGCGCGGTCCACGGGAAAGGCGCGGCGAATATGAAGGGAGGAGTAACTTCGGCAATATTGGCCATGATGGAACTTAGCAGGACGCCGCCCCCGCCATTGTCGGTGTTGATGTGCCTCACGGCAGACGGCACAGGAGATGGGCTGGGTGCCGTCGAAATAGCAGAAAAAGGCTACCTTAATGGTGTTGTTGAAGCAATTTTTACCAGCGCAACAAAAGAAAAAATCGGCATATCGCAAAAGGGCGCCCTGTGGACAAAAGTAGAGGTGACTGGAACCACAAGTTATTCGGCATCTCCTTCAAGCGGCACAAACGCCGTTGAAGCCCTTATTGCATTTTGTCAGCGCCTTCGTAAGGAGGTAATAGGGAAAAAAAACAAAAAACACCTTTTGTTTGGGCTGCCCAGCTGTACAATCACGCAATTCAACAGTGGGACGGGAGAGGTCAATCAGATACCGCCTTACGCGGCGGCCACGATTGACATAAGGTTCATGCCCTATCAGGATCCAGAATCCATTATCAATTTATACAACAAAATTGCTAAAGAGTTATCAAAAACCTATGACGGCATCAGTGTAAAAATAGAGATCCTTAAAATACAAAACAGCGTCTACATCCCGGAGGATTCTGCGATGGTAAAAAGGTTTTCGGAAACGCTGTCATCAATGAATAAGAAAAGCGTCCTTACCGGTCTGAATATTTTCGGCGATGCCGCACATGTCATCCCCCGAACCGGCGTACCCTTTATTATTTATGGCCCTGGTGAGTATTCTTCCGCGGTTAATGAGAAGGTATCGCTGAAATCTGTGATCTCGGTCGCCAACGTGCTTGTAAAGTATATCCGGACCCATGATGCTAATTTTTAGTGCCGTGGCAGTTTCATATTTTTAATATACTCTGGAGATGTGGAGAAATTGCCTGAAGGACAGATGCCCCATGCGGTAAAGCAGCCTTTTTTGTTTAAACCCCCCATGTTTTTAGTGTATCCTTAAATTGCGGCGCTGTAGCCTGCCATACACACAAACGCGGACGGGCGGGCCGCCTTTTTCGTATGAAAGGCGGCCTTAACCGTCGATTCTTATTTTTATAACCGTTTCGTGCCGACGCTCCGTAAAAACCCCTATTTTTCCCTTATCATACTTGCAGTTTAAGTGTATGCTTTAGAATATGGTCGCTGACTATATTAGAAAAATTATCCATGCACGGAGGTCTCGTTATGGAGGATAGAAGATATCGTTCAGGAACTTTATTGGCGGCGCTTGCACTCGCGGCGGCGGCGTTGTTTTTTGTTGTCGCGCCTGTCCTCGGCGTGGGGGAGAGGGATTTTCTCATCCGCTCGTTTTCGCCGCAGGGGACCGTCACGGGCGGCGCGGAGGTGAAAGCGGTCTTCAGCCACGAGGCCGTCTCGGACGACGCCGTCGGGCGGACGCTCAAACCGGCCGAATATCCGCTTGACTTCTCGCCGCCGCTGGCCGGCTCCGGCAAGTGGAGCGACGCTTCGACCTTCGTCTTCATTCCCAACGGAGGCAGGCTGTCGGCCGCGACAAGGTACACGGCGACTGCGCGCTCCGGACTGCGCGACCGCGAGGGGCGGCCGCTGTCAGGAACACAGGCTTTTTCGTTCAATACGCCGGCGCTGGCCTTCAAGGGCGTCAAACAGACCGACTTCGACCCCGAGAGCGGCAGCGCCTCCTTTGAGCTTGAATTTTCCCTGCCGGTGTCGCCCGCCCGCCTGCGCGGCTACGCGGAGGTGCGGGACGCGGCGAAACGGCCGCTGAATTTCTCCGTAGCGCAGGGGCCGGCCTCAAAAAGGATCAGGCTTACGACGGAGGGGCTCTCCGAAAGGGAGGCGGTGCTCCATCTTGCCGCCGGGCTTCCCTCGGAGGCCGGGCCGCTCGGCCTTGAGAAGGCGGTCGCCGCCAAGCTGAAGCGCACGATGATCATGGAGCTGCGCGATTCAGGCGCGGCCTCCGAGATGGGCGGCAGCCGCATCTGGATCGACACCACATCTCCCGTCGATCTCGCGAAGGCCGCGGCTTTCATCGAGCTCTCGCCCGCCGTGAAGTTCACGGTGGAACCGAAGGACGGAGGCTTCGCGATCGCGGGCGATTTCAAACCGCAGGAGAGGATAAAGGTCACCGTCAGGAAGGGACTGCCCTCCGCGGGAGGCAAGGGGGCCGCCGGGCGGACGCTCGCGGCGGACTGGAGCCGCGCCTTCATCTTCCCCGATATCGAGGCACAGGTGCGTTTCGCCAGCCCGGGGCGGGTGCTTTCGCCGGCCGATTCTCTAAGGATACCGCTGGAGAGCGTCAACTTCGACAAGGTAAACATCCTCCTCTGGCAGCTTTACGACAACAACATCCCCATCGCGATGCGCAATGAGTGGGAGGGCTACCCGACGGAGCTCTCGCGCCTCATCGCGGAGAAGGAATATCTGGTAAAGGCGAAACCGAATGAAACGGCGCGCCGCGCGCTGGACCTCAAGCCTCTGCTCGAGGGGCGCAAGGGCGTCTTCCTCGTCGTGGCGCAGGGGCGCGGCGGCCGGGTATGGAGCGAAAGCCGCCAGACGATAAACGTGACGGACCTCGGCCTCACCGTGAAACTCGGCGGCGCTTCGGCGCTCGCGCGCGTGCTCTCCGTCTCGGAGGCCAAGCCGCTGTCCGGCGTGCGCGTGACACTCTGGTCGCACGCGAACCAGCTCGTCGGCGAGGGAAAGACGGACAGGAGCGGCGTCGCGAAAATATCGCTCAAGAACGCCGACGAAAAGGGCGCGCCAATCATCGCGCTTGCCGAGAAGGACGGGGACACCTCCTATATCCGCTTTGAACAGGGGCTCTACAACGGCAACGACGATTTTGACACCGCCGGCAGCCCCTGGCTGGACCGCGGTTATTCGGCCTTCTGCTACACGCCGCGGGACATCTTCCGCCCCGGCGAGACTCTGCCGGTACAGGCGATAGTGCGCGGGGCCGACGGCAGGGCCCCCAAGCCATTCCCTCTGGCGATGGAGGTCTTCGCGCCCAACGGCAAACTCTGGAAGACTGTGAGCGCGAAGCTCACGGAAGAGGGCGTATTCTCCGCGCGGCTCGACATTCCGGCCGACGCGCCGACGGGGCCGTGGAACATCTCCCTGACCACCCCCGGCGGAAGCGATCAGATCGGCAATAAAGAGATATACATAGAGGAGTTCGCCGCGCCCCGGCTCTTCGTGGAGGCGGCGGCAAAGCCGGCGGCGATCACGGGAGAGGGCGCGAGCGAGCTGTCGATAGCGGGCCGCTACACCTTCGGCAACCCAGGCGCGGGCCTGCAGTGGGAGGCTGAGTTCCACACCGTAGACCGCACATTCACGCATAAGGACTGGAAATCCTTCTCGTTCAGAGAGGCTGACAAAAAATTCACCTCCGAATCGGACTTCATCGCCTCCGGCGCGCTCGACGCGGAGGGGCGGGCAACGGCTTCCGTGAAGGGCACCGGCTGGAACGCGCCCTCGATGCTGGACCTCTCGGTGCGCGCGGGCGTCATGGACGACGGCGGGCGCTGGACATATAAGACGGTCACCATCCCGTGGTACCCGGCGGAGGTGATGGCCGGGATCGAAGCGCCGCGCGAGGCTGTACCCGGAAAAAGCTTCTCCTTCCGCGCCGCCGCCGTCACCATAGGCGGCAAAGCCGCCGCCGTCAAAGAGATGAAATATTCCCTCTTCCGCCGCGTGCGGCAGGCCGTGGTATTTGAGAGCGACGGGCGCATGACGAAGGAGATGCGGGAACAGCTGATACCGCGCGGCGAGGGGAGGATGCCGCTGTCAGGCGGCGCCGGCTCCGCGCGCGCGGAGATCAAAGAGGCCGGCGAGTACCTTCTCCGCGTCGAGACGGCGGACGGAAAGTCGCGCGCCTCGGCGGTGATCTACGCCTACGGAACGTCGGGCGGCGGGGATACATCCCTTCCCGATATGGCGGAGATAACGACCGATAAGAGGATATACAAAGCCGGAGAGACGGCGAAGATAAGGGTAAAATCGCCCTTCGCCGGTTCGCTGCTGATAGACGCGGAGACGACGGAGGCCGTCTGGAACGAGACGCGCGAGATGCGCGGCGCCGAAGCGGAGCTATCGCTCAAGGTGACCAAGGAAATGCGGCCAAACGCCTGGATCACGGCGCAGATAGTGCGCCCGGCGCAAAAGGACGGAGCGCCCGCGCGCGCCTTCGGCCTCGCCCCGCTGATGACCGACAACAGCGGCAGCCGCCTCAGCGTGGAGATAGCAAAAGCTCCTAAGCTGGAGCCCGGCAAAAACAAAATAGTTCTTACGGTAAAAGACAGCGCCGGCAAAGGGACGGCCTCGGACGTCACGGTGATGCTCGTCGACGAGACAGTCCTCGGCCTCACCGGGTATAAGACGCCAGATCCCTGGGATTTCTTCACCGCCCGCCGGATGCTCGGGATGGATACCTACGATATCTACGGGGCGCTCATCACGCCGGAGAAATCTTCCACCCCGCTCCTGACGGCCGGCGGAGGCGGCATGGCGGAAAACATGATGATGAAGTCCAGCCTCAGCCCGGTGCAGGCGCGCCGTTTCAAGATGCTTTCGCTGGTAAAGAGGGCCCGTTCGGATTCCGGCGGCAAATGCGAAGTTGAGTTCGACATCCCCGAATTCTCGGGCAAGGCCCGCATCATGGCCGTGGCCGCCACCGCGCAGGCGGAGGGGGGCGCGGAGACCGCGACGCAGATAGGGCGCGACGTGACGGCGGAGATCGCGATGCCGCGCTTCGCCGCTCCCGGCGATAAATTCACGGCGAACGTGCAGCTCTTCAACATGACGGATCGCGAGCTCACCGTAAAGCTGTCGGCGAAGAGCAAAAAGGCCCCCGCCGAGCTGGCGATATCGGGAGGCGGCAAAGAAAGCCGCACGGTGACGATAAAGGGAGGCGGCTCCGCGACGCTGCCCTTCGCCTTTGAAGCCAAGGGCGTGGGCACGGCGGAGATAACCTACCGTACCGAATGGTCGGGCGGCAAAAAGGGCGCGATCGAAAATACCATAGAGCTCCCCATCCGCCCCGCCGCACCGCGTGTCACGGAGAACCATGCTTCAGTGATCGAGCCGGGAAAGAGAGAATCCTTCAGCCTGCCGGGAAGCTCCCAAAAGGCGGGATTCGCGCGGGGCTTCGTGATGCTCTCGGCGATGCCGCAGATATCGCTCTCGGCCCTCGCGGACTTCCTCGTCACCTATCCCTACGGCTGTTTTGAACAGACCGTATCCGCCGCCTGGCCGCTGCTCGTACAGCCGGAGCTCGTCAAATACACGGACCCGGCCCTTGCGGACAAGGGGGCGCTGACACGCCGTATCGACAAGATAGAAAGCATACAGAATTACGACGGCGGCTTCCCGCGCTGGAGCGGCGAGTCGTGGTCGCAGCCGTGGGAGAGCCTTTACGGAGCCCACTTCCTGCTTGAGGCGAAGCGTATGGGCAGCAAGGTATCGCCAGACGCCCTCAAAGCCGCCGCCGACTACGCGCGGGCGCTGCTGCCCGTAATGCCCGACGGAGACGGAGACGCGGCCTGGCGTGAAACGCTGACCCGCAGGGCCTATGCCTCCTTCGTCCTCACCCTCGCCGGCGAGCCGCCCCTCGGCTGGATGGAGAGCCTGCGCGACAAGATAGGGGAGATGGAACCCTCGGGGCGGCTGCTGCTCGCCTGCGCCTACGCCGCGGCGGGAGATAAAAAAGAGGCGCAAAAGATAGTCGGGCAGAAGAGCGCGGCGCTGAAAGAGACGCCGGGCAAAAACATAAACTACGACTCAAACCTCCGCAACAGCGCGCTTTCGCTGCTGGCGAGGACATATATCGACCCGACTGGCGCGGAGGCCGCCGCCTCCGCCGCCGCTCTGCTGAAGGAGCTCAAAGAGAGGGGCCGATACAGCACGCAGGAGGGCGGCTTCTCGATGATCGCGCTCGGACGCTGGTTCTCGGCCCAGCCGCGCGGCGGAACGATATCCGGCAGGCTCGTCAGGGAACCCGGCGCGAAGACGATCGGAACGGTCGGCGAAAAGGAGAGGAGCGTCGCCGCCGAGGGCCTCGGCAGTTACATCGCGGAGAACGACGGCAAAGCGCGCCTCTATTCGGCCTGGAGCCTCTCCTATATCCCGGCGGGCGCGATAGCGGCAAGGAACGACGGCATTGAGATACGCCAGCGTATCGCCGACAGAAAGGGAAAGGTCGTCTCCAAAGAGGTCACGCGCGGGGAGGCGCTGACCGCCGCCGTCACGATCACGCCCAAAGCCGGCAGCCTGCGCGGCGTCGTCGCCGTCATGCCGCTGCCAGCCGGATTCGAGATCGAAAACCCGCGCCTTACGGGGGCCGGAGAAGAAAACGTGAGCGGCGTGCGCTCCGAAATACGCGACGACCGCCTCATCCTCTTCATCGAAGAGCTGCGCAAGCCGCTCAAATGGCACTACTCGCTGCGCGCGGTGACCGAAGGGACCTTCGCCTCGCCGCAGGTATACGCCGAATGCATGTACGACCCCGGCATATCGAGCGTCAGCGGCGGCGGAACGATCACGGTAAATGCCCCCAAATAAAAAGATCACAGCCGCCGCCGGCGCTCTGCCGGCGGCGGCATGGAAACGTTTCAAAGAAAAGGGGCTGCCTCAAAGGGCGGCCCTCGTCATCCTTTTGGTCCTGCTCGCCGCCAAGGCGGCGCTCGTCGTCACCTTTCCCATAGACGCCGTCCTTGACCGCCCCGCCTCGCTCGTCGTCACCGATAAAAACGGCGTCCCGCTGCGCGGCTCGCTCTCCACCGCCGGAGAATGGCGGCTGCCCCTCCCCCTCCCGGAGATGGGGCGCTGGATGCCGGCGGCAGTCGTAGCCCTCGAAGACCAACGCTTCTATCTCCACGGCGGCATCGACACGATAGCGATCGCGCGCGCCGCGTGGCAGAATATCGCCGGCGGCCGCATAGTCTCCGGCGCCTCGACGATAACCAGCCAGGTCGTGCGCCTCGCCGTCGACCGCCCGCGCACGCCGGCGGGCAAAGCCGTAGAATTCGCCCAAGGGGCGGCGCTGGAATTCTTCATGGACAAAGATAAAATCCTCGAGACATACCTGAACAGCGTGCCCTTCGGCGGCAACACGCGCGGCGTGGAAGCCGCCGCGCGCTCCTGGTTCGGGAAACCGGCGAAAGAGCTGTCGCTCGCCGAAGCGGCGCTGCTCGCGGGTCTTTTGAGAGGGCCCGCCTACTACCGTCCCGACCGCCATCCCGAACGGGCGCGGGAGCTGCGCGACCGGCTGATAGACACGCTGGAACGCCGCGGCGCCGCCTCCGCGCAGGAGGCCCGCCGCGCAAAAGCCGAACCCCTGCCCACGGCGCGCCGCGCGGTCTCATCCCTCCGCATACAGGCGGCGGAGGCCGCCGCGCGTTACGGCGGCGCGCGGGAGGGGCGCGACAGCTACGGGCGCTTCCGCTCCACGCTCGACAGCTCCCTCCAGCGGCTGCTCGCCGCGGAGCTGACGGCGGCGCTCGGCGGCATGGAGCCGGGAATCACCGCGGCGGCCGTCCTTGTAGAAAACGAAAGCGGCAAAGTGCGCGGCTACGTCGGCAACGCGCGCGAAGGAAGCGGCGGCGCCTCTTCCTGGGTGGACTGCGCCCTTTCGCCGCGTTCCCCCGGCTCCGTGCTGAAACCCTTCATCTACGCGCTCGCCTTCGAATCGGGCAAAGCGACGCCGGCGACGATGCTCGCCGACACGCCGCAGCAGCCGGCGGGCGGCGGCGCGCGCAACTTCGACCGCCTCTTCCGCGGCCCAGTATCGGCGCGGGCGGCGCTCGCAGACTCCCTCAACGTCCCCGCCGTGCGCATCCTTCGGACGGTCGGGACGGCGAACGCCCTCGGCCTCTTCCGCCGCCTCGGCTTCTCACACCTGACGCGGGAGGCGGAATGGTACGGAGACAGCCTCGCGCTCGGCGGCTGCGAAGTCTCGCCGCTCGAGCTGGCGCGCGCCTACCATACGCTCGCGGACGGCGGCGTCGACCGGCCGCTCGTATGGAGCGAAAAAGCCCGCCCCGCCGCCGGGACCAAGGTCATCTCCGCGGAGGGAGCGGCGCTCGTCCTCGACATCCTCAAAGATACGCGCCGCAACCTGCCCCTCTACGGAGAGGCCGACGCGGACGGCAAGATCGTCGCCTTCAAGACCGGCACCTCATACGGCCTGCGCGACGCCTGGACCGCCGCCGTCACAAAAAAATGGACCCTCATCGTCTGGTTTGGCGACCCAAGCGGCAGGCCGCACCGCGGCCTCGTCGGGCTCAGGGCGGCCGCTCCCTCCGCCGTAAGGATCATGCTCAAACTCACCCGCAAAGGCGCCCCCTGGTTCACGCTGCCGCCGGCGGTCGTCAAAAAAGAGCTCTGCGCGCTCTCCGGCGCGCCGAGAAACCAGTGGTGCCCCCAGGCGCGCCGCGACCTCTTCATCGAGGGAGTCTCCGACGGCGAACCCTGCCTCCTCCATACGGCGGCGGGCGGGAAGATCGCGATAAAATGGCCCGCGGAGCTCGAGACCTTCTTCGCCGGACGCGGCGGAGCCGGGGCGGAAAAACGCCTCGTCATCACCTCGCCGAAAAACGGCGCGATCTACACAAAGGGCGCGATAACGGAAAAGATCGCCCTCTCCTCGGAGGGCGGCAGGGGCGTGATCTACTGGTTCGCCGACGGCGAACTGATAGGAGACAGCGGCGCCGGCGCTCCTCTCGCGTGGACGATGGCGGCGGGGAGCCACAAAATAGCCGCCGCCGACGAATACGGCGCGGCGGACGAAATAGAGATAACCGTGAAAAGAGCGGCCGCCGGAGAGGCGGAGGACTTGCCGCTGCTTGAAGAAAACCGCTGACGGAGAGTATAATCACAGGCGTAGGGACGGTAAAATTATAAATTTTATAACGGAGGGACCCATTATGAGCATCAAATTCGTCGTCATCATCCAGTGCGACATCGCAAAACTCAGGTGCAGCGGCTTCGCCTGCACGAAGAGCTTCTACGACCGCGAGGGCTTCTTCAAAGACCTCGGCTACCCACACGGCACGCGCTACCTCGCGCTCACCTGCGGCGGCTGCTGCGGCGGTAGCATCGCCTCAAAGCTCGAACACTTTTCAAACAAACTGCTCAAACAGACTGACATAAAAAAAGACGAGGTCGCAGTGCACCTCTCCTCCTGCATGGTCACCGACAACTACCACCACGACCGCTGTCCGAACCTCGAATACATCAAGGGGATAATCCGTAAAAAAGGCTACAAAAACATCGCCGACGGCACCTTCCAAAGCACAAACGCGACAAAAAAACGCGAAGCGGGAATATACAAAAACCACGAGCTGGAAACATTCTGCGGCGCGGAGGACTAAAAGACAAAATAAAGCGGCCGCCCCTTTTACCCCCGGGGCGGCCATCTTTGTCGGTCACTGTGCCGGAAACAGACGTCGTTTTTTATTTGCAGTTATGAATACATATTGATATTTAGCATAATTATGCTAATATTCGATGCAAGGGGGCGATTACATGAATATGATCAGACCGGTCTCGGATTTACGAAATTGTTTTGCCGATATTTCTAAAACAGTGCATGAAACGGCTCAACCGGTATTTCTGACGAAAAATGGCTATGGCGATATGGTAGTCCTAAGCATGGAGGCGTTTGAGCGCTTACAGTTTGAAAGCGAAGTCTATTTTAAGCTGCAGGAAGCGGAACGGGAAGCGGAAATCACCAATAAGCGTTTTTCCTCCAAGGAGGTACTGAAAGCAATGAAAGAGGCCATCGGAGGAGAACAGGTTGTATAAACTGGAGTTTTTGCCTGTTGCACAGCGTGACATGGTCGAAATTGTGCAATATATAAGCAGGGAACTCAGTGACCCGACTGCTGCGGAGCGGTTGGCAGAGGAGCTGATCTCGGCGGCGGACGGCATACGGACGTTCCCGTATGCCAATCCCCACTATATCCCGCTGCGACCGCTCGCGCATGAATATCGGAAGCTGTCGGCACAAAATTATCTGATCTTTTACTGGGCAGATGAAGAAAAGAAGCTGATCACAGTCGCCCGCGTGCTCTATGCGAAAAGGGATTATAACCGGTTATTGGAGTCGTTTTCACGCGATAACTAGTCAAGCGTATCAATCGCCGTGAAGATTAAATATACCAATCTCTAGGGTGTGAATCTCCGGCCTGGATAGTATCTGGCGGCCGTCAGATCAAAGGTTAGCCTCCGCGCCCACCGCCGAGTGGGATATCAAGGGTGCGTGACGGCGGAGGCGGCAAAGAAAATGAGATAGAGGACCGCGCGGCGCGCGATCAGGATTTTTGCACTCCGGCTCATTTCTTTGCGCCTCCCTTATGCTTTAGCTCCGCCTTTTGCGAAGAAGGAGCGGGCAGAGCGTCAGCAGCGCCGGCGCGCCGAATCCGGCGCTGCATCCGCCCGACGAGCCGCCGGGCTTCGGCGTCCCGGCTTCGTTCACCGCCGTGATTATCACCGGCGCGGAGGTGAAGAAATTTTCATAGCCCTTGATAGTGAAAGAGAGCTCCGTGATCACGCCGCCTGTTCCCGCTTCGTATGCTGTTGGAAAGGCCGCGAAGCCGCCGCCAGTTTTGTATGGGATCATCACGTAGAGCTTGTTGTAACCAGCGGGGAGCTTCACGCCGGTTTCAAGCGTTATGGTGACAGACAGATCCCCTGATGTCTCGTCGCCGTGTGTCGCCTCCAGGATGAAGGAGGTCAGCGTGTCGGCGCTCACTGGGTCCGCGCCAAGCCCATCTGTTATGCCCTCGAAGCCACCCGCGACGAGCGCCTTGACAGCGGCGAGACATCTTTCTTCGTCAAGCGAGGCGGCTACGGTCGTTACGCCCTCCGGCAGATCGGCAGAGAGAAGAGGAACGACGGCTTGCGGCGCGTAGTCAGCGCTTGTCACGGGACCGGCGTCCGGTGTTGGCGGGACGGGCGGAGCATCCTTGCGGTTTACGCGTATCACACATTCCTTATAAACGCTCTTATCGGCGGAGGCAACCGCCCTTACGCGAACCTCGCCATAGCCCGCTATGAGCACCGCGCAGCTCTCGCCGTAATCTCCCGACGCCGTGAGAGCGACGGAGGCCACCGTACCGGAAGAGGGAAATTCGCTCCAACTCACGCCGCGCAGAGATGGTGAAGTATCCTCCGGCATGACCATGGCGTTCAGCGTCACCGTAAAGGTTTCTCCTTCGGAGACGTCGCCGCTCACCGCTTCTCTGTCCAGAGACAGGCTCTCGGGCCAGGTGTCGACCCCGACGTTATTATCTCCCACGTAATCCGCTGGCGAGGAATAATCTCCGATCATCTTTTCGGCGCTGCTTGTAAGCCACATGCAATCCCTAATCACGGAGATATCCTCTGCGGGGGCGTGGTTTTCCCCGGCGATGCCGCTCTTTCCCATTCCGCCGGAGGCATGTAGCGCGCCGATGGCGGTGCATGACCTTATGGAGGCCTTAAAATTGTTATCGGCGCCGTTCCTGCCGGCGATGCCGCCGATATCGTAACCGCCCTCGCCGGTGATCGTTCCGCGATTGACGCACCCGCTTATCGCCCCGTCGTTAGTCCCGGCGATACCGCCGGCATATGATTGGTATGCGGGATCAGATGGGCCGCTGACGCTCTCCACGCTGCCGCTGAAGCTGCATCCGACAATCCGCGCGTCGGGAAGGTTCTCGTAATCAAACAGGGCCTTGCGGACATTGCTGCCCACGATCCCCCCGACGCCGGCCTGCGCACCCCACGCGCCGGCCGCCCGGATCTTCGCGTCGGATGAGCAGCCTTCTACGAGGCCGTCATTCCATCCGGCGATCGCCCCGACGTCGAACCTCGCCGTCTCCACCGTGCCGGAGACGGAGCAGCCCGTGATTGTGCCGCCGTTATAGGCCGTCAGCGCCCCCGCGCAGGTATGTGACGAACCGTCTCCGGCCTGCGGAAGGTCGATATAAATATCAGCGGAGAGCCACAGCTCCTTCACACTGCCGGAGGCTCCGATATAGGCGAAGAGGCCGCCCGACGATTTCAGCGAAGTTTCCCTGCTGTCGACCGCAAGCCCGACAATTTTATAGCCGCCGCCGTCGAATGTCCCGTCAAACGAAATGCTTGGCGCGCCTACGTTATAGTTGCCTATCGGCGTCCAATAACAGCCGCCGAGGTCCAGGTCTGCAGTGAGACTGACCGTTTTGCCTTTGAAATCGTCGCTGCCGGCGTTGACGAGCTGCGCGAGGCCCGCGAGCTGTTTCTCATTTGAAATGCTGAAAACCGTACCGGACTTGTTATACCAGCCGGTATCAACCGTGCCGTCCCACGCCGCGAACGCCGCGCGCGGTGCGAGCGTGAAGAGCGACATGGCCAGAATCAGCAGGATTATTTGAACTCTACTGAACCGCCCCCCCTCGTAAGATACTACAGTTTTGACAAACGATAAATCTACGTTCCATCTGACACCGTTTTTCACAGTAAAACCCCTTTCTTTGCACCTTTTCTCAGAGATTCAAAAAGAACGGCCTTTTTATCTCCGTCGCCGGCATTCCATGCGGGTATGCCTTCGGCAGATACACGTTTTTGTAATAGTAGAGCGAATAAGCGAAGGCCGTAATGTAAAGCGCCGCGCCTATGATGACCAGCAGGAGGTTTCTTCTTCTCACATCATGCCCTCCCTCTTCATTGGCTCCGCTGCTGTTGCCTCCGGTAAAATAACGGCCGCTTTTGATATCGCCGCCGCGCTGTTGCGGCGCGGCGGCGTCTGTTTCGTTACTTTTTCCTGCGGATCATGAGGGGCGCGAGGGCCAGAAGCGCGAGCGCGCCGAAGCCGGCGCTGCATCCGCTTGACGAGCTCCCGGAGGGCGTCGGCTCTGGATCTGGTGTCGGGGTCTCTTCCGCCGTCACCGCCGCGAGTACGACCGCGGCTTCGTCGTAGATGCCGTTTGCCGTGAAGGTCACCGTTTTTGTATCCTTGTCATACTCCGCGGGGAAGGCGCTGAACTTTACGCCGTCGCCCGCGGCCAGCGCGGAGCTCTTCTGCGCGCTTTTCAGGGGGCTGGACCTGAATACGCTCTCGTAGACCGGTATCAACGCGTAGAGGCTGGCCCCCTCGGGTACGGTCACGCCGGGGTCGAGCTGGAACTTCAGGGCGACGTCTCCGCTGACTTTCCCGTCGAGATACTCGTCGTTCTCTTCATCATAAAGCGCCATCGAGAACGAGGTCAGGAGCGAGATCGCCTTCGTGTTGTCCGGCAAACCTGTCGTGATATTGCTCGCCGTGACCTCTTCTTCTGTTCCATAACCATCGGGGCCGGGGATAACGTCGAAGGACGCTCCCTCATAGCCGAACTTGACGTCGCTTGAGACGGCGCTCTGCGCTTTAAAATCGGCGCTTGTAACTACGGGGCCGGTCGGGTCTGGAGTGGGAGTTGGGGTATCGCCGGTGCCTTTGACGAGGATTAGCCGTGTTCCCATTCCATCTGGCTGCCAGAATGATTTTCCAATTTCGGACGGAAGAGGCTTGACTGCCAGCATCTTTTTATCTGCGTCATATTTGGCGCTGACTGACATCACCGCTTTCGTCGTAAGGTCGGACGATGTAAAATCTTCATTCACAAAATAGAGATAGAGCGACCCCGCGGCGTCGCCTATCGCGGCGGGAACGTTAGAATAGTAAACCGCGTCCACCAAATCAGGGCTAATTACGCCATAGACTGTAAAAACCGACAATATCTCACCGCCGGAATATGAACCGGGATTAGGAAGGCCGGCATAGAACTTATCGCCTTCGTCATTTATATCCTCCTTTGAATACTGGTATGTATCGCATTCAATATCACTGACACCATCCTGCGTTAGTTTCAGATCGAAACTGGCGTCATAAACATAATTCGGGCTGACGATCACCGCCGCCATCGCCCCCGCCGCCATTACCGCCAACAATACCGCCGCCAACATCAAAACCAATAACTTCTTCATTATTGCACGCTCCTTTTGAGATATTTGGGATGTGTGATGAAAGTTGCCGGTTCTTTTTTATCATGGCGCTGCTGTTTTGGGTACGTCGGGATTCCGCCAACTTGATGGCAGTCGACTGCCATTTTGCATTTTTGCCATGGCTATGATGCTTTTTTAAGTGGCGGTACTCTGCCATTTGAGTTTTTCGCGCATTTTAAGTGGCGGTCGACCGCCATTTATATAGATTCAGTATGTATCTTGTTATGCAAGAATATATCAGGTTTACTATTTCTGAATGGTTAATTTCTGGATATCTTTAGTTGTCTCATTGTTGTCTTTAAAGAAGATCATCAAAAGCGCGGCGCGGTTTTTCACTCCGGCTTTTTCGTAGATGGCGGTGATGTGACGCTGGCAGGACCGTTCGGAGATATATAGGGAACGGCCGATCTCTTTCGCCGTTTCGTCTTCAACGATCATTTTTTCAAGGACCATGGTTTCACGCTTGGTCAGGCTGTATCTTTCCGCGAAGGAGCCAAGATGCTCTTCCACGACGCCGGGGCCCGTGGTTTCGGGCGCGCCGGCATCACTCGCCGCATTTTTGCGCAGGAGGGTGAGGCATGAGAAGGCCGTCATGGCGACGACGACGGCGGCGTTGCAGTATAGCGCCCAGCGAGGGCCGGAGGAGTCGAGAAGGATGGCGGTGGGAATGACGGAGATACAGTTGACGAACTGCTTGACGGAGCGCCCCATGCCCGCCCATAGTTCGGGGAAACCGCTGTTTACGGAGAGTTTGAGGAAGGGCACGCTGAGGTAGACCACGTAGAAACCGTTGAAGAGCCAGAAGGTAACGTGGAATATTTCATACGAGAGCCCCTTTTCAAGAAAGAGCGGATAAACGGAAAGCACCGAGGCCACGGCGAGAGTTACCGCGGTCAGATAGCGGCCATTTTTCCGGTCGGCTAGAAAACCGGCGATGAGCAGGCCGGGCACATAGAGGAGGCGCGGCCAGGTAACGACGGAGACTTTGCCTTCGGCGTTGAGCTTCATGAGAAAACCGTCGCCGATGCCGTAGAAGTGGCTCAGGAGCAGCACGATGACGGCGGCGGCGACCAGCTCTCCGGTGTATTTGCGTTTTGTATTTTCCGCCGCCTCTGCGGGAAACGATCTCGCCTCCGGCAGAGGCAGGATCATCTTCAGGAATATCAGCGAGCCGGCGGCAATGGCGGCCAATCTTATGTAAGGTCCGCCGCCGTAGTTCTGGATGGGAAATTGAATCAGCACGGAGAGGGCGATGGCGGCTGAGAAGGCGCGCCCCTCGACGCCGCTGCCGCGAAGCCTCACGGCCCCCGCGTAGAGCGCCGCGCCGCCGAGGTAGCCGCCGGCGATCATGGAGGCAAAGGCGCCGAGGATGACGACGGCATGCTGCGAACTGACGTCGGTAAGGATGGCGGAGGCCGCCAAAACCGCCGCCGCGGCCGCGAGGAACCATCGCTTTTTCCGCTCTTCCGCGAAAAAGCGCGAGACGCAGGGAAAGAGGAGGTAGCCGCACCCATTGAGGAACATCAGGGTCGCGTAGAGGGCGGGAACGGAGCCGCTGCCGAATATTTCCGAAAAGCGTCCGTAGAGGGCGAATTCGGTGAGAAGGTATATTACCGTATACACCGTAAAGACGGCGGTCGCTCTCATTATGCCTGACACCGGTCGTTCCCCTCCTTTCGCGGCGCTGCGCGCTGCATGGATCTACAGGTCGATTATACTATTAACGGCAAACGTGAATGTAGTGATAAAATCACCCATCCAAAGTGTCAATGCCGCCGTCAGGCGGGGCGCCGAAAGCGGCGAGGAATCCGGCGCGGCTTTTCACGCCGGTTTTTTCGTATATGGAGGCGATGTCGCGCCGGCAGGTCCGTTCGGAGACCCCGAGCGAGGCGGCGATGTTTCTCACGTTTTCAGTGGGATCCGCCATCTTTCTGAAGATAACGGCTTCGCGCTCCGTGAACCCATACTCCGCGGAGGATACTGTCACGCGCGCGCCGGCGGCGGCTTTCTCACGCAGCAGCATCAGCGGGACGGAGAGGGCGAAGAGCGCGAGGATCACCGCCTCGAAGGCGGTGCTGCCCCAGCCGTCAAAGGCAAAGGCTCCCGAGACGATCGCAGGGGCGACGGCGAAGGAGCGCGCGCAGCGGCCCATGCCGGCCCAGAGCGGCGGGTTCGCGGTGGACGGCGCGATGTCCGTAAATATGAGCGTTATATAGATAATGTAGAAGCCGCAGTAGAGGTAGTAGGCCGAGAGGCTCGCGGCGTAGTATTCGGGGCTGCGCAGAAAGAGGGTCGCCGCCACCAGAAGGGTGAGCAGAGAGAGGGTGGCGGGCGTCAGGAACGCCCGGCCCCGCAGGTCGGCGAGGCAGCCGGCGGCAAGGATGCCGAGCACGTACAGGAGACGCGGGTATGCCGTGACGTCAAGCTGGTTTTTCGCGTAAAGGCCGGTTATAACGCCGTCGCACATGCCTACGGTTATCGACATCACAACGACGATGGCTATGAGCAGAATGTATCTGCGTTTCCCGGGGCCGCCCGGCAATCCGGACGAAATGGTCTCCGCCGCGCCGCTTCGCCAGTTTCGCGGAGGCTCTATCAACACGGCGAGCAGCAGCGAGACGGCTATCGCCGCGCACTGTGCCGCCGGCTGGCTGCCTCCGGCATAGTGCTGTATCGCGTATTCGACGACCAGCGCCGCTGCGTAAGCCTCGCCGAGAGCGCGGCCCGACCAACGAAGCCCGCGGGAGAGCATGGCAAAACTCCAGTGCGCGGCCGCGCCGGTGACGCCCAGCGAAGAGGTATAGATAAAGACCACGAGCATGTGGAGCCAAAAGTTTTTGACAAAAAAGATCGCCGCCGTGGAGAGGATGAAAACGGCTATCGACGAAAGGATCACCTTTCTTTGCTCGATCCCCCGCCGCAGCGCGAGCGTAAATCCAAGGTATCCGCAGGCGGTACCGAGCATCAGCAGGGCGTAGGCCGGGTTGACGAGGCTTTCGCCGAAAAAGGAGCCGGTCGTCTCTATCACGGCAAAGGCGGAGAGGAAAAAGGGCAGCAGATGCAGCGAGAGGAAGGCGGCGCTGCGCAGTGGTTCGGCGTTGTCCCTGATCCAGCGATATGCCGTCATGCCCGTATTCCCTCCCCTTTACCGCATCTGTAAAAATTGTATTACGTGAGAGTCATTTGTCAAATAAAATTATTTTCCGGACAGATTTTACCGCCGGCGGCGGAACTTCCCGTAAACGTAAATTAACGGGAGCGTTACTTATTTGTAATTTATAACTTTCGCTGCGTACCATACGTTTGACAATTTCAAAAAAATATGTAGAATAGCTTGGTGTGGAGGGTAGCTTCCGCAAATAAATTTATAAAGGAGGTGGACGGATGAGCAATAAACTCGTGTATATCGGCGGCGTAGCCTATTGGATGACGCCCGAGGGAAGCTTTACGGCGGCCGAGATGAAGGACGGCGTTCCCGTAGAGCATATCGTTATTAAGAGAAGATAGGCAGTTCAATCAAGCACCACGGTAACAAAAATGTTTCACTTTTACGCCCGAGGGCGTTTTGGCAAGCACAGGTTCAGGGTTTTCACATCGAGACAAAACCGCTGAACCGGTGCCGTGGGCCGAAAACCATCCAACCATTCAAAAAAGGTAAAATAAAGAGGATCTGCGGCGCAAGGGCTGCGGTATCGTCGTTCGTCCAGCCTTCCCCACGGCGATCCAAGCGCCGGCTGTTGGCAAAAGACCGGTAAAAGTCCGATGGAAGCCCGGGGCGGGATGGTAAAATGGAGCCGCGGGACATTGCGTATAAATACATAAAGAGAGGGGCGAGACCATGACTGCAATTGAAGAAAAGGCGGCGGCTTTGCTTGAGAAATGTGAGATTTTATCGCTGGCTTCGATAAGCGAAGACGGCTTCCCGCGGACCTGCGTTATGAGCAAGGCCGGCTGCGATGGAATGAGCCGGATATTTTTCGCAACGGGGGCAAGTTCGCGTAAGACGGCCCATTTTATGAAAAACCCAAGGGCCGGGGTCTCATTCGGCGACGAAAAGGACAGCGTTACAATGATCGGAACAATAAAGATCGTGGAAGACGAATCCCTCAAAAACAGCCTCTGGAAAGATTGGTACACCGCTCACTTTCCCGGCGGTCCCAAGGACCCGGAATATTGCGTGCTGCAGTTTGACGCCCTGGAGGCGACCCTCTACATAGACGGCGAGTTCGTCACCTGGCGCGCATCAGACGGGAAGGTATTTTACAGATTCTGCCAAAGCTGCGGCATGCCGCTCGCCGCGGAAGAGATGTACGGAACGGAGGACGGCGGCGGCAAGAGCGGCGAATATTGCCTTTACTGCATGAAGGATGGAAGATTCACCGCCGACATGACGATGGACGAGATGATCGAGTTCTGCATCCCCCATATGGAAGCGGCGCATCCAGAAATGTCCGCCGCCGGCGCGCGCGAAATGATGCAAAAAGTCCTGCCGAGGCTTAAGCGGTGGCAAACGAACTGAAACGGTAAATCGGCGTTTATACGCGCCGTCTGCGTCATAACTTGCCCTCTGAGTGTCCTCGCCGTATGACCAATACGGCTCCGGTACTCAGAGGGCAAGTTATTTAGCATCCGGCACGTCTAAACTCAAACTTTTCCAGTTATAGGGACTATGAGAACCTAACATTATTCCTATGGCTGAAAAATGCTAGCTTTTTGAGCTTATATTAATAGTACCTTACATATACTATATTAATTTGCTAAAAAGTGTTGCTATTACCAGATTCTAGAGATACGAGTACCTATCATTAGAAAAGTTTGAGTCTAAACGCCGATTTCCTTCGGGCGGGGAAAAGATAAACTGGGATTTAGCGCCCTTCCGCCGCTCCGGCCTCCGAGCCGGAGCCTATGATTGTTGGCTTGGTTTATCTTTTTAAAAGGCTCCCTCGCCTGAACAGAGTCCCGAAAATCGGACAGCCAAATAAAGCCCCTGGATTATAATAAAACTAAATACATATAAAGGGGGCTCTTCTATGCGTAAACGTAAAACAGAAGAAAGAATAAAAGCAATTGAGATGCACAAACAGGGAATTCCACGAAGGCGGATTGCTGAAGAACTTGGTGTTAGTCATGATTCTGTTAAAACATGGATATCTTTATATAAGAGCGGACAGAAGGACTTACTGGATGATACAAGGAAAAAAGAACCTACAGCAAGGCTGTAAAACTTGAAGCTGTTTCGGCTCATTTAGAAGAGGGACGTACTATGGTAGATGTTACCTCATCTTTTAACATTTCAAGTCCCTCTCTTTTAAGACGATGGTGTAAGGAATTTATCGAACAAGGGGATATTTCTAGTTCAAAACAAGACTGTCCAGATAAGAAATTGGAAGTTACAAATAGCATAGAAAAGATTAAAGAGCTGGAAATGCAGGTCGATGTATTAAAAAAGCCTTAGAGCTGCAAAGGTGGTGATAGAAAGAAATATTAAATACAGAATCATTTTTGAATTTTCAACAAAACATTCTGTCTGTGTAATGTGTAGATTTTTGTCCGTATCTCGTTCGACATACTACAGTTGGCTAAAGCGGCGTGGAATGGAAGATAAAGACGGTCCTCTCATAGAAGCAATAAGAACGGGACAGAATATCAACAAAAACACTTATGGGTACAGGCGAATGACTCTGTGGCTCAACAACTTCATTGGCATTCATGTAAACAATAAGAGGGTAAGGCGTGTTATGAAAAAAGCGGGACTTCAAGCGGAAATAAGAAAAAGAAAAAGTTTAAAGTGATGTCAGGAAATATCCACAGCTATGAGAATATCCTGAACAGAGAATTTCGTTCCGACAGACCAAACCAGAAACTGGTTACTGATATCACATATATACGAACAAAAAGGGTAATATATTCCTCTCCATGATAAAAGATCTCTTTGATAATTCCATACAGGGATATCAAATCAGTCGTAATAATAATATTAAGTTAGTAACCGATACATTGAAGAAAGCATTTGAAAATAATAATAAGGTGGTCGCTGATGGACCAATCCTCCACAGCGACCAGGGGTTTCAATATACAAGCCATGCATATTTCAACCTGACACAAAGATACGGACTCAAGGTCTCGATGTCAAGGAAAGGAAATTGTTTGGATAATGCCTGTGCAGAAAACTTCTTTAGTCACATTAAATCAGAACTCGTCAACCGAGTAAAATGGGAGAACTACGAGGAGGCCAAAGATGCTATAGACAAATATATAAGGTATTATAATAACGACAGGATACAGATAAAATTGAAAAAGGCTCCGATGCAATATCGAAGTCTCTTTATTGAATAAATTTTTGATACCCTTGGGAGCTTTTATAGCGTTGTCCGGTTTGCGGGACTCTGTTCAAGGAGGGAGCCTTTAAAAAAGTAAAACCAACGCCACTCTGGCTCGGAGGCCGGAGCGACGGAAGGGCGCTAAATCCCAGTTTATCTTTCCTCGCAATCACGTTCGGCGCTTATACGCAGTGAACCAAAACGCCGGTTTACGCCAAGTTACCATTCCCCTGACCTTTGCTGATGAATTTGTCTTGCCGTGTATAGTCCTGATAGCTGCTTTATTTAAGGTTTTTGTATTTCATGAATATCTATTAAAAATTTATGATATCTAAATATTATTATTTATGAAATACAAATTAGATGTTTGATTATTTATCTTTCATGATATTTATAGAGTCATTACAGTATCTATATGAAGAGGGCGTATTATGCAATGCTCGGCGAAGAGATTCGTGCAAGACGAAAAAGATTGGGACTTACTCAAAAGGCTCTGGCCAGCCTCATAAATGTTAAACCAACCACCATGTGCCAGTACGAGAACGGCACAAATGAGATGTCTTTTGCGGTTTTAAAGAACATTGCGAAAGTTTTGAATTGTTCGGCGGCTGACCTCGCATATGAAGAGTTGGGAATGGCAGACCAACCGTTAGGACCTTCCGGCGATGATGCGGCATCTCCCTCCGGGTCGAAAAAAGAGGAACTTTTCTTCACAGACCCGCTTGATGTTGAGATCGTCAAGCTTTTAAAAAATTTGGATAAAGTAGCAAAAGAAAAAGTAATTGCCTATATGCGGGATCAAAAAGCCGTTACCAACTATTTTGAGATCGTGCGAAAACACAAATAAGCAAGCGGTTGCTTAATAGCATGAACAAACCGGCCTGATAAATATTGTGAAAGAGGGCGGCTTGTCCATGCCGTTATTATCCAAAACTAGGCAAACACATCAAGCATTTTCCGCAGGTTTTGGCTTTTTCACAAACTTGATATAAAAAACTGGAACGATATACAATATCCCGACATATGCAGCCACTGTCGTAACAAGATTAACCAGGACGGAGAAGGAACTGAACCCGCTTCCAAAGTAGGCAAGAACAGATACCGCCACGACTACCCACGGATAGGCTTTTGTCTTTTCCGCAGCGAATACGTTTGTAACCGACCATACCAGCGGAGCCGTCGTCGTATAAAGCGCCGCCAACAGGATTATCCCGTAAATTGCGCCAAGAAATGGATTTATCATGCCCCCCAAATATAAGTTGGGCACCTCTATTCCTTCCAGGATCGATATATTTGCTATGAACGCCAGCATCATTAGAATAGACGCCAATACATATATTACGGCTCCTATGACTACGCTTTGAACAAGTTGCCGTGTCGTCGCTGGATTTGTGGAGGCGACGCCTGAAAGGTAGGCGGCTTGGAAGAGAATGCAGTATGAAAAATACATTATCGCAGCCCACAACCAATTCTCGCTGGGTTTCAGCAGGTTATGGCTTTTTACGTACTCATTTCCCGCCTCCAGCCCGGTAGCTCCGTTTGTAAGAGCTATTGCGGCTATTAGAACGACGAAAACGATAATGCACGGCCCTAGGCTTCCTATAACATCGACGGTTTTTCTCATGCCCAAAAGCCCTGTCACAAGAACCATGACAGTCATTATTATTCGCCCGATCTCGTTGCCAATATTAAAATATTGTGCGAAAGCGGCGCCTGCTCCGGCTATCATCAGGCTTGCCATACAAAAAAGGTAGGCGAGGGAAAAGCCGAACAGGGCGTTGCCAAGGTATTTACCGCAATAAAACAGATATACCTGACGAAGGGATGTCAGCCCGAAGTCTCTGGAGTCTTTCACAATAAAAGTTGCGTAAGAGCCCCACAATACGGCGCTTACAAGGATTCCCATAATACCTGCATACCCGAATGACGTGAAATACTGCATCATCTCCTGCCCGCTGCCGAACCCGGAGCCTGCCAGGTAGGCCAGATACGCGCCGGACAGGATAAACACAGTTAAAAAATTCTTTCTTTCCACCTTTTTATCCCCCTAACATATAAGATTAGCGGCGCGGAGAAAACGGAACGTTCCCCGCGCCGCGTTAAAATTCATGCTTAAATAAGCGTGTCTATGACCTTCGCCCAGCCGTTTTCCATCGTTGCGAGAAAATCGGTGATTGAATAACCGCCACCCATGACTTTAACGGGCATAAAGTCTCCGATGGGGTCGTTTGGTGAACAGTTTAGCGTCACCTTCGCCTCTCCATGCAGGTTTGAAAGGGTTTTGCAGGTGGAGGAATTGTCTCTGGCAGTAACGCGTTGTGAGAAAATTCCCGGTCCGTCAGGGTTTGGAATAGTCAAAAGGTTGAGATGCGGGAATGTCGTGTGTAAAACAGGAACATCTTTAACAGACTTTGAGAGGTCAAGCTCGATATCTATCAGCTTAACACCTTTTCTTGTTGTCGTTCCCCTGATAATATCTCCATCTTTTTCCAGCGTCATACACGCATATTTCTTGGGATACCCCCAGTAACGGCCGGTGGCGATAGCCGCGTCGTTGTCTTCCCATTCGTACATATAATATCCGCCGTACATACTTTTGTATTTCACGGTGAAGACAATCCCGGAATCCATGTAGGGAAGTTCCGGGCTCTCAAGGAAATTGTTCACGTATATCATGCAGATGTTACTTACATACTCGAAGGGAGTCGGCGCTAAATGCTTACGCACAGTTTCTTCATTAACCTCACACATGGCATATACGGTCCTGCTGTTCTTACAGCTATACGGGACCATGGGCTCTGGAACGAGAGGTTCTTGTACCGGCATATTATTGGCTTTCTTAATTTCTATTTTGCTCATTGTAAGTTACTCCTCCTTCGTGGTGCTGGATAAATTAAAAATCGGACAGAAACGCGGCGCGATTTTACAGCTGATGCGGCGATAGTTTGATAATCACCCCTCTCTCCAAAATGAAACGCTGATTTATGCGCTATTCAGATTTGCTATTTGTCGGCCCGGTTACAGGCGCGAACTAATATATTTATGATTCATAAATAATTATATTTATAAAACATAAATTGTCAATCAAATAATTCTTGCTTCATGATATTTAAATAGGCAGGTATTTTTGATAATGTATTTAATGAGAGGTTAGAACTGTGATCGGAAAAGAAATACGTGCCAGACGTAAGAGGTTCGGACTTACGCAGAGGGTGCTGGCTAGGATGATAAATGTGAGACCGACGACATTGTGCCAATATGAAAATGGTACAAATGAAGTGTCTTTTGCAATCCTCAGGACCATAGCGGAGGTATTAAAATGTTCCGTAATAGATCTTGCCTACGAAGAATTTGGATTGGTCAAGCCTGCTGACGCGGCGGCAAAAAACCCAAATTCAAATGACCGTGCCGAAACGAAAACGTTAAGCTTTGTTGACCCGCTTGACGACGAGATATTCGTTCTTTTAAAGGACTTGGATCAAATCGCAAAGGAAAAAGTTATCAGTTTCATGCGTGACCAGAAAATGATTACGGTATATTTCAAGGCAGTTAGCGGAAGAAAGTGAGTCGTATTATGTATGGTGGATTATGTTGCACATACGGCGCTCCGCGCCGTGTCCTCGAAGCCGCTTGTTGAAACCTGCTCATAGGCAGATGTCCGACGACCCACTATCTTATATACTTGACATATGACAAGTAATGAGGATAATCTTATCGTATGACGTATGAAAGAGGGTGGTCAGATGCGTGAACAGGTTATTCGCGATAAACGGGATCTTACCTGGCTTTCGTGGTCTAAGATACGCAATTCTTCGGGAACGGCGGGATCATTTTTAAAGGCGTTCTCGGACCTGGGCGGCGAGAAAATATACTATAAACTCTCCGATTACGACGCAGCCGTGGGGATCGTGGGGCATGAGTGCGTCAACGAGCTGATCGTCGGCCGCCTTCTGACTCTCCTGGGCATTGAACATCTGACCTATCGGCTGATCCACGCAGACGTGCTGATCGATGGCAAGCCTCATACGACATGGCTGTGCGCCTCTGAGGATTTCAAGCGGCGCGGCGAGAGTAAGCTGGCGCTGGACGCCTTTTATCAGGCGGAGCGCCTTGACGGCGAGTCTCCGCTTGAGTTCTGCGTACGCAATGGCTGGGGAGAATATCTTTGGCGGATGCTCGCGGTCGACTTTCTTATTTTGAACCGCGACCGGCATGGGGCGAATATTGAAGTGCTGCGGGACTCCCGCAAGAGGACTCTGCGCTTGGCGCCGCTTTTTGATCAGGGGCTTTCGCTTATTTTTAGCTGCCATGACGAGGTCTCTGTCGGCGCTGTGCGGGCCATGGAAGATAAACCTGTTCAGTGTTTTGTCGGTTCGCGTTCGGCGTGGGATAACCTGAATCTGATCCCCGACGGCCAATTGCCCGTGCTGCCGCGGCTGGCGGAGGATATCCGGCAGATTTTGTTTGAGGGGCTTGAGGATGCCATTGGACCGGCGTGGCTGGCTAAGATATGGGAGTTGCTTTGTGAGAGGTGGCGTGCGTATGAAGGTTTTTGCCGTCAAAGACGAGGCTGACGTTTCGGCAACGACTCTGGCGTGGCTTATCTATTATGAGACGGAAAAGCGGTTTTATGTCGAGCTTCCCGACGATGCCGATCCATGGGAGACGCCGTTGCTGCTTTCTTCTTTCCTCAAGCGCGGCGAGCGTACCGTCAACGCCTATTGGAGCCAGCTCTGGGTGAGGCAGCGTATTGTTCCGCAGGACCGGCAAAATCTGGGGCAGATTCTTCGAGACAACGGGCTTGAGGCATATGACGAGTTCGAGCTGCTGATGTTGGCGGAAGGCCGCTGCGCTCAGGATGATTATTATCTTGTGCCGATCAGGGATAATGAACTGCCGGATTATTTTGCGGCCCGTTTTGCGAAGAAGGTTGAGGACGTGGTTCCGCTCGCGGAAAAGCGCCTGCTGCTCTTTTTTCGTGACGGGCTTGTAAAAAGGTGCGATTTGCGCCCGCTGTTGGAAAAGGACGGGTCGTTCGCGCCGTTGCTTTATAACGACGTATTGTTCCGCGCGGTAAGCGTACAGACCGGCGGTTATGGCGTCTGCTGGGGGGAAAATCTGGAAGTGGCGGACAGCCTGTTGTACGAACAGGGCGAAGCCGTACCGTTGTCCCTGGGAGATTTTCGCAGTTTTGTGGAAAACAGAGTCATCAACACCGCCGAGGCAGCCGAGCTGCTGGAATGTTCAAGGCAGAATATTGACGACCTAGTCAGGCGCGGCAAGCTGCGCCCTGTCAAGGCCACGCCGAAGAATAAGTTGTTTTTAAAGGGTGAGATCACTCAGCGTAAGTGGCATTGAGAGTGCCTCCATTGCTGCTATGGTTTTGTTTTATACTCTCAACATCTCTCCGAGAACCTCTCCGCCGCGCCGTCGTTCGCGTTCGGTGGGCGTTTGCCGGTTCAGCGAAGTTTGAAGTTTTTCGATTTCATACAGCCTTCGCGTTTGACGCAGCAGACGGCGATGTCTCCGCCGTCCGACGCGGCGGCGAGGAGATGCCCTCCCGAAGAAAGGGAGGCGGCCGTCATGGGGCAAATCAGGAGGGAGCACCGGTCTCCGCATATTTCTCTGATTCGTTTCAAAAAAGGCAGGGTAAACCGCTCCGTCAGCAGCGATCCATATTTGGGGCCGAGAATATTTGCGTTGCCGGCGGGGTCTGAGTAGGAGATGTATTCCACTCCAGCTTCGCAGAGGACCTCTGTAAAGCGCGAGAGCATATCCTGAAGGCGGTCCAGGGAGGCCCCGACCGTTTCCGGGGTTTTTCTCCAGCATTTGAAGAGGCCGGAAAGAGGCGTCATGCAGCTGAAAATGGAGATCGGACCGCTGAGCTGATAGACTACGCGCCAACCTCCGTCTCTCAAGGCGGAAGACGCCCTTAGCAGGCGTGCCGCGTCCGCGGACGCTGAAATGTCCACCGGCGGAAGTTCGCCGGGATCGTTCAGGGTATAGGCTCCGGCCCTGGGTCCGGCGGTGTCGTCGGCGGGGCGGATGTCGGCCCCCATCGCCTTTGCCTCCACCGTGTGGCAAAAGGGGAGCAGCGCGAAATCGCGGCCCGCGGATTTGCCGGCCGCCGCCGCTATCGCGGTGATGTTTTCCACGCTCGCGTAGATATCTTCCGGGGCGATCCCCAAGGAGCTTATGAGGCCCGGCGAAACCATCTCCTGATTTTCCGGCCGGCATGTGAATTGAGAAAACTGATCCATTGATATATTCTCCTTAAAAACGCAGGCACTTGATAAAAAGAGCCTCGTAGCCTTCTTTTACGGATAGTTCGATATAGCGGGCCTCCCCCGCTAGAGACTCACAGCGGTCCGCCTCTTCCGGCGAAAGCAGGCATATCGCGGCGCCTGACTTTGAGGTGTTGCCGGCATATGTGATCTTTTGTTCCCATGATTTCGGCAGGATGCCGCAGCCTGTGATGGATTCCGCGGAGAGGTGCGCGCCGAACTGTCCGGCCACGATCACCCTGCTTACGTCGCCCTCGCCGTGTCCAGACGCCTCAAGCAGCGTGAGCGCCCCCGACAGCAACGCTCCCTTTGCCAACTGTACCTGCCGGATGTCTTTTTGCGTGAGGTATATGTTATGCGCGGCGTCCAGGACGACGCGTTTTTCCCCGCAGGAGCGGCTGACGAGCGGATGGTCCGCGAAGCGCCCGTTGGGGGCGATGACGCCCTCGCGCAGCATCGCGGAAATGGCGGATATCAGCCCGCTGCCGCAGATGCCGCCTGCCGGACGGTCTCGGATCGTCCGGCAGACGACGGCCCCGTCCGTAATGGAGACGCTCTCTATCGCGCCGTCCGACGCCCTCGTGCCGCAGCTAATGTTCATCCCTTCCAGCGCCGGGCCCGCCGCGCAGGAGCAGCAGTATATTTTATCGTTCCCGGCCAGGACGATCTCGCCGTTGGTGCCGATGTCCAGCAGGAGGGTAAGCGGGCCGCCGCTGTCGATGCCGCAGGCGATCATGCCGGCGGTAATGTCTCCGCCGACGTAGGAGGCTATCGCCGGCAGGCAGAGGACGGAGGCCTCCGTCAGGCCCAGCCCGATGTCGGCCGCGTCAAAACGGAGCGGCCCGGTGAAGGCGGGAAGGTAGGGGGCGGAGGCCAGGCTGGAAGGGTCGCGCCCCGCCAGCAGATGGATCATCGTGGTGTTGCCCGCGATCACGACGCTGCTCACCTGTTCGGCGCGGATGCCGTTCCTGGCCAACAGCCCGGTGGTCAGCTCATTCAGGTCGCCGGTGATTTTCTGCTGAAGCTGCGCCAGCCCGTCCGCTTCGTCCGCCGCGTGACGGATGCGTGAGATGACGTCCTGCCCGTATATTTTCTGGCTGTTCAGGCGGGAGAGCGTGTCAAGCTCCCGTCCCGAAGAAAGGTCATAAAGGGCGGCGACGACGGTCGTGGTGCCGATGTCTATCGCCGCGCCGAAGCCCTCTTTCGGGACGAAACGGAATTCCTTCATGTATCCGTCGGAGACGATCTCGCTCACGCCGGCGGCCTGCGGCAGCAATATCTCCGCGCTGCGCTCCACCGTATGGCAGCACGACAGCACGCCGGCCCCGTCAAGAAGTACGCGGCATTTTCCGCAGACGCCCTTTCCCCCGCAGGGGGCCTCGATCAATCCCTCTTCGGCGAGGAGCTCATAGAGATTGCGTCCCCTTTCGCATTTAATAGTCCGCCCCAGCTGCGGAAGGTATAGCTCAGGCATGGGGCCTCTCCGTGAGTTCCCGCGCCGTTTCCGCCATCGCCTTTATGTTCGCGAGCGGCGTGGTGAGCGGCAGGCCGCAGGCCGGTGCCAGAATGTCCATTCCCTGTTTGTATGCCGCCGCTGTCAGCTGTTTTACCTTTTCCCGCGGCATGACGCCCAGCGCGTGGGTGCTGACATTGCCCATGACCGCCTTTCCGGTCAGATAAGGCTTGACCTCATGCGCGCCGACCATCGCGTCGAAGCTGAACGCGTCGCAGTGAAGCGAGTCAAGCAAATGATAGACGCTGCGCAGCCGGCCGCAGATATGGACGATCTTCGTCGGCGCCGGCACCGCGTCCAGGACGCGGTTTATGTAGGTTACGGCATATTCCTGAAAGCGCTTGCCTCCGAGGATCTCGCCGGTGCCGCTGGGCTCCGCGACACAGATGACGTCCGCTCCGGCCTTGACCTGCGCCCGCCCGAAGGCTATGAGGGCGTCGGAGATTATTCCCAGCAGGCGATGGCACGCCTCCGGCCGTTTGCGAAATTCCATCAAGAGGCTGCTCATATCCACAAGAGTGCCGGCGACGCTGATCGGCCCCGTGAGGTTGCCGACGACCGGCACGCCGTCTCCCGCGGCTTTCAGGAGGTGTATCGCCTCAAGGACGACGGACGGACGCCCCTTATCGGGATCGAACGGCCTGAGACGGTCCGCCTCCAGCGCGGAGGAGAGCGGGGAGCGGACCACGTGAGGCTCCACCTCTCCGTCTCCCATATCCACATCGGCTCCCAACGCTTCGGCCTCCACCGTCATACAGAAGGGGACGCCGTAGTTCTCGAAACCGCCGTTTTGGCAGAGAGCGCGGGTCAGCGAGGCCATTTTCGCCGGATCGAGATGCGACTCCGGCCATGTACAGCCGGTCGCTCTCATGATATCGGAGACGATCATGTTCATCATTCCGCCCGGACAGACGCAGGGAGGGCGGTCAACGGCCGCCAGATGCGCCGCCGCATAGAGCCGCTCCGCCAGCGTCATCGGCACCGGGCCTGCGCTTTCGCCGTGAGCCTGTTGACGAGCCTGACCGCGTCGGTCGCGTTCGCCGAATAGCCGTCCGCGCCGATCTTGGCGGCAAAGGAGGAGGAGACGGGAGCTCCACCCACGACGACATACACCTGGTCGCGGATCCCCTCCCGGACGAGCAGGTCGATGATCTTTTTCATGTTCTTCATCGACGTGGACATCAGGGTCGAGAGGCCAAGGACGCGGGCTCCCTCGTCTTTCACGGCGGAGACGAACTTTTCCACCGGCACATCGCGCCCCAGGTCGACCATCTCATATCCGGCGGATTCCAGCATGATCTTCACCAGATTTTTGCCGATGTCGTGCGTGTCTCCCTGCACCACGCCGATGACGACTTTGCATTTCCCGCCGGCCTGATTTTTCGGAAGCAGGGGGCGCAGGACGTCGAGCCCGTTGTACATGGCGGAAGAACAGATAAGAAGCTCGGGGATGAAGTATTCTTCCTGCTCGTAGAGGTCGGAGGCCCTGTTCATGCCGTTCACCAGTCCAAACAGGATGCCGTCCGTCGGATCGAAGCCAAGCCGCGCATACTCTTTCGCGGCCTCGGTCACCTCGTCCTCTTCCATCTCCAGAACGCAGCGGGAGAGTTCCGCTAAAAGTTCTTCTTTTGTCTTTGTCATATCAAGCATCCGTCCCTTCTTCATCCGGCATCTGTTCCTTACAGGCGGCGATCATCTCCCGGACGCGGTCCGGGCACACCGGGTAACCCACCTCGCGGACTGTGTCCAGCATGGTTTGGATGTTTTCCGGCGGCGTTTCCACGGGCAGGCTGCAGCCGGACATTACGACATATCCTTTGGGATTGTCATGACCGTCGAGGATGCACTCCAGAGTTTTCAGCCTCACGTCAAGTACCGTGCCGGAATACATGATGCCGCCGGGGTCGACGTTGCCAAGGATCTTTGTCTTATCTCCCACCGCCAGCTTGCAGCCGGCTATGCTGGCCACGTTGTCGATGCTCAGGCCGGCGATGCCGAGGCCGGCGAGGTCTTCCCAGATTTTGTTGGTCTGTCCGCAGACGTGGATGATTACGCCCTTGCCGCGGCTTTTGATGAAATCCACCAGCTCGCGGAGATAGGGGAGGGAAAATTCGCGGAAGTCCTTGGGGCTGATGACGGTGCACGACGACATCGGTTCGGAGATGGTCGGCGTAAGGCCGATATCCATCGCGGCCGCGGCATAAGCCTTCACCGTTTCCAGAGATACGCGGCAGAGACGGTGGACCGACTCGGGGTCTTTCTTGAGCATGCCGAGAGTCTTATCCACGCCCATGAGGAAGAAGGCGTTGGTAAAAGCGCCGACGACGCCGCAGGAGCAGCCGATCTCGCCCTTGACCTCGTCGAGCAGGTATTTCATCGCCTCAAGCTGCACGGGGAGCCGTCCGTCCTTATAGGGATCGGCCGGCGAAAGCGTGCCGATCAGGCTCACATCGGAGATCGCCGGCTGCTCGAGGTCGGCGGTGTCGTCCTCGGGAAACTTTACCTTCGCACCCATCGCCTCGGCCCACGGGAAAAGGTCGGTGAAGATACGGATGCTGTCATAGCCGAAACGGCGGTAAGAGGCGACCTGCGCCTGCGCGAGGATCTTGGGGTCGCGGTTGAACTGGGATATTTTACAGCCGTATATGCGGGCCACCCCGTTCGCCACATTAGGGTTGCAGGGCAGGCGATCCGCCTGAAGCCCCTTCGCTATCGCCGCGCCCCGTTCGGCGGGGGTCATTTGATCCAACATAAAAAATCTCCTCCTTTAAATCAAAGATTTCTATTTTATGAAACGTTTATCCGGCCCGGAGAGGGGCCTTAATTGTTGATCGTCCAGTGCAGGATGCGCCCCTTTATCAGGTCGAAGGCATAAAGGATGATCAGCAGTACGATCGCCATAAATATGAATCCGACCGCGACCAAGTCAAAGCGTCCGAAATCCGAATAATACTGAATGAAATAACCCATTCCCGATGTTACTCCGAACATCTCCGCCACGGCCAGAAGCATAAAGGCGAGCTTCAGGGCGATCGTGCAGCCGGTGAGGATCGCGGGAGAGGCCGCCGGCAGCACTATGCGGAAGAGGCGTTGAATGTTGGGGATCTCAAGCGTCGCGGCATTTTCAAGATAGCGCTTGTCGATGGTCATGACCGCGGTGATGGTCGAACCCAGGATGATCCAGAAACACCCCAGGAAGATTATAAAAATGGAGGCGACGCGGAAAGAGGGGAAGAGGTTGATCGCGTACGGAGTGAGCAGCGTTACCGGAATGGCGCTGAACGCGTTGATATAGGGGGTAAGATTTTTGCGCACCAGCTTTTGGGAGCCGATGAAGGCCCCCAGCCCGATCCCCAGTATCAGCGCGAGCATATACGCCCACACAAGCAGGGAGAGGGAGCTCCACAAACCGTCCATCAGCTGCCCGAAATATTCAACAAAGAGCGGCGGTACCTTGGTGATGCTGTGGAACAGAAAGGGGTTGAGCACATGGAAGACGTCCGTCAACAGGACATATCCGCCAAGCACCCCGATAAAGATGAGAGTGACCCCCAGTCTGTCTTTAATAAAATTCATCTATGACTTCACGACCTTTCCAGAAAAAGCCGCGGCTTTGCGCGGCCGCGTGTGCCGTCAGCGCGGAACATCCCGAAGCCGGCGCGCGCGGCACCGGCCCGGGATGTTCCGCGCGCCGGAATCCTACAGATTATTTGCTTTGAACTGCTCCATCTTGTACTTAAAGAACTGGCTGTCAGGATAGTCCTTGATAAGAGACTCCAACGCTCTCTTATATATGGAAGAATTCATGTGTTCTTCCAGCTTCACGTTGCCGACGGTCAAGTAGCCGAAGTTGGACATCTTGTTCCACATCTTCTCCACGCTCTTTGTGAAGGGGTCCGTGTCATACTTCATGTGCGGGCTGAGCACAAAGCTGTCGGCGGTCTCTTTTTTAAGGTCAAGGTTTTCCACGACGAGGTCGGAGACCTCGTTCATATTGGTCCGCATATACTCTTCGGCGCGCAGATAGGAGCGCAGCAGGCGGTAGATGGCCTCCTCGTTGTTCTGCAGATACTTGTTGGTGCAGAGCATCCGGCAGCAGGAGTGGTTGGGCCAGAGCTCGTCGGGCCACATCTTGACCTCCAGTCCGAGGTCCCTCGCCTGGATCTGATAACCGGTCGCGGTGGCGCCAAAATCGACTTCGCCGTTGGCGATGGCCTGCAGCACGTCGGTATTCTTTTTATACTCAAAAAATTTGATCATGTCAGTGTCGTTCTTATCGCCGATAACGGTGTTGCCTCCGTAGGAAAAGGGATAGCCGGCGTCGTAGAGGATGCCTTTAAGTACGATATCGGGCGTGCCGCCGCGGGTGATGCCGATGCGTTTGCCCTTGAAACTCTCCAGCCCCGTATAGACGGTCCCCGGCTTGCCGTAAACGGGCGTCTCGCCGATGATCATGTAGCCGCCGAAGATGTTGAAGTCCTGCCCGTTGGCGATATAGATCAGCGGGCCGCCTGTTCCGTATGTCGAAAGGACGTCCACCTGATCGGCCATCAGCGCGGAGGCGGCGTCAGACAAATTGCTGAGCCACACCATCTCCACATCGACGCCCTCCTCTTTATTGAAGCCATGCTTATTGGCGATAAACTGGAATACCTGGCCGGAGGTGGGCTGCGCCGCCACGCGGACCTTTATCACGTCCGTAGGTTTGGCGCTTGTAGCCGCGCCGTCCCCGCCGCCCTTCATCATAAAGAAGGCCGCGGCCGCCGCTGCCACTACGACAGCACAGATGATCACTATTTTCTTATTCATTTTTCGTAAGTCTCCTCAATATCGTTATTTCGGTCGTCAATGATAAATTTTTAAATTCTCCGCTTACACGGCTATCTTCAGGGGGATATCTTCCGCGGATTCCTCGGAAGCCCTTTCGTTGGCGTCGGTGTAGATCAGACTGATAAGATGATTGCGCAGAGCCGCGATCCCGGGATCGACGTACATGTTTTTGCGGGTTGGGCGTTCCTCTCCGGCAAAAGAATGATGATACATGACCTCGGCGGGCGACTGGCTCAATACGTAAATATCCGTCGCCAGCAGCAGCGCCTCGTCGACCTCATGGGTCACGAAGAAAACGGTCTTGCGTTTGTCGCCCTCCTGCTGCCAAAGTTTGAGGACCAGATCCTGAAGCTTGGCCTTGGTCACGGCATCCAGCGAGCCGAAGGGCTCGTCCATCAGCAGGATCGGCGGATCGATGGCGAAAGCCCTGGCGATGCCGCAGCGCTGCTTCTGTCCTCCGGATAGCTCTCCCGGCAGCTTGTCGTACAGCGATTTGTCCATCCCGACGTTGTTCATCCAGTGAAGGGCGAGTTCCTTGCGCTCCTCCTTATTCTTCTCAGGATAGCGGCGCTCCAGGGCGATGGTGATATTCTCCCCCGTCGTCATCCAGGGGAAAAGCCCGTAATCCTGAAAGACCATCCCGCGCTGAAGCCCGGCGCCCCTGACAGGTTCGCCGTCGACGAGGACGCTGCCGCCGCTGGGTTTCTCCAGCCCCGCCAGCAGGCGGAGCAGGGTGCTTTTTCCGCACCCGGACTGCCCGAGCAGACAGACAAATTCCCCGGACCGCACATTCATATCGATATCGTTTAAGATAACTTCATTACTGCCGCTGTAAGAAAATTTGAGGTGGTTCACAATTACATTGAGCATATTTTACCTACTTCCAACATAAGTGATAGATATTTGCCTTCCATGTCCCGGAAACCTGCCGGACATTCGATAATATGCCGACGGTTATCTGCCGATAAAAGAGATGGCGGCACCCGCCCCTAACGGGACATTCAAGGGCGCGGCGCTGATAAAAAATTCCTGGATTGCGTTGACCGGCTTTTCTCTAGTTTTCCATAAATGAACAAACCTTATCCGCTCAAACCGCCTTAAAACGGCTCAATCGGCGAAAAACAACGAACGGCGACCGAGCACAGCGGCGGCGTTGTGCTTCAAAGAGGCATAACGACAAAAACCTCCCCTCGTCACACGAGGTCAAGGTCCCGCATAGAGCAGGGATATTATCGTCTTTGCGTTAACAAACGGATTTATTTTATGGAAAGTCTTCTTACTCTTTTGGCGGATTCTGAGCAGGAGACTTGGCAAAAGCCCGCACCACAGGCCTGTCGACATTACGTCACATATACGTCTCCTCCTTTCAGAACCATTCCCGGCAAGTTAAATGATCATTGCCTTATATCTATAATATCCACAAATAATTATAAAAACAAGGCTTAGTTCTATTATGTTTTTATGCTGGTGAATAAAATAACGGCAAACGACATGCGGCCGCCGGATAAGCGGGCCAAAGGCCGGGGTCTTGACGCCGCAAGTCCAGCCGTTGATTTTTATACGCCTGTTGAATGGCGTTCACGTCTGTCAGCCCCGCAGAGCTCTGTGCCGGCGGTTCTCTCTTGAATAGAGGTTATGCGTGCAGCGCATCATGCAATAGACGGCTGCGGCGGCGACCAGCAGTTCGGTGACCGGCATCGCGAACCAGAGGGCTTTGGCTCCCGCGGCGGCGGGCAGGAGGTATATGAGCAGGCCGCTTATCACCATGCCGCGCGAAACGGAGATAAAAAACGATATCTCCGGCCGCATCAGGGACTGGAAATAATAGGCGGAGAAGATGTTGAAGGGCAGCAGCAGGAAAGATAGGCCGTAGCAGCGGATGATGTAGGGCGCGGCGGCAAGCACGCCAGCCGTCGGAGCCATAAATATGCGGATAAATCCGTTGGGCATCGTCAGCGCCGCGGCGGTCCAGGCGAGGCTGAAAAGGGCCGCCGTCACCAGGGCATATCGCAGCGTGGCCCTGATGCGCCCCCACCGGCCCGCGCCGAAGTTCGTCGATATTATCGGCTGTGAAGCCTGCCCGATGCTGTAGGCGCAGCATTGGACGATCGTGCTGATGTTGACTACGACGCCGTATACGGCGAGCGCCTCCGTGCCGGAATATCTCATTATCTGGCGGTTGAAAAGCACGGTGAGTATCCCCATCGCGGCGTCGATAAAAAAGGTCGAGAAGCCGGTGACAAATATCCTCCGCAGCTTTGCCGTCAGTTTTACCGGCTTTACCAGCCGCAGCGTGTTGTTTTTTGATAAAAAGTGGCAGAGCATCGCGGCGAAGGTGAGCGCCGCCCCGATCGCCGTGGCAAGCCCCGCGCCCATGATGCCCATATTGCAGGTGAAGACGAAAAAGTAATCGCCGGCGACATTGAAGAGTCCGCCGAAAAGCACCGCGGCGGTGGCGAGCCCGGGGCTGCCGTCGTTGCGCAGGAAAGCGGCCAGCATCTGGTTGAAGACAAACAGCGGAACGGCGAATTTTATCGGCTGAAGGTACTGCCGCGCAAGCGGCAGAAGAGTTTCCTCCGCGCCGAAGAGCAGCAGCATCCGCCTGTCGAAAAAAACGATCGCTATCCAACTGACGGCTGAAAATATCACCGTTCCGATAAATGCCGCCGTGAAATACTCGTTCCCATTGCTTTCCCCCTCGCCGCCGCAGCCTTTGGCGACGCAGAAGAGCACTCCGCCGCCGATCCCGGCGAGCAGACCAAGGCTGTATATGAGGTTCCACACGGGGGCGACGACGGCAAGCGCCGCCGCGCCGTCCGGCCCCTGATATTGCCCGACCATCGCCATGTCCGCTATCCCGTATATGGAACTTATCATCGCGCTGCCGAAGGCGGCGCCAAGGTACCTGAAATATATGGTCCTGATTTTCGTGTGCAAAAGATCCATGACGATCCCCCTTAAATAAAAAGCAAAGAGCCGGACAAGATAACGGGCGTTCCAGCCCGTCACCTTATCCGGCTCGTCATTTCCAACGAATGATCCGCCCTCCGAGTGAGCGTTGTAGTTTATAGCATCAACGGCCGAAAAAGGCAAGCGGAGGGTTTTTTCAGAGGAAAAGCTGATTTTATGAGGCACTCGCTGGATATCCCCATTTTTTCGCAAATTAACAGCCTTTTCTGGGATATATTTGAAATTTAATTAATTTAATTAAGCAATTTTACTGACCGGTGAATGATGTTCATGAAATATAAAAGAGAGGGTGATCCGGTGTTGTAAAACATTGTATACACCTGGGGTTGCTTAGGAGGGGGGACCTGGTCAAAGTTTTCCGCAGAGCTGGTATGGGTCAAGGTTTATCGCTGATTTTTCTTTTTTTCCGGGGTACGGAATCAAGAAAGGGGATATTAAGGGTATGAAAGATCTGTTGAAATTGACGCCAATTTGCGTGATCGCGGGGCTGATGCTCTCAGGAATGGACATTCTTATCGCCGCGCCGCTCTCTTTTATGTATGCCTCTATCGTTGCCATGGCTGTGGATCATTACAAGTTCCAAGAGCTTGTGGACGCCGCTCTCGATAATCTCAAGCACTTTCTTATTGTGTTCCTTATTCTGGAATTGGCTTATGCCGTCGCCGAATGCTTCATGTCCACCGGCGTCGCCGCCTCCGTCATCAACATGTCGCTCGCCGCGGGCCTTGACGCGCGGAGCATCGCCGTCGTCGCCTTCCTTCTGACCTGTGTGCTTTCGACGGCCACCGGCACCTCCTGGGGCACCTTTGCCGCCTGCGCGCCGATCTTCCTCTGGCTCAACCATATCGTCGGCGGCAATATACTGCTGACGATAGGCGCTATCGCCGGCGGTTCCTGCTTCGGCGACAATATCGGACTCATTTCTGATACGACGATCGTCAGCTCCGGGATACAGCAGGTCGAGGTCATCAAGCGTGTACGCCATCAGGGCGTATGGTCGCTGCTTTGCCTCATCAGCGGCGCGATCGTATTTTATATCGCCTCACTGGGACTATCCGGAGAGGCGGCGCAGGCCTCCGACGCGATAGCGCAGATCCCCGCCGACGTCTGGCAGAAGCTCGGCGAGGAACGCCCATCGGCGGTCACCCTGCTGAACCTTGTTAAGGAGGGCGTGCCCTATTACATGGTCATTCCCCTTATCATAGTCATTGGTACCGCGGTCAAAGGTTACAGCACGCTTATTTGCTTAGGATCAGGCATCTTCTTTTCGCTGGTCTTCGGGCTCATCTCCGGCACCGTGACGGGGCTGAACGGATTTTTCGACGTGGTCTATACGGGATTCTCGGACGCCGGCGGCTGGTCCATCGCGATGATGCTCTGGGTCGGCGCCTTCGGCGGCGTCATGCGCAAGATGAACGCCTTCGACCCCATAGCCGTCCTGATCGCGCGCATGGTGCATAAGGTCCGCCACCTGATGTTCGCGAACTCCGTTCTTTGCCTGCTCGGCAACGCCGCCCTCTCCGATGAAATGGCGCAGATCGTCACCATCGGCCCGATCATCAAAGGCATCACGGAAGAAAACGTCGTTGCCTCCAAGGAGGACATGTACACGCTGGCCTTGAGGAACGCGACCTTCTCGGACGCGATGGGAGTCCTCGGCTCACAGCTCATCCCGTGGCACTGCTATATGGGATTCTTCCTCGGCATCAGCGCCTCCGTCTATCCGCTGGCGACCGGCATCACGGCTGGGGACATCATCACGCACAACTACTTCTCGATGATCGCCGTCGCCTCGATGCTGATCCTCACCTTCACCGGCTGGGACCGCTACATCCCGCTCTTCAAGCTGCCGGAGGAGCCGCAGGTCTATCTCAAGAGCGAAGCGGCGCAGTTCGAGGGCAAGTAACGGGATATTAACAGGCGCGGCTCCGGAACCGCCGCGTCTTTAATATAGACAAAAAGGGCTCCCCGACGCCGGTATGCCTCTCCGGCGCAGGGGAGCCCTTTGCCGCGCCGTAATGATTTTGACGAAACCCGCCGTTACCTTAATGATTTTTTAATAATTCCCTTATATACTTACTTTAAAGAGATTTCAAAGCTACAGCAAGGAGGAAGTAAAGATGAAAAGAATAATCAGTTTGGCCGCGATCGCGGCGGGGGCCCTATCTCTGGGAATGGCGGCAGTTTCGGCCGAAGCAGCGAAGCTGATCGGCGAGACGAAGGCGAAGGAGATCGCCTTTAAACACGCCGGAGTGAATCCGCAGCAGGTCCAGTTTAAAAAAATGAAGCTCGACAAGAAGTATAACCACACCGAATATGAGCTGGAGTTTTATGTGGGCAGCACGGAGTATGAGTACGAGATAAACGCGGAGACCGGCGAGGTGCTCAAATTCTCGCGTGAGGAGAAGAACCGCGCAACACCGCAGACTGCGGGGCCGGCCGGCCTGATCGGCGATGCGAAGGCTAAGAGTATCGCCCTGGCGAGGGTCGCGGGCGCCAAGGAGAGCGATCTCAGGAAGTTCAAGCTCGATAATGACGACGGGCGGCAGGTCTACGAGGGCGAGATTTTCTATAATATGAAAGAGTATGATTTCAAGATAGACGCTAAAAGCGGAGAAGTGCTCAAGTGTGAGATAGGCAACTAGGGAGCCGCTGATTATATGCACCATTGATGGAAAAACTAAGTTCGATTACGAAAATTAAAGATTTTCTATCTTACTTACCGCGTCACAGACAGCCCCTGACCGTGGCTCCAACGTATGCAAATACGCCTGATGGAACTACCGGCCGATTCGCACAAATCAGAGAATCACTGATTTGGCTCTCTGTCCGTCCGCCCCGTTCAGGGACTGCCTGTTTAGCGGCTGGTACATCTGATGTACAAACCAGCCGATTCGCACGAAATCAAAGATTTCGGCTCTCTGGCTGTAATCAGCGGACGATACATCAGGTTTTATATGACAAAGTGTGAATTAGTCAGTGTTTCCCTAGTATTTTCAGCGGAGGACTGAGGGATCGGTCCTCCCCTGTCTTATTTGCCGCGAAAGGAAGGCGTTTTTATGAGAATACTTGTCGCGGAAGACGAGAGGGACTTGAACCGCCTGATCGCGAAGTCTCTCGAGGAGGCCGGCTATAGTGTTGACCGCTGCCATGACGGCGGCGAGGCGATGGATTTCATCCGCTCGGCGGAGTATGACGCCGTCGTCCTCGACGTGATGATGCCCGTCATGAGCGGACATGAGGTCGTCCGGCAGATGCGCGCGGAGGGGATCGCCGCGCCGGTACTTTTTCTGACCGCCCTCGACAGCGTCGACGACAGGGTCAGGGGTCTCGATCTCGGCGCCGACGACTATTTGATAAAGCCCTTCGCCTTTCCCGAGCTGCTGGCCCGCGTCCGCGCGGTCACGCGCAAGTACGCGGGCGTGAAGAGCACGGTTATCGAAATAGGCGGACTTAAGATCGACACGGTCTCGCACCGGGTATCGCGGGACGGCAAAGAGTTGGCGCTCTCCGCGAAGGAGTTCGCCGTGCTTGAATTTTTGGCGAGGAACAGCGGCGCGGTGCTTTCGCGGGAGAGGATAGAGAACAATGTCTGGAACTATGACTATGACGGCGGCTCAAATGTCGTCGACGTATATATAAGCTATCTCCGCCGGAAGATCGACGACGGTTTTGAAAAGAAGCTGATCCACACGGTGTGGGGCGCGGGCTGGACGCTGAGGGAGACTGAATGAAGAGTTTCTCGGTGAAGGCGCGCGTTACTATATGGTTCACGCTTCTGATGCTGCTGATAACGGTGGCGTCTCTCGGCTTTATCATCACGGTGGGCGGCTCGCTGATGGAGAGCTACTCGCTGAGCCGTCTCGAGGAAACGGTGGACGACAATGCGGATGAGATCAAGTTCGGCAGAGACGGCCTGGACGTCGGCGACGATTTTGAACCCTACGCGGGCGGCGCCTACACGCTGGTCTACTCTGGCGCGGGGCTCCTGCTCCATGGGCGCGTACCGCCCGGATTCAATCCCGGCGAACCTTTCCTGGAGGGCGAACCCTACATTGTCGCCTGTCCCGGCGGAGATTTTTACCTCTATGACCGGCGCTTGGATGGAGGCGCGCTGTGGCTGCGCGGGGTGCTTCCCGTTTCCGCCGTCGGGGGCTTTCCTCTCATCGCCGCCCGGCTCGCCTTCTTTATCCTGCCGCTGCTTGTCTTGCTCGCCGCGGGCGGCGGCTACCTGATCGCCAGGCGCGCCTTTCTCCCGATAGAGAGGATCATCGCCGCGGCGGACGCGATAAGCGAAGGGCGCGACCTCTCGGCGCGTATCGGCCTGCCGCCGCGCGATGACGAGATACACAGGATCGCCTCCTCCTTCGATAATATGTTCCGACGCCTTGAGGCCTCTTTTGAGGCAGAGAAACAGTTCGCCTCCGACGCCTCCCATGAGCTGCGCACGCCGACGGCGGTGATACTCGCGCAGTGCGAGGCGCTTGAGAAGGGCGGGCGCGAGAGAGATGAATACGCGCAGGGGATCGCGGCGATCAAACGTCAGGCGCTGAAGATGTCGAAGCTCATCGGCGCGCTGCTCCAGATAACGCGGCTTGAGCAGGGCACGGCGAAAGCCTCCTTTGAGCGCGCCGACCTGAGCGAACTTGTCAGCGTCGTATGCCGCGAGTCGCGGCTCCTCTGGAAAGACGCGGCGTTGGAGACGGAGATCGAAGATGGTATATACGCGGATTTTGACGTGGCGCTCATCTCGCGCCTGACCGGCAACCTGCTGGAGAACGCCTTCAAGTACGGCGGCGGCCTGGTGCGCGTATCGCTTCGCAGGGAGCCGGAGGCGATAAGGCTCTGCGTCTCCGACAACGGCCCCGGCATCCCCCGCGCCGAACTTGAAAAGATTTGGCAGCGTTTCTACCGCCTGGAGAAATCACGCTCCGGCGGCGGACTGGGGCTCGGCCTCGCGCTCGTGAAACAGATCGCCGATATCCACGGGGCGAAGGTGACGGCGGAGAGCGGCGCGGACGGCACTGTATTTACGCTGCTGCTGCCGGTGATCTCGCGTGGAGAGGGAGAAACGCCGCTCACCGCTTATTAGTATCTAAAAGGTAACTACGATACAATATTGTGCTTACTTTACGACGGGAACCGATAGGATTATCTTATAGTCACGCTCCGGCGCGGGCCGGAGATTCTGAGATAATTAGGAGGAACCCGATATGGACAAAAACTGTTTTGAAAAAATTACTCTCGCGAAGGGCGAAGTAAACCTTTATGATTTCGGCGGCATGAAGCTCCACGCTTACCGGACCAACGACTTTCTCGCGGACGAGGTGTTCGTCGTTGAAAAGGACGGGCAGGCCGTCGTCATCGAGTCGCCCTGTTTCTTTGATAATGACAGGGAGCTGGAAGGATATATCGCCGGTACGGGGCTTGCGGTCGCGGGACTGCTGTTGGCCTATCACATGGCGGGCGGCGGTTTCCTTCCCGGCGTGAAGCGTTACGCGACGAGGCAGGCCGATGAGTACGGACATCGCGGCGGCGGCAAAGCGCTCATCGACAGCTTTACGGACGCCTTTGGCGCGGCCTTCGACAATGCCGTCCATCAGGTGACGGACTATGTCGAGCCCGGCGAGGTCACGATCGGCGGCATCCGTTTCAATATCATTCCCACGCACGAGGCTTTTGACGTCGAGATACCGGAGATCGAGGCCGTCTACACACATATGCTCGGCCACGACTGCCACTCGATCGTGGCCGGCGCGGCGCACGCCGGGGCGATGATCGGCCGGCTGAAAGGCTTCCTCGCGAAGGGGTACCGGCTGGTGCTCACCTCGCACTACACCCCCGAGGACTTGAAGGATGTCGAGACGAAGATCGCCTATTTGGAGGCGCTCACGGAGATCGCTTCCGGCTGCGCCGGCGCTGATAGCTTCAAAGCCGCGGTCAAAGAGCGCTATGGAAATTACGGCGGTGAAAATTATCTTGATATGACGGCGCGTTTTTTCTTCGGCTAACGAAGTATAGAAGAACGGCGATGGCTTGAGAGGAAAGATCATGACACAGGAGGAACGGCTCGATTACCTTATCTGGGCTTTGGCGGCGGAAGAGCCAAAGTATGCCGGTTTGAAAGTTCCCGCGGATACGGAGGAAAAAAAGAGGCTGCTTCGCGCGCTCTTCAATCTGCGCCCGCCGCGGGCCGCCGGCGAGAGGCTGCTGGCGGTACAGGACGCCTATCTTAAGGAAGAACTGTCTGCCAGGGGCGCCGTACCGGCTGATGAACTGGCTTCGGCGGCGGGAGACGGCATCTGCCTCTGGCAGGGCGATATCACGACGCTGGCGGCGGACGCCGTCGTCAACGCCGCCAACAGCGCGCTGCTTGGCTGCTTTGTGCCCTGCCACCGCTGCATTGACAACGCGATACACACATACGCCGGCATCCAGCTGCGGCTCGCCTGTCATGAGATCATGAGGCGGCAGGGGCACGCGGAGCCGGCGGGAGGCGCGAAGATAACTTCGGCCTTTAACCTGCCGAGCCGCTATGTGATCCACACCGTCGGGCCGATAGTCGACGGCGAGCCGACCGGGCGGGATTGTGCCGAACTGGCCTCCTGCTACCGCTCCTGCCTGAAGCTCGCGAAAGAAAACAAACTGCGGAGCGTCGCCTTCTGCTGCATTTCGACGGGAGAGTTCCGCTTTCCCAACGAGGCGGCGGCGAAGATCGCGGTGGAGACGGTGCGGGAATTTCTCCGGGAAAAGAACGCGGGGATGAGGGTGATATTTAATGTATTCAAGGATATCGACCGTGAAATATACGCGAAATTGCTGCGCTGAGCCCGCGGAACGGCTGCGGGAAGCGCTGGCGGGCGCGGATGCCGTCCTCGTGGGCGCCGGCTCCGGCCTCTCCGCCGCCGCGGGGCTCGTCTATTCGGGGCCGCGCTTTGAACGAAACTTCGCCGGCTTTATCGCGAAATACGGCTTCACCGACATGTATTCGGCGGCCTTCCACCGCTATCCTTCACTTGAGGAGCACTGGGCCTACTGGAGCCGCCACATCTGCCTCAACCGCTACGACCGGCCGGTGGGCGCCCCATATCGCGACCTGTTGGCGGCGGTGCGGGGGAGGGACCATTTTGTCCTGACGACGAACGTAGACCACCTCTTTGCCGACGCTGGCTTTGAGGCGGACCGCCTCTTTCCCACACAGGGCGATTACGGCCTCTGGCAGTGTTCGCGTCCCTGTCATGATATGACCTACGGCAATGAGACGGCGGTACGGCGGATGGCCGCCTCGCAGCGGGAGATGCGCGTGCCGCAGGCGCTGGTTCCCCGTTGCCCGCGCTGCGGCGCGCCGCTGGCCATGAACCTCCGCGTTGACGGCAGCTTTGTCGAGGACGCGGCCTGGCACGCTGCGAAGGGGCGCTATCTGGCCTTTCTGCGGCGCACGGAGGGCCTGCGCGTGGTATTTCTCGAGCTTGGCGTGGGCGGCAATACCCCCGGGATAATAAAGTATCCCTTCTGGCGGATGGCGTTGGCAAACCCTGATTCGCTCTATATCTGCGCGAACCGCGGCGAGGCCTTCGCGCCCGCCGAACTGGGGGAACGCGCACTCTGCATAGACGGCGACATCGCCCCGCTGCTGGCCGCGGCGAGGGACCGCGCCGCCGGCTGATCAGGATAGGCCCGTAAATGAGAAAAGAGACTCCCCGTCAATTTTCGGAAGTCTCTTTTTCTCTCTGTTCCGTATGTCAGGCTGCCGGAATCAGTTTTTTGTCAGCAGCGCGAGCGCCCCTCGGACCTGAAGTTCGACGCCGGTCATTATGCAGCGTTCGTCCGCTTCAAACCTCGCGCTGTGCAGGGGAAAGTTTGTTTCTCTATCGGAAAAGCCGCAGCCCAGCTCATAAAAGCAGGAGGGGCGCGCCGCGGCGAAGTATGAAAAGTCTTCCGTGCCTAAGGTCGGTTCTTTTTTTATGACGACGTTCTCCGCGCCGATCGCCGCGCGCGCCGAATCGACGGCGATTTCCGTCACGGCGTCGTCGTTTATCAGCGCGCCGTAGCTTGGGCGCAGGATCAGCTCCGCCTCCCCGCCGAAAGCGCGCGCGACGCCATCCGCGGTCTCCTGTACGCGGCGGCGCAGCAGCAGGCGCGTCTCTTCGCTGAGCGAGCGCATGATGCCCGCCATCTCGACGCGGTCGGCGATGATATTCCCCTTTGTTCCGCCCGCGATCTTTCCCACGGTGACCACGGCGGAGTCGAGCGGCGAGAGGTTTCGGCTCGTAATGTTCTGGAGCGCGGAGATGAGCTGCCCGGCCATCGCCACCGCGTCGCAGCCCTCTTCGGGATGCGCGCCGTGGCAGCCGCGCCCGTGTAGTATGAGCGTGAATTCGTCGGAGGCGGCGTGCATCTTGCCGAACTTGAAGGCGGCTTTTCCGGCGGGGACGGAGGGGTTGACGTGGAGCCCGAGCACGCGGCTGACGTAAGGCGCTTCGAGGCAGCCCGCCGTGATCATGCGCTCGGCCCCTCCCGTGCCCTCCTCCGCGGGCTGAAAGAATATCTTTACATTTCCCGGCAGCTCCGCCTCCATCTCTTTGAGCACGACAGCCGCGCCGAGGGCGACGGCGGTATGGACGTCGTGGCCGCAGGCGTGCATTACGCCTCTCTTTTGCGAGGCGAAGGGCAGTCCCGTATCCTCGGTGAGAGGCAGCGCGTCGGTGTCGGCGCGCAGCGCCACGGTCTTCGCCCCTTCCCTCGGGGCGATCGCCGCTATGACCGCCGTGCCGTCGAGCGTCAATTTATGTCCGATCCCGTAACGGGCCAGCGCCTCCGAGATGCGCGTGCAGGTCGGCCCCTCTTCGCCCGAAAGGTCGGGATATTCGTGCAGCGCGCGCCGGAATGCCGTTATCTCCGGCAATATTTTCGCGATCTTTTCTCTGATATCCATGGACCAGGCCCCCTTAAAATTTAATCAACACCGCCGCGGCGATGAAGAGCATCATCGCGAGCCACATGATGCCGAAGAGCTTGAGGAAGAACTTCCACCACTTTGAGAGTGAAATGCCCGCGATACCGCAGCCGGTGGCGATGCCGCATGTCGGCCACAGCAGATTTGAAAAACCGTCCCCAAGCTGGAAGGCGAGCACCGTGACCTCGCGAGAAAGCCCTGCGACGTCGCCGAGCGGCGCCATTATCGGGATGATCGTCGCCGCCTGCCCGCTGCCGGAGGGGATGGCGAAGTTGATGAAGGTCTGGATGAAGAGCATTCCCTCCGCCGCGATGATCGGCGGCGTGCCCTCTATCATCGCCGCCATGAAGTTGATGATCGTGTCTATAATATGCCCGTCGCGCATGACGACGAGGATCGCGCGCGCCACGCCGACGATCAGCGCGCCGAAGACGATGGCGCGCGCCCCGGCGAGCAGCTCCTCCGCGATCTTGTCGGCGCTCCAGCCGAAAATGAGGGCGACCGCGATCCCCATCAGGAGGAATACCGCCGTAAGCTGCGTGTTGCCCCAGCCCAGATAGAGGCAGCCGTAGAAGATGAGGGTCAGGCTTATAAAAATAACGGCGAGCGAAGCGGATTCCCGCCGTCCCATTTGTAACCTTTTAAGCTCCTCGCTGTCGTAGGAAAATAGCGCCTCGCCGCGCGGGACGAGCGAGCGCGAGGGATCTTTTTTTATATGCCTGCCGTAGCGGAAGATCCACCAGAGCGCGATCGCCGAGAAGACGACGAAGATCGCGATACGCATGCCGAATCCGGAATAGAGCGGGATGCCGGCGATCGACTGCGCCACCACGATGGTATATGGATTTGTCAATGCGGCGGCGAAGCCGACCCCGATGCCGAGCATGACCACCGCGAAGCCGAACATCGCGTCATAGCCCATCGCCACGCCGACGCCGACCATGATCGGTATCATGCCGTTGAAGTCGTTCCACATGCCGAAGAGGCTCGCGCCGAGAGCGAAGAAGAGGTAGAAGATGACGACGACGATGTTCTCACGCCCTTCGAGCTTTCGCAGCAGCGTGCCCAGCATCTTTTCAAAAGATCCCGTCTTGATGACAAGGGCGAAGGCGGCGTTGACGATGAAAATGAGCGCCACCAGGTCCGCCACCTCTATAATGCCGCGCTGGAAGGAGCTGAAAAAGCCGAGAATGCCGACAGGGCTCGCATCGGTGAGATAGCGGAAGGAACCGGGGACGACGATATTCCTCATCGTGCCGTTTACGTCGACGGACTGATATTGGAATTCGCCTGCCGGAATGATCCAGGTCAGCAGACAGGCCGCCGCGACGATATAAAAGAGCAGTACATAGGTGTGCGGCATTTTGAATTTTGCGGTTGATGATCTCATTTTTTCTCCAATAACTCCTTTTTGCCGCTGCCTTGCCGGCCGAGAGGCGGCATCCGTTCTGATAACCGGTAAAAACAAAAAATCCAGCACAAACTAAACGCCTTCCGGCGTTAATTTGGCTGGATCTCTCAGATTATATCCCCGCGCTGAACGCGCGGGTCAACTGACAAGGCAGTCGTTATTCAGTTTTTTCTCGGAGGGCGTTTTGCCGTCCCCCTGTGCGCACGATTATATATTATTTTTCTTCCCCGTCAACCGCCATCTTCGTTTTTCCGGAAGCCGCGGGACCGTGAGCGCTGAGCCAGGTGCGGTACTTTTTTACCGCCTCCATGTAGGCCATCTGGATCGCCTTCTGCGAAGAGGCGAGGTATGAACCGCGGATGAGTTCCAGCAGCTCCTTGTCCACCTCCGCGAGCGAACGGCCGAGGAAAAGCTCTTTGATAAAATTGCTGGTCGCCGGCAGCATCACCGTCACGTCAAGGTCGACGATCTTTCCCGTACCGGCTTCGGCGATGAAGACAATAAAAAAGTGCGAAAAGCGCGCGGTGATAGGGTTCTTCTGCTGCGTCCGCGCGTTTCCGATTATACAGAGCTTATCAAATGGCATACGGACGATCCTCCCCTCTGTTTAAGATGCCTCTTATCTGCCTCAATTATACCGCGAAGGAGCGACGATATCTCCCGTAACGGACAAGAAAGATGGCGATAGCGCCGCAGGGGTAAGATAAAAAGTGCTAAATAACATTGACCTTAATAGACTATTTGTGGGACTGTCAAAACTTGTAGAAAACGCGCAAAGACAGGACAGGCCGCGGTACTGGAGAGTCATCTCTCCGTACCGCGGCCTCACAACGGCAGCGCGGGCGGTGCCTGGCCGCCTCTTGACGGGCGAAGGAGCCCTGTCTCCTACGCGAGCCCCTTTACGAACTCGCTGAGCTTCGCGAGGCCCTCTTTCAGTTCTTCCTTACTGCAGGCGTAGCCGATGCGGAAGCAGTGCTCTTCGTCGAAGCAGGAGCCGGGCGTTAGGAAGGCTCCCGTCTCCGCGAGCAGTCGGGCGCAGAACTCTTCTGACGGCATATCGACATCGCAGTATAACAGCGCCGTCGTGCCGCACTGCGGCTTCACGTATGAGAAACGCGGCTCCTTCGCGATCCATTCGTCAAGGATCGCCAGGTTTTCGCGCACGATCGCCCTGTTGCGCGCGATGATCGCCTCCTTCGCCTCGAGGGCGACCGTTGCCAGCGCCTCGTCGATCATGCCGCAGCTTATTGTGTCGTAATCGCGGTGCAGCAATATCTCGCGCATCGCCTCCCTGCTGCGCGTCGCGATCCAGCCCAGGCGCAGTCCGGCGAGGGAAAAAACCTTGGACATACTGCCGACGGCGATCCCCTTCTCATAGAGGTCGGCGATCGACTCGGGATAGCCCTCCTCCTGTGTGAGGAAGCGGTAGACCTCGTCGCAGATGACGTAGGCCCCCACGCGGCGGGCGATCCCGACGATCCCGCGCAGCGTCTCCTCCGGCATCAGCGCGCCGGTCGGGTTGTTGGGATTGTTGATGCAAATGACTTTTGTCTTTTCATTGACGAGCGTGCGCAGCCTGTCGAGGTCCGGCAAAAAATTCTCTTCCCTCTTCAGCTTCAGTATGCGCACCTTTGCGCCGTATGACTCGGGAATCGAATAGAGCTGCTGATAGGTCGGCATTACCGAGACCACCGCGTCGCCGGGTTCGACTAGCGAGTAGAGCGCGAGGTGGTTTGCCCCCGCCGCGCCGTGCGTCGTGACGACATCGTCCGCGCCGGCGGAGCGGTAAAGCCCGCAGATAGCCGCCTTCAGCTCCTCCGCGCCGAAAATTGCACCGTAAGTCATGCGCCGGCGGGAGAGCGTATCAAAAAATTCCCGGCGGCCGCGCCCCGCGAGGCTGAAAAGCTCATCAAGGCTCACGGAATCGACGCAGGTCTCCGCGATATTGTATTTCGCCTTTGTTTCGTTGAGGTTCATCCATTCTTCGACTTTGAATGTGGCTATCTTCATCTTTCTGCCCCTTTTCTATGAATTTGTCAGTAACCGATATTCAAATCGGAAAAGCCGTTCTGTACGTGGATGCCGATCTTTTCCACCGCCGCCGCCGTATCGCGGCTTCTGAAAAGTTCCAGCAGCTCCCGATGCTCCGAGAGGCTGCGATTGTTGGCGAAGTCAAGATAATTTTCGTAGAGGATCATATAGATATCGGTACGGTTGATGGCGATCCTGATGTGCTGGCAGAGGATGTCGTTTCCTCCCGCCTCGGCGATGCTCAAATGAAAGCTGCTGTTAATGTCAGAATAGCGGTCCGGGTTGATCCTGCCGTCGTAGACCGCCTGTTCCTCTTCGATATTTTCTTCGAGGCGCGATATCAACAGCGGCGTGACGTTGGGCATCGCCGCCTCCGCTCCCCATTGTTCGAGCTTCGCGCGCACCTCGTAGGCGTTGATGATCTCCCGCCTGGTCGGCGAGGCGACCCATACGCCGCTGTTCGGCACCATCTTCAGCCAGCCCTCCGATGCGAGCTTGCGCAGCGCCTCCCGCACCGGCGTGCGGCTCACGCCGATCTCCTGCGAAAGCGATATCTCGGCGAGCCGCTGCCCCGGCGTGAGTCTTTTGAGCATTATCATCTTCTTTATCTCCGTATAGGCGACGCCCGGCGCCGTCTGTTCCAGAAAACTGTCCATAAAAAATCCCCTTAATTGTTTTATTGTATCCCATTGTATATATTGTACCTCCGTTCATGTAATAAAAACAATAGGCAATTTTGTTGACGAATGAATCTTTTTGATTATAATACAATTGTATTCAATAGAATACATAGGGATGCAACGAGATCCAACTGTAACGAACAACTATATTATGGAGGTGCGGCAATGAAGTATACGCGTATGCCAATCGAGAAGGAATCGCCGGAGCAGTTCGGATATGAGAAGATCAAAAACAATCTCACCGAGACCTCCGTGCGCGACCGCAATATCAGGGACCTGGGGATAGTGCTTGACGATATCCTGCTGCCCTATGGGGACCATCTCGGCGATCCCCGCCTGAGAAGGCTGATCGCGGAGCAGTCGGGCATTACGGACCCGGACTGCGTGATCGTCACCGGCGGCGCGGCCTCCGCGCTCTTCCTCGTCGCGTCGTCGCTGCTTGAGCCCGGCGACCACATGATCGTCGCGCGTCCCAACTACGGGACGAATATCGCCACGCCGGAGGCGATCGGCGCGGATATCAGCTATCTTGACCAGAAATTTGAAGAGGGTTTCCGCGTCGATATCGAAAAACTTGAGTCGCTGATCCGTCCCGATACGAAATACATCTCGCTGACGAATCCGCACAATCCAACGGGGACGATGATGGGGCTCCGCGAGCTCAAACGCGTCATCGCGATCGCGGAAAAGCATGGCGTCCGGCTGCTCGTAGACGAGACCTACCGCGATATGTTCAAGGACGAAAGGCTTCCCGTCGCCGCCTCGCTATCAAAAAAGGTCATCTCGATCTCTTCGCTTTCCAAGACCTACGGCATCCCCGGCATCCGTATCGGCTGGGCCGTCTGTCAGGATAAGGAGATGATCGAGTTGCTCACCTGCGCGAAAGAACAGGTCTGCATCGGCGGCAGCGTCGTGGACGAATATATCGGCTATGTCGCCCTTTCACAGAAAAAAGAATGGATCGCGGAGAACGACGCGCTGATCGCCGGCCGCTTCGCGATCGTCAAAGAGTGGGTCGCGAACGAGGAGTTCATCGAATGGGTGGAGCCGCGCGCGGCCTGCACCTGCTTCCCGCGCATCAAAGAGAGCGCCGGCGTCGACGTGGAAAAGTTCTATAAGATCATGAACGACAAATACGGCACCTATATAGGCCCCGGCCATTGGTTCGGCTTCGACGACCGCTACATGCGCATCGGCTACGCCTGGCCGCTTGAAGATGAACTGAGAGCGGGCCTCGCCGGCATCTCCGCGGCGATAAGGGAAGCGAGAAAGTAAGAGAAAGGGCAACGCCGGGGGGTGGCTGCCTGACGTTGCCCGGAGAACCGAGATGAATGAAAAATACCCGATTCTTGAGATAAATAAAAATATAATCCGCAGGAACGCCGAGACGATTCTTGTGCTTTGCAGGAAAAACGGTGTGGAACCATTTGCGGTCATCAAAGGTTTTAACGCTCTTGACGGTGTCACGGAGGCGATTGTTGAGGCAGGCTACAAGACTCTCGCCAGCTCGCGGCTGCCGCACCTCGCGGCAGTTAGGCGTTCCGCCTATGACGTTGAGACGCTCGCACTGCGCATACCGATGCTTTCCGAAATTCCTGAAGTCATTGAATATTGTGATATCAGCCTAAATTCAGAGCTTGAAACGCTGAAAGCTCTGGACAAAGAGGCGCGGAGTGCTGACAAGATCCACAAAGTCATACTGATGCGTGACCTTGGCGATCTGCGCGAAGGGATTTTTGAACGTGAACGCTTTATTGAAACGGCGATATCTGCGGAAAAACATCTTCCGAACCTACGTCTGTTTGGTGTGGGTACAAACCTGACCTGCTACGGTTCCGTAATTCCGACCGTTGAAAATTTGTCCGTCCTTGCGAAGGACGCGGCGGAGATAGAACGCGCGATCGGCAGGGAACTTGAGGTTGTTTCCGGAGGCAACACGACTTCCATACCTCTAATGGTCAGTGGCAAGATGCCGAAGAAGGTCAACAATCTGCGTATAGGAGAGGCAATAACCGTTCCATGCGACCTTGCCGGGCATTGGCATTGCCCAGTGGAGGGGCTTTCCAACGAGGGGCTTATACTGCGGGCCGAGGTTATCGAAGTTGGCTCGAAGCCGACCCATCCAATAGGCGAGCTTGGCGTCAATTGTTTCGGTTCCTATAGTGATTATGAGGACAGGGGCGTTCGCCGTCGGGCGCTTGTCGCGCTTGGGGCTTTTGATATTGGAGCGTGCGATAAGCTTATACCTCAGGACAAAGGCGTAAAAATACTCGGCGCAAGCAGTGATCATATGATAATAGACATTGAGGACAGCAGCGTGAACTACGGGCTGGGAGACGTAATGTCTTTCACCCTGCACTACCAGGCGATGCTTTTCGCCACCGCGAATCCGTTCATCACAAAAAAATACGTCAACTGAACAAAAGCGAACGATCAGGAGGAGCCATGACAAAAATAATAAAATTCTGCGTGGCGGGCTTTGGAAACGTCGGAGCCCGGTTCATGAAACTACTGCTCGAAAAAGAAGCGCAGCTCAAAGAAGAATATGACTGTGAAATGTGTTTGACGGGAATCTGTACCCGTTCGAAAGGCGCTCTTTTGAATAGCGGCGGTATCGCGATAAAAGAAGTGCTAGAAATGAATGAGAAACTTGGGCGCTTCGACCCGGGGCGCACCGATTTCGTTTCCTGCGATACTTCCGAAATGATCCGCAGGGCCGACGCCGAGCTTTTTATCGAGCTGACGACGCTCTCCATCAGTGACGGCGAACCGGCGACCGGTTACATCAGAGAGGCATTGAGGCGAGGCATGGACGTGATAACGGCTAACAAAGGGCCGGAAGCTTGGCACTTTGACGAGCTTGCGGCGCTCGCCGAAGCAAAAGGGCGTCTCTTTCTTTACGAGACGATCGTGATGGACGGCACACCTGTTTTCAATCTCGTAAAAGAGACCCTGCGTGGGAATAAGGTCCTCGGTATCAAAGGCATCCTCAACGGCACGACGAATTTTGTCCTTGGCGAGCTTGAAAAGGGGGGCACATACGAAAGGGCGTTAAAGGAAGCTCAGCGTATCCAACTGGCCGAAGCTGATCCGTCGATGGATGTGGACGGCTGGGACGGAGCGGCGAAAATATGTGCGCTGGCGAATATTCTTATGGGTGCGCGCACGAATCCGAAGGCCGCTTCGGTAACAAGCGTCGCGAGGGTAGGCCAAGAAGATATCAAAAAAGCGCGCGAAAGGGGCCGCAAAATAAAATACATTTGCAGCGCGGAGTGCGACGAGCAAAGCGGAATAGTAGATCTTCGTGTGGAACCGCGGGAAATTCCGTTCGACGATCCTCTTTGCAGCGTCAATGGAACGTCGGCAGCGATCACCTTTTACACAGACTTGGCGGGCGAGATATCGATCGTACAGACGAACCCCGGTATTTTACAAACGGCATATGGAGTATACAGCGACCTGCTCACACTTATAATGTCTCAAAAGTAAAAATCAATACGAAACGCATTTAGAAATGGGGTAATGATATGTTAACTTTTCTGAAGCTTTCTCCAGTCATCCTTCTCGCGGTAATGGTCATAAACGGTATCGATATTCTCATATCCGCCTCCATCGGATTATTCGTTGCTGCGTTTATCTGCAAATGCACGGAAAAAATGAAATTCGGTGACATCATGAACGAAGCTGTGGAGGGCGCCAAAGATGCGACTCTGCTTGCCTTCATTTTGATGCTGGCCTATGCTTTGGCCGAAATATTCATGAGTACTGGTGTTGGTGCGGCGGCGATATCTATCTTTATTCACGCCGGTGTAACAGGAAAAACAGTTGCCGTCGTGGCGTTTCTTACGACCTGCGCGTTATCCGTCTCTACCGGCACGTCTTGGGGAACCTTCGCCGCTTGTATCCCCATCTTTATCTGGCTCTGCAACGTAGTAGGCGGCAATCCCGCGATGACCTTCGCAGCTGCGGTGGGAGGTTCGGCATTCGGCGACAATATCGGACTCATATCCGATACGACGATACTCAGCTCCGGGTTGCAGGGAGTAAAAGTTGTCGACCGTATCCGTGCCCAAGGCCCGTGGTCCGTGATCTGCGTCATACTTTCTGCCATATGTTTCTACGCTTTCAGCGTGGCGATGGATCTTCCCAACACTGTCGGTGACCCAGCGCAGATTTTGGCAAGCATGTCGAAGGAGACTGTTGCTATACTCCAGGAGGAACGCCCGACCGTACTGACGTTGCTGGCGCAGGTGAAAGACGGTGTTCCTATTTATATGATTATACCCGTAATAATAGTTATCACGATGGCGGTCATGCGTATGGATACGATTAGCTGTCTTTCAACGGGCATTGCCTGCGCGATACTCTTTGGTTATGTGGCGGGAACCGTGACCTCTTTTAAAGATGTAGTCGACCTCGTGCAGTCAGGGTTTGAAAGCGCTGGCAGCTGGGCGGTGATCATGCTTTTCTGGGCGATGGGCTTCGGTGCGGTCATGCGCAGGATGGACGCCTTTGGCCCCATCGCCGCTCTCTTCGTCAGGGTAAGTCGCCGGGTGCGCCATTTAGTCGTGTGCAACGGAGTTCTTTGTCTCATCATCAACGCCACGCTCAACGAGGAAATGTCGCAGATGGCTACCGTAGGGCCGGTAATAAAAGATATCATCGATAAAAACGTGGAGGGCTCAGAAGAAGGCAAATACAAACTGCGCAACAGAAACGCCCTCTTCTCCGATGCTGTCGGCGTGCACTCCGCCGCGCTGATCCCCTGGCACACCGGCGTTGCCTACTACATGGGGCTCGCGGCTGCGGTTTACCCTCTCTACCATTTCACGATCGGCGATCTTTACTATAACTTTATGGGGATAATATGTGTGATCTCGATATATGTTTTGACTTTTACGGGCTGGGACAGGTTCATACCGCTTTTCGGCTTGCCGTCTGAACCTGATGTGAAACTGAAAAAGGCCGAAGCCTAGCCTAACTTCGTGAGGAAATTATTGTAAACGCTGTACGAGTGGGAGGATCGGAGAAATTCCGATCTTTCCACTCTTCGTCTGGCGGACCAATATGAACCGCTGTCCGCCAAACGGCGTTTTTTCCGCCGGATATCCGCTGCTCCCCGGTTTCAGTGCGTTCGGCATGTTGCCGCCGGCATAGCATAAAATGAAACGATACTGAATATGCTAAAATAAACAGAGCTTATTTGTATGGGGAGTGTTCTTTTGAAGAGTTTGAAGAGGATCCTAACGGCGCTTTTCATCGCCGCCGTCACGACCGCCGCCGCTTACGCCGGCCCCTCGCTGCAAAGCCGCTCGACACTGACGCAGCCCGACGGCGGGAGTTTTGCCGCGGTGAAGCGCGGAGACGAATTTATGCACTGGTACGAAACATCTGACAAATACGCCGTGCTGAAGGATGACGCCGCCGGCTGCTGGGTCTTTGCCCTCGCCTTGGCGTCGGGCGGACTGACGCCCTCCTCGGTCCCCTATTCGGAGGGCGCCTCCGCTCCGGACGGCGCCGTTAAGAATTTTATCCCCGCCAAAGAGACGGTGAACAAGCTGCGGGAAAAATACGCCGGCCCCGCCTCTTCAAGGACAAGCTCGGCCAAAGCCGCCGCCGCGAAGACATGGACCTCGAATCCCGTTTCAGGCGAGCGCGATGCGGTGTTTATCCGCGTCAACTTTCAGGATATTAAATTTAAGTCGACAGCCGGAGATTCCAGAGCGCAGATATGGGGCGCGGAGCATTCCGTCCGCCGCTATTATCTCGACCAGTCGCACGGAGAGCTGAGTATCGTCTCGGCCGACTTCGGCGCGGCGGGCAGAAAAGATATCGTCGAGATCACTATGACTTCCGCCGATTACAACGAGGGAAAGCATCCCGACCGTTTGCTGAGCGACGAAACCTACGGCGGCGATTATTATAAATCGCATAAAAACGAAGTCGCTTTCGTGACCAGCGTCCTCAAGCGCACCGGCCTTGACTTCGGAAGATTTGACAAGAACGGCGACGGTATTATCGCGGCGGACGAACTTGTCGTCTATCTGCTTTTCGCGGGCTATGAGAAATCCGCCTCCGATAAAACCCCCTCCGTCTGGATGCACGCATGGGAATCGTGGGACGGCGAGGGGGCCGAACATATCGTCTACGCCTCGAACGATATTATCCTGGGGCATTGGTCTTACGGCGGAGAGCTTTCGGAGCTGATGGTGCAGTCCCGGGATGTCTCCCTTCCGGTCGTCGGCGGCATCGTCCACGAACTTGGCCACCAGATATGCAGTCTGCCCGACCTCTATGACGTGGCCGGCGCCAACAGCGGACTCGGCGTCTTTTCCGTGATGGCCGGCGGCTCGTGGGGCTGCAGGAGCGGCGGCGTGGAACTTCCCGGCGCGACGCCGCCAAACCTCGACGCCTGGAGCAGGAAGTATCTCGGCTGGGACGCCCCGGAGGCGCTGACGCCGACAGGTACGTCCGTCAGCCTTATCTGCGGCACGCCGAGGAACGGTAATTTCCCGATCGTGCGCCTCAACTCCCCCTATCTCGATTCCACTTATGAATATATTCTTGCCGAAGTCAGGAACCCCAACGCCGCCGACTGGGACGGCGGTATCGGCGGGCGCTTGGAGAGCAGGGGCGTGGACGTGCCCGCGTCGTTCAAAGGCGGCGTCCTGCTGCAGCATATCGACGAACGCTCCGGCTCCGGCTCGCTGGGTGGGGGAAACGATTTCAACGCCTATACCGAGCAGGGACATCAGGGCAACATGGCGATCTGGGCCGACGGCGATCCTCGCGCGGAGGAGGCTGGGCAGGGAAGCTATCTGTCACTCTGGTATGCCGGCAACGGCATGAAGCCTGATACATATTTCTATGGAACGCGCGACGCGGCTGTCGCCAAACAGTTCTCGGGAATCGAGCTTTCCGCCTTTTCGCCGTCCGGCGAAGTCGCCTCCGTCGCGGTAACGCAGGCGGGAACTGGCGGCGGCGGCTGCGCGGCGGCGGTATTCCCGCTGCTTCTGCTCGTCGGCGCGCTGCCGTTTATCTTCAGGAAGAAGAAATAAGATACCGACGGCGGGGGATCCGGCAAATCCCCCGCTTTTTGCAAAGGAGGCCGATCCCATGAAAAAAATATCCTTCACGCTGCTGCTGTCTCTGATGATCTGTGCTTCCGGCGCCTGCGCGGGCCCGGCGCTTGACATTCCCAGGAAAGCGACGCAGCCGGACGGTTCCGTGATCGAGATACGTAAGCGGGGCGACGAGCGCGCGCACTGGTATGAGAGCGAAAACGGCGCTTACGCGCTGCTTTGCGACGCTAAGACCAAGTGGTGGTATTTTGCCGTCTCAAAAGAGGGCCGTTTGGTCTCGTTGGGCGTGCCCTACCGTGAAGGCGCATCAGCGCCGCTCGAGGCGGCGAAAAACTATCGCCCGGCGGCGGATACGCGCTCCGAAAATAAGCGACCGACGTGCGCCGGCGCAAACCGGGACTGACGATTCTACAAAAACGATGAATATTCTTCTCTCCGCGAATATTTGAGCGCGAAGAGTTTTTCCGCCGCGCAGAGCAGCAGTTTGTTCAGCGACCTTGCTCCCTGCGGACATATCTTGACGCATCGCATGCAGGTGACGCACTTTTTATCGTCCGTTTTGTTCGGGGCTTCCTCCGGGATCGCCCTTACCGGACACTTGGCCGCGCAGAGGCCGCACCTCACACAGCCGCTGTCCGCCGACGGCTTGAAGGGTACGCCGCCGTAACCGCGGTAGGGTCTGTTGCCTTTGACCGTTACCGGGGCCAGTTCTTTCACATCAACGGCGGCGGATATCTTTCCCGCCGCTTTCGCGGCAAAATTGTCGATGAATTCTATATCCCGGGCGTCGGGGCGCCCGCCGGCGACCGAGCGCATGATGTTATGCTCGGCGACCGCCGCCAGCGCCGCCGCGACACGGAAGCCCTGCCCTTCCAACAGATCCTTCAGCTCCAGCAGCGCGTCGTCGTAGTCCCTGTTGCCGAAGACGGCGACGATGACCGCCGGCGTATCGCCGCCGCGGATGTTTTTGAGCCGCCGGACGGCTGTCGCGGGTACGCGCCCGCCGTAGACGGGGACGCCGGCGAGCAGCAGTTCGCGGGCGGTCATGCGGCGCACTTCGTCGTTTGCCGAATAATCGGTGACGTCCAATTCACGCGACGGCCACGGTAAGTTTCGCGCTATCTCGGTCACTATCCTGCGCGTGGAGCCGGTTGGACTGAAATATAGAGATACCGCATTGTTGATCTCCATTATTTTTCGTATCCTTTCGCCTTACGCGAGGCAGCGCGCGACGGTGATATAGTGGCAGACGGAACCGCCGATCACGAAGAGATGAAATAGCTCGTGCGAGCCGAACCACGAGAGCTTGAAACGCGGCCGTTCGAGCCCGAAGATTATAGCGCCCGCCGTGTAGAGCGCGCCGCCGGCGATCAGCCACAGCGTCGCCGAAAGCGGCAGCGCGCGTACCAGCGGCACGATGAAGAAGGCCGCGATCCATCCCATCGCCACATAAACCGAACAGGAGAGCCAGACTGGCGCTCCCATCCAGAAAATCTTCATCAAAAGCCCGGCCAGCGCCACTCCCCAAACGAGCGCCAGCATGATATATCCCACCGGATAGCCGAGCATTATCACACATATCGGTGTGTATGTGCCCGCGATGAGCAGGAAGATCGCCATGTGGTCGAGCCGCTGCATAAAGGCCGCGGCCCGGGCCCGAACGGCGCAGCACCAGTGATAGAGCGAGCTTGTGGAATAGAGCAGCACCATGCTGACGCCGAAAACAAGCACAGAGGCAAACGCGCCCGCGCTCTTCTCGCCAAAAGCGTCATAGGCCAGCTTTATCGTTCCCGCAAGGGCGAGCAGCGCTCCCGCTAGGTGTGTGAGAGAACTCGTTACCTCTCTTTTATCCTTATTCATTCCGGCGAATGCCTCCTTTAGAGCCTTGTAGGGATATTATACCGCGAATAAGAAAAGTATAATAAAACCCCTTTATATTTAATCAATAAAGATCAATAAAATTTTTCTCATTTTTATATAATCAAGTCGCCAATCCCGCCTAAAGAAATAAACCATAAGATGATAGAATAAAATAAAACATCCTTAAAGTATGCTTAATATAAAATGTCGGCGATAATAAAAAGCGGCACCCCGCAATAAATCGGAGTGCCGATGGGCATATTAAATTCATGTTCGTAACGGGATTTTATTGGCTGCGATAATTTTGCAGCTTCTTTAGGATCTCCACATCCGCCGGGCAGAAAGCATAAAGAGGTATATCCTCTCTTCTTATCCAGCGGATGTCGTTGTGTTCGAGCATTTGCGGAACGCCCTCCGCGATCTTCGCGTTGAAAAGGGTCAGGCGCACGGTGATATCGGGATAGCGGTGCTCGACCTCCATGAACACGCCGCCGACGGATATCGTGACGCCCAGCTCCTCGCGGCATTCGCGTATCAGCGCCGCCTCCTTTGTCTCACCAGGCTCGACCTTGCCGCCGGCAAATTCCCACAGCAGCCCGCGCGCCTTTTCCTTCGGCCTCTGGCAGATCATGAATTTATCGTCGTCCCAAACCAGCGCCGCCACTACTTCCGTCATGTTTGTCCCGCTCCTTTATGCTTTCGGTTCTCCGTCCATTATAATATCATTGAATAGAGCGCCGCTTTGGACGCGGATGTGATTTAATATATGGTATGAAGCGAGGAGGATAAGAACGATGCCGAATATAATCGCCGTGATATGGGATTTTGATAAGACGCTGGTCGACGGCTATATGCAGGATCCGATATTTGAAGAATACGGTGTCGACGCCGCCGATTTCTGGCGCGAGGCCAACGCGCTTCCCGGGATGTACTTGAAGACGCAGGGCGTCAAGGTCAACCCCGATACTATCTATCTGAACCATTTTATCCACCGCACGCGCGAGGGGCTCTTTCCTGGGCTCAATAATAAAAAACTTCGTGAATTCGGCGCTTCGCTGAAATTTTATCCCGGCGTGCCGGAGATTTTCAGCGTTATCAACGAACTCCTCACAAACGAGCGCAAATACGGCGATTACGACATCAAAGTAGAACAGTATATCGTGAGCACGGGGATGGCCGAAGTGATAAAAGGCTCCTCGATAATGCCCTATGTCGAGAATATCTGGGGCTGCGAGCTGATCGAAGAAACCGGCGCCGACGGTGTGCCGGTGATCGCCGAGGTCGGCTATACGATAGACAACACCACCAAGACCCGCGCGCTCTTTGAGATAAACAAAGGCGTATGGAACTCCGGCGGCCTGATCGAGGTCAATACCAACATCCCCGAGGATCGGCGCCGCGTCAGCTTCAAAAACATGATCTACATCGCCGACGGCCCCAGCGACGTTCCGGCCTTCTCCGTCGTCAACAAGAACGGCGGCGCGACCTTCGCCATCTATCCGCGCGGCAATATGAAAGCCTTCGCCCAGGCCGAGCAGCTGCGCAAAGACGGCCGCATCAACATGTTCGCGGAGGCCGACTATCGAAAAGACACCACCGCCTATATGTGGATAACCGCGAAGATACGCGAGATGGCCGACCGTATTTACGGCGAGGAAAAACAAAAGATAATAAAAAACATCTCCGAACTCCCGCGGCATCTGGCGTAGAAAGCCGTACTTCTATAGGAAACAGCGGTATCAGGGCAAAAAAAGCGACAGGGGTTGGTTCTTGGTGAACAGAGTGATCTTAGCTGAAATAATAGAAGCGTATAAGGCAAATTTTACACAAATCGATAAGGACGAACGATATAAGTGGGAAGCTGTCGCGAATTTCCAGAATAATTGGGACCCCGACGCTTCGGATTTCGCCATTATGCTTGGTAAGTCACTTGCAAAGTCTCAGAACCTTTTGTCAGCCGCGGGTTATTTTGCAAAAAGGATGATAACGGCGTTTGCGGAGAAATATCCGGACGAGGTAAAAGCGTCGTTTGCCGACCTCTTTGACGAAACGAGGCCGATATTGGAAAGAGTGCGAGATTTCAAAAGCTCAATAGAAGATATCTTTGTGCAATACGCTGTGGAGGAACCATCCAGGAAAAACCATTATCAGGATCTGCACGCGATCAGCGTATATCTTTCATTCGCGTATCCAGACAAATATTATATTTACAAAAGAGGGCTCTTTACCGAATTTGCCAAAAGGACGGATTTCATAAATGTTCCCAAGCGGGGAAGAGATGAAAACCTGCCCAGCTATTTTGAAATGTGCGATGAGATTCTGGCTTTTATTGCCGGGGACGAAGATTTGCGGGAGCTAAGCCGCTCCCGCCTTGACGATAAATGTTATGCCGATAAAAATTACCACATATTGGCCGCGGATATCGTATATTTTGGATGCAGCTGCACGCTGAATCCGCACACATGGTGGCCCGCCGAGAGCGAATACAGTCCAGGCATATCAAAGGAGGAATGGCTTCGCCTATTGGAAGACAAGACGGTCTTCACGCCGGACGCCTTTGCCGTCATGAAGCGCATGAAAGATATGGGCGGAATGGCGACCTGTACGGAACTGAGCAAAAAGTATGGAAGAAAGACCAATTTTTACAATAGTATCTCCGCTAGCCTCGCTAAGCGGGTGGCGAAGGCTACAAATTGTCCCGTGCTGGAAAGAGACAACTGGGGGTCCAAATGGTGGCCGATTCTTTTCGTCGGGCAGTATGCAAAGAAAGAAACCGACGGAAGCTATATATGGAAGCTTCGCCGCGAGCTGTCTGAAGCGCTGGACCTTGTCGACCTGAGCGATATCCCCCTTTTTGCCGCTGACGAACGAACCTTAAAACATCAATATTGGTGGCTCACCGCCAACCCCCGGATTTGGAGCTTTAGCCAGATCCGTGTCGGTGAGGAACAGAGCTACACGATACGTAATGAAAACGGCAACAAACGGAGGATCTTCCAAAATTTCCTCGACGCGAGAGCCGGGGATATCGTCATCGGTTATGAATCCACTCCTGTAAAGCAGATAACGGCCCTTTGTAAAATTTCAAGAGAGAGCGACGGTCAGACCATCCTTCTTGAAAAGACGGAGAGCCTGATTTCTCCTGTGGATTACTCTGCGCTGAAAAACATCGAAGAATTACAGGAATCGGAGTACTTTGTCAATCCGCAGGGAAGCCTGTTCAAGCTTACGGAGCGGGAATATAACATCATAATGGACGAGGTCAGAGACGCGAATCCGCTGGCCGGAGACGAAGAGCCTCCCGTATATGGCAAAGATGATTTCATTGACGAGGTATATATGGACGAAGCCCAATACGACTCTTTGGTCATGTTGCTGAAACGAAAAAAGAACATTATTTTGCAGGGACCTCCGGGGGTGGGCAAGACCTTTGCCGCAAAGCGCCTCGCCTATTCGATTCTGGGGAAAAAAGATGATCGGAAGGTTGAATTTATACAGTTCCACCAGAATTATTCGTATGAAGATTTCATGATGGGGTACAAGCCGCAGGGCGAGAACTTTGAGCTTAAGTACGGCGTATTCTATAAATTCTGCCAGCGAGCCGAAAATAACCCCGACGATAAATTCTTCTTTATTATCGACGAAATCAACAGAGGCAACATGAGCAAAATTTTCGGGGAGCTCCTGATGCTCATAGAAGACGGATACAGGGGGAAAAAGATAATCCTGGCGTACAGCGGCATGCCGTTCGCCGTGCCGGAGAATTTATATATTATCGGGATGATGAATACGGCTGACAGAAGCCTTGCGCTGATCGATTATGCCCTGCGCCGCCGGTTTAGCTTTTTTGCCTTTTCTCCCGCGTTCGAGAGCGAAGGATTCAAAAAATATCAAAAAAGACTCGGCAGCGATGTTTTTGATGAATTGATAGGAAAGATAAAAAAATTAAATAAAGCGATTACGGAAGATCCCGTTCTTGGGGAGGGTTTTCAGATCGGCCACAGCTATTTCTGTGAGCTGTCTTGTCCCGAAGAGAGAATCGCCGAAATAATAGAATATGATATCTTGCCGACCATATCGGAATACTGGTTCGATGATATAGAGAAAATCGAAAATTGGAGAAAAGAATTGCACGGTATTCTTGATGGTTGATAACAAGGGAATAATTATCAGGAATATATACTATATGCTTGCCTATGCATATAAGAACCTGCGGCAGAGAAACTATACTGATATTGCCGCCGAGGGCTTTGAGAACATACAAGACCTGTTCGCCGCGATCCTTGCCGAGGGGATATCATCCCAATTGAAATGCGGCCTCACCTTAGACTATGTCAAGTATACGGAAGAGCTCACGGCGCTGCGGGGAAAGCTGGATGTCGTCGGAAGCTGCCGTCTCAAAAAGAGGCGGGCGGGCAAGTTGTTATGCGAGTATGACGAGCTTTCAGAGAATAATCTTATGAATCAGATACTCAAGACAACGGGATCTCTCCTTATGCGGTCAAAAGAGGTGACATTGAAAAATAGGGCTGCTTTGAAAAGGGTGATGCAGCCCTTTTCCGATATTGATATGTTGAAAATAGCTGAAATTCAATGGGAAAGGCTGCGTTACCATAGAAACAATCAAACTTACCGTATGCTGATGAATATGTGCCATTTGTTGTTGAACAACCTGCTCATGTCTGACGACAAGGGCGAGATACGGTTTGCGGAATTTATTGACACACAGGCGATGCCGCGTTTGTACGAAAAGTTTATCATGGAATACTACAAAAGACATTTTCCCGAACTTCACGCGCATGCGTCGCAGATATCATGGAATACGGATGACGGATACATTGATTTTTTACCAACGATGCAGACGGACGTTTCTCTCTATTACGGCGGTAAATGTCTGATCATCGACGCAAAATATTATGGGAACACTATGCAGCAGGCGAGAGGTTTTGACGCCAGGACCCACCATTCCAACAATCTTTACCAAATCTTCTCCTATGTGAAAAATAAAGATATATCACATAATGGCAGCGTCATGGGCATGATCTTATATGCAAAAGTCGATAAAGAAACGGTCCAGAGGCATGAGTACAATATAGATGGGAACAGGATAATGATTCGTACTCTGGATTTATCCGGCGAGTTTTTTGCGATTCAGCGTCAATTGAATGAGATAGCAGCTTTGCTTAAGCCGTAGTTCTTCACAAAAATATTTTATATGCACCGAAAAAAGCCTTGAAATGTGATATATTCATCCATGTGCCGCTTTCTTTGGCAGCGGGCGGTTTGAATCATATGGATGCGGCGTGCGGCGGCCTCGTCTTGGAGGTAATTAATTTTATGACTTTAAACAACTATTGGCGCGGGGCCGGGCTGGCGCTCTTTGCGGCGGCCTGCTGGGGGCTTATCAGCCCGATCGCGAAGGTGCTGTCGGCGGCGGGGATGGACCTGATGTCCGTAATGGTCTTCCGTTCGCTCTTCACGATGACCTCCGTGGGCGTCGGACTTCTTGTGATGGGAAAGTTCGACGTCTTCCGCGTCGACCGCGAAACGCTGCGTTTCTACCTTATCTCCGGCATTCTCTCCGTCGCCTTTTCCGGCGGCGGTTTTCTCACGTCGCTCGAATACCTCACCGTCGCCGAGGCTCTTGTCATACACTATACCTTCCCGCTCGCGGCGATCATCGGCTCGCTCTTCATCACACGCGAGAGGCCGACCCTTCTGCAGACGGCCGCGGGGCTTCTGATCGTCGCTGGCGTCTATATCGGCATGGGCGGAAGCGTCGAGGCGATGAAGACGATCTCGCTGCCGGGCCTTCTCTGGGGCCTGCTCGCCGTATTCGGCATGGCGGGACAGGCGCTCGCCGCGCGCCGCTTCTCGCTCTCACATAAGATGAACGAATTCGGCCTGCTGTTCTATTCAAACGTGTTCGGGGTCGTGCTGCTGTTTCTCTTTAAAACCTTTTACTACGGCTGGGACGACCTCTGCTGTCTCACCGTGCCGCTGTTCTCGATCATGACCCTGCAGGCTATAACCGGCAGCCTGCTTGCCTACGGATCGTTCTTTGCGGCGCTGAAATATATCCCCGCGGCGGTGGCGAGCCTGCTCTGTACGCTCGAAATAGTCGTCGCCGTCGGCTTGACGGCGCTATTCGTCGATCAGATCCCTTCGGCCCACGAAATCGCCGGCTGCCTGCTGATACTGGTCGCGATAGTCTGCACCTCGATGCCGCCGCGGAAACGGAGTTAATGTGCATTGTGATATTGATGGCTGCCATTTGCATTGCACTTGAGATCTATGCGATCGCGCAGAAGCAAGCGAAGCCGAATAGGATGAATGAGATGTATAAAAATACATAATTATCAGAGGTGGCTCCGACATAGGCAAAATAAAATCCTATCCATAATAGAACAAAAGATATTTTCAAAAAGTTTTTTCTAGTTATTTTCATTAGCTATTACCTCCATTTTCTGGTGTCATGCAAGAAACCATACAATTAGTCCGACGAAAATAAGATTTAACATGCAATACCTGATGGTTTTTGATAGAATTAGACTTTCTTTACCAGTCATACCTACATTAGCGGCTCCCATCATAATTGTAGATGGAGCCATCGCTACTCCAAGCGAACCGCCTACTGATTGGGCTGCAGCCATTAAAACAGCGTTCTTTCCAAGTAATATCGCTGTTTCATACTGAAGCGCTCCGAACATGATGTTTGAGTTGGTATTACTTCCCGTAATGAATGTGCCTAAATTACCGATAAAAGGTGATGCCAATGGATAATAGTTTCCAAATGCAGAGGCCACACCTTTAGCAATTAAATTAGTCATACCAGAGTCACTCATTACTAACGCCATCATCACCATTGTTGAAATACCAACACTTGTGGGGATACATTTTTGTGTTGTCTTAATGATTGCATATTTGAAAAGTTCATGAGGATTCATAGACGTTACATAACGTGAATATACAAAGTACCCTAGAAATGCGGATAAAAATAGGATTGGTGCAGGATGCGAGAAAAATTTTATCTTGGAGTATCCTATCGTGCCTTCTACAATATAACCAAGTGCGGTCTGTGTTTGAGGATAGTCTAACCCCCAATAATAACCTGATAGACATGTTTTTACGACAGGGATTTGTGTGACGACGGACATAAAAATTAAAGCAAGATATGGTGCTGATGCTATATAAAAAGACATATTTCCTTGAAAAAAACCTTTTGGTTGTATTTCTTTTTTAGTTTTTCTGTGTAAATATGCCCATATAGCAATTATTGCACACCCTCCAGCGGCAGCCATTAAAGACGCTAATTGTGGGGTCCCGATGAAGTTCATTAACCAAAGTAAGAGAGACATTGTTGTGGCCGCGCTGACAATTGGCAAAATGCTTTTCTTTAACCCTTTTTTACCCTCGTATATGTGGGCAACCTCAAGCCCTGTAGCTAGAATCGGAATAGCAAACGATAACGCCATACAAGGGCCAATAATCTCGCCTGGTATTTTGGTGACTAGCTGTATCGAATTATAAGAGGAGCCCATTGATCCAAAAGAGATCGCCCAAGAATGGCCGATTAGGCAAGTTGCGACGGCAGTAAGCGGCTCAAACCCTATCGCCACCATGATCGGAGCGACTATAGCGACCGGGACTCCAAAACCGGCAAGTCCTTGCAGCAACGAGGTGAAACACCATGCTAATAATAGACATTGGATTAATCTGTCATTTGAAATATTGCGGATGGTTTGGCCGATGACATTTATTGCCCCGGCCTTATCTGCAATATTAAATAAAAAAATTGCACCCCAAATTATAAGCAAGACATATAATGATAAGCTCAACCCTTTGCAGTTTGCAAAAGCAACAAGTCGAACATCAGCACCGAAAAAACAGTAGGCAGTAATAACCGCGATAAGAAGGGCTATTGAGCCAACACGTGAAGTTTTCCATTTGAGCAAAAGGATTCCAACTAATAAAACTACCACAGGTGATATTGCTAATATCCAGTTTTCAATGCTTAATGGCATATATATTCATATCCTTTTTGTTGTTTTTGGGTGATATTAAAGGTAAATAAATATGATAACTAAATAGATTTTAGGATTTGAAAAATTAAAAAGCTCTCGTGCCATAGGCTCCAAAATGCTACAGCTCATATTTTTGTTATAATTCAGAATTTCTTTGGCACGAGAGCGTAATTGCAACTATGCTTTTACTATTTTTCCTCTGTAGCGTCTCGCTCTGAGAATGATGATGGCTAAAATACCTATAGTGCCTATAATGTCAGTATAAGTTTCCGGTACTATCAGCAGCATGGCACATATACAACATAACATCCTTTCGGCTATAGATAAGTTCCCCTTGTAATACCCAGTAACAACCATGCCCACTCCAACAATTCCAAGTAGTGTTGTTGAAAATGTTTGTATGATATTTCCATAATCCCCTATACCTAAAAGACCGGGGTTGTATACAAAAACGAATGGAATTAAGAAAAGAGTAAGAGCGAGGCGCATACCCTCAAGGCCTGTTTCCCATAGTCCTGTTTTGCATATACCGGCAGCGGTGTAGGAGGCAATAGCGACCGGCGGCGTAATGAGCGATATTATAGCAAAATAAAACATGAACATATGTCCAACTAATGGCTGTATATTTAGATTCTCCAAAGCTGGCCCCAACAGAATGGCGCTCATAATATATGCGGCGGTCGTTGGCATCCCCATACCCATTATTATTATCATCAACATTGCCAGCAGGAGGGCGAAGATAAGGCTTCCTGCGGATGCGGCGGCAATCAATGCACTGAACCTCAAACCCAATCCGGTGTAAACAATGACGCCGATCACTATTCCAGCAAGAGCACAGGGAAGCGCTAATCCTACGCAAGATGTGGTCGCTTCAACACCCATATCTATTATTTGCTTTATACTTAATCGGCTTTCTTTTCTGATTTGGCACAGAATGATTATTAATAGTGTAGATGCCAATGCTGCAAACATCAAAGATTTTCCGCTTGCTATGAAATATATCACTGAGAAAATTGGCAAAACCAAATAACAATATTTCTTTATCGATGCAACTAATTCAGCTTTATCGACATGAGGGTTTTTTATATTATGTTTGTCCGCTTCTAAATGAACGATCCACAAAAGTGAGATCACGTAAAGCAACGCTGGAAGAGACGCGCATTTTGCAATAGTGAGGTACGGTGTACCAATCATATCCGCCATCACGAAAGCGGTAGCTCCCATTACGGGAGGAATTAAAAGCCCACCTGTTCCACCAACTGCAAACAAAGCTGCGCTGAATTTAGGGGAGAACTTTGCTTCATTCATCATTGGAAGCATCAATGCGCCTACGGTTGCTGTATTACCCGGGCCGCTTCCGCTGATCATTCCGAAAAGCCCTGCGGAAATAACGGTTGCCTTTCCAGCTCCGCCCAACGAATTTCTGGTGAGGTATTTTGCACATGAGGCGAATAATGTTCCTGCAGGGGTTGCCGCGAGGAAGCCGCCAAAAATCATGAAGTAATAGACAGTGCTGACCGTTGTTGCTATGGGACTTGAAAAAATACCACCTGTTGTAAGAAATTGAACTTCAGTAAATACGTGAAGATCTATACCTGAATGAGTGAAAATGCTTGGGAGGTTAGCACCGAAAAAACCGTATACTAAAAATATTAGGCATACTACATTCATTGACCACCCAAGATATCTACGTCCCGTCTCGAAAATTAGGATTACATATAGGATGCATAGCGCAATGTCTAGTGAAAAAATTTCGTCCACATACGGAATCCTTGAACTTAGCCTAGTCGTGTTTAATGCTATGTAAAGTAATACTCCGATAGAAATAAAATAACCTGATGTATCGATTATAATGTTTATATACCTATTGGATGTTCCTGAAAAAGGTTTTGCAAGAAATGCGATTGCAAGGGAACATGATAACAGAATGGCCCTCATAAGCATTGCGTCCACTGGTTGGAATGCGCAATATAACTGTGCAGTAAGCCAAAATAACCCGGTGGCATATATCAAGTTTTTTCTAGTAAATGCCATGATGCCCAAACCTCTCCTTTTTTAATTTAAAAAGTTAATATATCTTTTGATATGGAAAATAAAAAGGGATGTTATTTACGCTGAGCCATTTATAACATCCCTTAAAGACAATATTTTTATTCTTTATTTAATCTGACTTATTTCCTTGAAATACATTACTGCTCCTGGATGAAGAGGAACACCGCCTAGAAATTCGGGAGATGCGGCTTTTTTGAGATCAAAATCATTAAATGATTTGTGACCTTTTGTCAGATCCTCTTTGTGTTCCATAATCGATTTTGTGATCTTATAAGCAGTCTCGTCATCCATACTGGAATGTACGATGAGCATAGTCGAAGCCATGACGGAAGGGATAGCTTGATCTTGATTTTTGAATACACCTGCTGGAAGTTTATCCGGGACTAGTCCATACTTTGTCTCCATAAGCTTCTGCTGTTCTGGGACTAATCCAAGGAATTTCATTTTCCCGGTCAATGCGATTTCGGAAACTACGGGATGACCTTTATTAACGAACAGAACAAAAGCATCGCAACGCCCATCCTTAAAAGCGTTTATGATATTTTCTGTATCCGTGAATTCAACAGAACCGCCCCATTTCTTTATATCATCATAACCAACTTCACCGCATTCTAGCAAACGCGATGTTAGCAATTCTGCACCAGAGCCCTTTGCCTGGGTATATAGACGAATTTTAGCGTTGGCTTTTAGCAATTCTTCCCATGTTTTATACGGAAGATCTCCTCTTACCATAACTCCCGCGTAATATCTGTCCATATTACCCAAAAGACATCTTATATTTTTGCTTTTTTGAAACCCTGAAATCCCTCTCATGGCTGCTGCACAGTCAACATTCAATGGCAACGCTAATTCCATCTTTTCATTTTTTTCTATAAGTTTGACATTTCCTACAGACCCCGCAAGCGGTACCGCTTCTGCCACAATACCCCCAGTATATTTTGTCACGATATCTGCAGCAGTCGCTCCCTGTACGTAATTAGAGGTACCAAGTCTATTAGAACCCACTCTAATGCGTTTTTCGGCAAAAGCTTGACTGCTAATTGTAATAAGAGCAAAGGTTAACATTGTTATGATACTAATAAGCTTACTCCATTTTTTCATTTATATGCCCTCCTCGGTCCAATATAAGAATGTAATATTTATTCTGGATATACTAAAGACTTTTTTTAAAAAATTCTCCGTTCTTCATGATAACGTGTATTTTGTCCCTATTTTGAATTATTTGGGGGTCTTTTAGCGGATCGCCTTCAACCAATAAGAGGTCTGCCAATTTCCCTTCTTCAAGCGTGCCGATTTTGTCTTGTTTTTTTAGTAGTTCGGCATTTCTTTTAGTCATTGCCAACAATGCGTTCATTGACCCCATAACCTTCGCTTTTAACTCGAGTTCTGTTCCTTTAAATGGCTGGCAATCTCCGACAAGGTCAGACCCGGATGCTATTTTAAGACCTGCTTTGTACGCAATATCCAACGCTTCAAATGCATGATCTGCTACGTATTTCATTTTACGCATAAAATAATCTGGGAATCCCATAGAGTCCCCCTTTCTGCTCATTATGTAATATGTCGATATAGTCGGCACAAGCCAGCACTCTTTGCTTTTTATCAGGGCGGCTGTCTTTGCGTCCAGGAAATTACCATGCTCTATACTGTATACTCCAGCATTGGCACATAGAGTCATACTTCTATTTGAGTAGCAATGTCCAATGGTGTCCTTGCCGGCTGCATCTGCTTCCTCGACTGCGGCTTTTATTTCTTCAATAGAAAACTGAGAAGATTCCGGTTCATCTGATTCGCTTGAACACCCGCCCCCTGTCATCAATTTAATGTGGTCTGCTCCTCGCCGAAGTTGTTCTCTTGCCATTTTTCTCACTTGATCAACGCCGTCGCACACAACTCCTTCCAGTGGATCCTCAATGGGTTCTCTTATTTCGACAGAGAGTCGATGGTCGGAGTGTCCGCCAGTCATTGTAAGAATATGGTTGCATACAGTCATTCTTGGTCCTATGGTAATGCCACAGTTTATTGCTTCTCGAAATCCTGCGTCTACGCCCCCACAGTCTCTTACAGTTGTAAATCCTTGGAATAAGGTATCTTCTAAAATTTTGAAAGCCTTCATATACCTCATTCCAATGAAATAGCGCCGCGATTTTTCCACAGAGTTATTTTGATAACTTGATGCATGTATATGTGCATCAATCAATCCAGGCATCAATGTCATGCCCTTACAATCCACTTTTTCTGTTACATGAATATTAGGTGGAGTCTGTGAAAAACCAATCTCTTTAATACAGCCGCTATCAACTAATAGCCATGCTGGATACTGTGGCTCTCGTCCTGTACAATCCAATAACGTCGCATTATAGAACAGTGTCACTATATCGCCTCCTAAAATGTCAAAAAACTATGATGCAATAAATAATTTAAGTTCAGTGAAAAGATTATATAGAATTGACATATCATATGTCTAAGACTAATATATTTATAATTAATATAGGCGCAAAGTTATAAATCGGAGGAATAGATGATGAGTCTCAGAGAACAGGAATACATGACGACGGTGGAAAAATGCGGTAGTATTTCGAAAGCTGCAGATTTACTCCATATCTCTCAACCTTCCCTTAGTCAATATATTCAAAAAATTGAAAGAAGGACAGGTTATCAAATTTTCGACAGAAGTAATAAGATTCTTTCTCTGACGGTTGCTGGTGTGGAGTATATGAATACATGTCATGAAATATTGCGATTGAGTAAAGAACTTATAAAAAAAATTGACGATATTTCTGAAATAAAGAGGGGGCGCATAGTAATAGGAGTAACATCTCATCGTAGCCCTTATTTGTTGCCAGAAATACTTTTCAATTTTCAAAGGAAGTATCCTGGTGTCAATTTAGACATCATAGAAAAATTATCTACAGATGAATTAGAGGATATAACTCTGCGCGGGGAAGTTGATCTTTTTTTTACGACCACCCCGTTAAAAAATAAAGGTTTTTCAATAGAACATTTATCGGATGATATCCTATCCTTAGTAATTCCGCCTGATAGTTACATTTCAGGAAACATGCAAAAAATGACGTTTGATGAGATTGGCGATTTTATTTGTTGTTCTTTATGTAACATGAAGTTTGTTTTATCGCCGCAAACCATGAAATTAGGCAGGTTAATACATAAATTATTTGAAAGGATAAACTTTGAGCCGCAGGTTTTTTTTGAAACATATAACATGGATACTGGAATTGCAATGGCAAGCAAGGGATTGTGTGCCTCTTTCACTTTTTCAACGTTAAAACCGCAAAAGGACTATGGAGAGGTTCCTCTTTATATACCAATCATGGATAAAGATTTTACTGTATCTCTTGTAATAGCCTTTCCTCGACAACGCTATTTGAGTAGGGCGGCGTCTGCGTTTATTCAGATGAGCAGGGAGATACTGGGGCAGCGTAACCTATTAAATTGTTAGATATAACATCGTGCTTCACCTAATCGTTGCTAAAAAGGCCACTCGGTTAGGTGCCCTAAAATTCCGCAGGATCCACCAAATAGATATTGCCGCCTATCTCCTAACACGGCGAAATTTTTCCGTGAAACGGAAAGATAAACTAAATTTCTGACATAATTTGGTATCTTACTGAAAAAATATTTGAATTTTGGCAAACAGAAAGCTATGCATAGCCAGGTTAAATCCACAGCTAACTAGTCTCCGCTGAAAAACTCAAAGAATCCAGTAATAGCCTGCATAAATCTTTAAATTTGAAGTAAAATATACGTAGAAAATATACAGTTATCAGGAGAAAACTACGATAATGAAGCCAAAGACCACAGAAGAACCTCAGGATAGATTATTTCAAGACAGGCTCGAAAACATGATCAATATGGACCATGAACTCGTAAAACTGGGCGATAAAATAAACTGGAAGACCTTCGAGAGTACATTAGGCGAGGTCTACATTGCGAACAAAGGTCGCCCCGGGCTTCCGACAAGGCTTATGGTCGGCCTTCACTATCTCAAAGGTCTTCGCGATCTTTCAGACGAAGCGACAGTTATGGAATTCCTAGAAAATCCATATTGGCAGTATTTTTGATGAACATACTAAGTTCGATTACGGAAATCAAAGATTTCCTATCTCACTTATGCGGAATGGAATACTTTATGACAGAGCTGCCGCTGGACTCCAGCTCAATGACGCGATGGCGCAAGAGGACCGGTCCCAAAGGTTTTGAAACGATGCTCAAAGAAAGCCTTGAGACGGCGATGCGCATGTGAAATGCCTTAAACCGAAAGACCTTGGCTGTGTCATCGTCGACACGACGGTACAGGAAAACGGCATAACATTTCCTACGGACCCCAAGCTCTACGCCAAGGGCATAGAATTATTGGTACGCGAGGCGAAACGAGCTGGAATGAAACTCAAACGGACCTACGCCAGGACGGTGCCTGCCCTTCAGCGCGCGAGCTGCAGGAATTTCCTGAAAGGCCGGATCGGAGATGAAATCAACGCTCTGATGGCAAGCTTTGCCCATAACCGGAAAAAGACCCTGAACCGCCTCAGGATTTTTGTTCAAATTTATCTAAAGGCAGAAAACCCGGCGTATACACATTTTGTAACATCACAGGAAATGAGAAAAATATATAAACTTACAAAAACAGAATAGACAGTGGTGTAGGTGGCAGTACGGGTAGGGGTAGGTAGTGTAGGTGTAGGGGGTACTCAAGTCGGGGATGCGGACATTTTTCCGGACCGATTTATGCTGCATAACAATGCTTCCGATTTAATAAAATTTGTGATTTCGGGGTGTTTCAGTATGAAATACCCCAACGCTTTACCACAATCTTTGATGGGGACGGTCCACTTCTTAGATGCCTCGAGTATACCCAATGTAATTATCTTGAGGGCCGACTCGTCGCTGGGGAAGATACGCCGATTGCGTGTCAGCTTACGAAGCGACATGTTGAGCGACTCTATCGTATTGGTCGTATAGATGATGTTCCGTATTTCGGCAGGGTAACTGAATATTGTGTTAAGATTTCCCCATTTACTCTCCCATTGCCTTGGTATCAGCGGATATACGGAGCCCCACTTCTCTTTAAAGCACTGAAGCGCATCAAGGCCAGCTGCTTCTGTCGGGGCGTTGTAGATGCTCTTCAGGTCATGCGATACAGTCAGAAGGCGGTCCCTTCGTTTTCCGTTATCCAGGCGCCGAGCAGTTCTTTACGGCTTTCGCTGTTGAGCCCGAGCGCGATCTGCACTGCTTTGTTGATGACTTTGCGGTCGCTGTGTATCTTTACCACCACAGCGTCAAGCCAGACTATGGGGTACATTGGGTCCAGCATCCTGTTTTGCCACTGCCGGGCGTCGTCCTCCATTGCTCCGGCAATTTCGGCCACAAGCGTCGCTGAGACGTCTACGCTGTAGAGCTCTTTGATCGTCGAGGATGTCGCGTGTGGTCATGCCTTTAGCGTAAAGGGCCATTACCGCCTTATCCAGAGGCCCGATTCGATGCTGCCGCTTGGGGACGATTTGAGGTTGGAATGTGCTTTTGCGATCGCGAGGGGTCTCTATCTTTATTTCTCCGAAGTCTCCCTTCACTGTTTTGCACCCTTTGCCGTTGCGGGAATTCCCTGATTCTCGGCCGCTTTCCGGGTTGTATTCATCGTCAAGATGGTAGTCCATCTCGGCGTCCATTATCCGTTCGATTGCGCGTTTGGTAAGCTGTTTTAGGATCCCATCTTCTCCAAGCAGGTCGCTCGGTTCCTTGTAATCTTTCAGCAGCTCGTCGATAAGTGCATCGCTTATCTTGTTCGGCTGTTCCTCTGTGTTTACTTTGCTCGTTTTCATATCTGTGCAAGGTCTCCTATCTTCTGGTAATTTGTTGTCCAGCGTATTGTCATTTTGCGTTGGCCCTTAACGGAGGCCTTACACAGATTATCTCACAGAAGAAATTGGTTGGTATATCTTTCTATGAATCAGCGTTTCCCTAGAGGTATGAGGCTATACCTCGCTTTGCCGTACTGCGTTAATGAAATGCCGATCGCGCTCTTTCTGCGTGTATAATAGACATTATGTGGAATAATATCTTATCGTGGACAGGGGCGGAGTTATGCGGGAAGAAACTTACAGCGCCGGGATGGTCTCTAAACCTTTCTGGTATCTAGAATTCAATACGGCGGCGCAGCTTGCGGCCGAAGGCTGCGGCTGGGATGAGATAAAACGGCGTGCGCTCTGCGAGAACCTTTTCGGCGCGGCGAAACTCTATCGCGCCAAAGAAATTTTTAACGCCGTCAGCCGCCGCGTTCAAACGCTGGACGGCGTGCTGCTTGCGCTCTTCTGCGAATCTGGGCTGCCTGTTAAAAAGACCTTAGCGCTCTGCGCCGTCATGCGGACGGACCGGCTCTTCTTTGAATTTGTAAACGAGGTCTATCGCGGCAAGCTCGAACTCGGCGAAGCTAAACTGCGCGACGTCTACATCAACGCATTCTTTACACAAAAGGCGGAGCAGGGCGAGCCTGTTGCATCATGGACCGACTATACTTTAAAGAAACTTGCTAACAGCTATAAAAATGTTCTCTTAGAGGCGGGCGCGCTGCGGCGCGGCAGCGACGGATATATACTGACTCCGCCGGTCCTTGCCGAACCGGCGCGGGCTCTGTTCCGGCAGCACGGCATGGGGCCTTGCGTCGCGGCACTTACGGGGGCGAAGTAAATGTCCAATACAGAACAGCGGCTTGACAGGCTCGAACAGGAGATAGCCAGCCCGCGCTTTCTTGAAAACAAAGGGCTGGGCAACGAGGTCCGCTATTACGTCTTTGACTACCCAGCGGCAGACGAGCTGGCCGTGCGCGCCCGCACCGCCGCCATACTGAAGAAGAACGCCGGCGGCGGCGCACCGTTTCGGATAGCCGCATTCGACTTATATGACCTGATTATGGACCTTCTTAACGAAAAAGGTCTGCTTGAAAAATGCTTTGAGATGGAGAAAACCAAGGGGCTGCCCTTTGTCGGCCATGCGATAGGCAGCGCGCTGCGCTTCTCGGGCGACAACAGCCCGGTCATACGGCGCATTCAGGAAAATACTCCGGACGGCGCGGTCGTCTTCCTCTCCGGCGTTGGAAAATGCTATCCTATCCTACGCTCGCACAAGATACTCAACGACCTTCATCAGGTGATGAACAAAGCGCCGGTCGTGCTCTTTTACCCGGGGCGATACGACGGGCAGGAGCTCGTCCTCTTTTCTGAGGCCGCAGCGAAGGACGACAACTATTACAGAGCTTTTAAGATCGTAGATTAAACGACAGAATAAAATCGGGAGGGACCGCGCATGCTGCTTAAAGATATGTTCGCAAAGCCGATAGACAGAGATATCCAAGGCGTCATTACGATTGGGCGTGAGGCCGATTCGAATGTCCGGCAGGAACTAGAGGAATATGTCGTGACGCGCGAGATGCAGAAACATTTCGCAGCTTTTTTCAGCAGTTATAAAAAGAGCCTGAACGAGAAGACTGACAGGACCGGCGTCTGGATATCGGGCTTCTTCGGAAGCGGTAAATCTCATTTTCTGAAAATGATCTCGTATATACTTGATAACAAAACAGCCGACGACAAGCGCGCGCTGGATTACTTCATCGACGGCAGTAAAATTGAAGACCCCATGGTGTTGGCCGACATGAAGCTCGCGGCCTCCGTCCCAAACGACGTTATCCTGTTCAATATAGACTCGAAGAGTGACGGCGGCTCCTCCGGTTCCAAAGATAAAATAACGGCGGTCTTCCTGCGCGTCTTCAACGAAAAACTTGGCTTCTGCCCTACCAACTCCATAGTCGCGCAGCTTGAGCGCGAGCTGACGGACAAAGGGCTTTACGGCGGATTCAAAGCCGCTTTTGCGCAGGCGAACGGCGCCGAGTGGCTGGAAGTGAGGGACGCCTTCTCTTTTTACCACGACGATATCGTCTCCGCGCTTGCCTCCATAGGCTTCATGACAGAAGAGGCCGCGCGTGCGTTTTGCGCCGGCGCAGATAACGACAGCGTGCCCGCCTCCGAGGATCTTGCCAGGCTCATCCAGAAATATCTCGATAAACAGGAACCAAACCGGCATATCGTCTTCCTCGCTGATGAAGTGGGCCAGTACATAGGTTCGGACGCGAAGCTTATGCTGAACCTGCAGACCCTCCAGGAAGACCTCGCTAAATACTGCGGCGGCCGCGCCTGGATAGTCGTAACCAGCCAGGAGGCGATAGACTCCATCGTACGGATCACAGGAGACGACTTCTCTAAGATACAGGGCCGCTTCGCCACACGCCTCTCGCTCTCATCCGCCAACGTTGACGAAGTGATACGCAGAAGGCTGCTTGTAAAAAACGCCCCCGCTGCGGAAACGCTCTCCGCGCTCTACGACGGCCGCGCAACTGTGATAAAGAACCTCATAACCTTTCGCGGAGAGGTTGAGCGCAAACTCTATGCTGGGCGCGGGGATTTCGCGGCGGTCTATCCTTTCGTTCCCTATCAGTTCGACCTGCTCGTCGACGTGCTGAAATCCATCCGCACGGAGGGCGCGGCGGGCCGTCATCTTGCAACCGGAGAGCGCTCCATGCTGGGGCTCTTCCAGGAATCGGCCGTACGCCTCAAAGAATGTACGGAAGGCGCGCTGGTCCCGTTCGATATGTTCTACGACGCGCTGGAACGTTTTCTTGACCATGGTATCCGCGTCGTCATAGCGCGCGCGTATGATAGCGGCATCGTCAATCCGCGCGGCGAAAAGGACTGCTTTGAAGTAAAAGTCCTCAAAACGCTCTTCATGGTGAAATACGTTCCCGGGTTTGTCGCCAATGTGGAAAACATAACCAGCCTTATGGTGACGAATATCGACGAAGATGGCCTCGCGCTGCGCGAAAGGGTACAGGCGGCGCTCGACCTGCTTTGCGGACAGATGTTTGTCCACAGGGCCGCCGACAGGTACATCTTCCGGACGGACGAAGAACAGGAAGTCGACCGCGAGATAGACGGACAGGACGTGCAGATCGCGGAAGTCACCGCCGTCATATCGTCCCTCATTTTTGAAGATATCTATCAGGACCGCAAATATAAGCTGCCGCGCCTCAATAACCGTTATGCCTTTGGATTCAACCAGTTCGTCGACGAACGGCCGCATCGCGCCGCGCAGAACAACGACATCGGCCTGCGCGTGCTGACGCCGGATTGGAGCGGCAGCCGCGATCCCGGCGTCCTCGCCCTGCGCTCCATGAAAGAGGTCATAGTGCTGCTGCCTGACGACGCCGCCTTCGCAAATGAGATACAGAAGGCGCTGAAGATCGAAAAATATCTGCGCCTCAATGTACATTCAAAGGCGCTCGTCAACTATGACAATATCAGCCGTGAAAAATCCGCCGAAATGCAGGACTGCAGGGCAAGCGCTGCGGCCTATCTGAAACAGGTGCTCTCAGATTCCGCCGTATTCGTCAACGGCAGCGAGCTGAAGCTTGGCGAGAGCGACCCCGTAAGAAAGATGAACGCGGCGATGGAGCGCCTTGTGGAGACGATGTACAGCAAGCTGGGCTACATAGACGCGCCTAAGGGCGAGGCCGACATCATCGCAATGCTGCGCGCAGAAGACAAACAGACCTCTGTGCTCGGTGAAGGCGAAACGTCGAACCACCTGGCGCTGGCCGATCTGCTGGACTTCATAGAAAACGAGACCATCAGCCATAGGCGCACATCGCTGAAAACAGCAGCGGACCGCTTTATGAAGCCGCCGTACGGATTCGTGCCGGACGACGCCGCGTGGCTTGCGGCGAAGCTATTCAAAGACGGCGCCATATCGCTCTATATAAACGGCGCGCAGATCACGGCGGGCAGCAAAACGCCGCAGGAGCTGGCCGCCATGCTGACAAAATCGGCCTTCGCTGAAAAGCTGCTGATGGAAAAACGCGAAAAAGCAAGCGACAAACAACTGCGGGCAATCAAAGAGGTAATGAAGGAGCTCTTCAGCGTCACGGAACTGCCGCAGTCCGAAGACAGGCTGCTCGCAGATTTCCGCACGCAGGCCGATAGGCTGCGGCTCAGCGAGATCGCGGAATTTCTGAAAGACACGCGCAGAGACGCCGGTCTTCCGGGCAGGGAAATACTTGAAGCCGGCGAAAAGCTGCTTATAGACCTCCGCCGCGTCACAAGCACCTCGCAGCTCTTTGCGCTGATAGAGAAAGAAAAAGACGCGCTGCTGGAATTTGCCGAAGACTACGAACCGATAAAGAATTTCTACAGCGGCGCGCAAAAAGATATATTCCTGCGCGCAATGCGTATATCCAGGCTTTGCGCTGATGCCGGCACCTTCGCGTCGCAGGAGCCTGAACTAAAAGCCGCCGCGTCGCAGATAAACGACATAATATCAAGGAACGCGCCGTACGGAGAAGTTTACAAACTGAGCGAACTGATAGAGCGCTGCAGAAAGTCTTACGGAAAAATGCTAGAAGAGATGCGCGCCCCGATACTCAGCGAGCTTGCCCAGTCGCAGGAAAACACGCGGCGCGCGCTCGCGGCTGGAGGTCCGTACAGCGAAGGCCTGCGCAGCGCCTTCGAAGGCAGCTACAACATGCTGAAAAAGAAGATATCCGAATGTGCCGGCATACCGCTGCTGCTGACGCACCGCGCAGAAATAATGAACGTTGAACGGGAGCTTGCACGGCGCATAAAGATGGAATCCGACAACAACGCCGAAAAGCTCAAAGCGATCGGCGCAAAGCCGACGGCGCCGCAGCACACCGACAACGCGCCGGAGCCGCCTGATGAAAACACGCCGTCCCGCACCGCATCCCCTAAACAGGTGAGCCTAAAATGGGCCCAGCTCGGCCTTGGCAGCACATGGCGCATAAACAGCGCGGCGGATGTGGAAAACCGCGTCGCGGCGCTGCGCGAAAAGCTCATGAAAGAGCTCGAACAGGAAGGCTGCGCGGAAATAACCGTCAGCTTCGAGGACTAGCCTACAATGGACAAGAACGCGATAAAAAAATTCGCCGTAAAAGCGCGCGTGCGCTCGATAGAAGACGCCAGATACAGGGCCCGGCTCTGCGGAATCACGGAAAACGGCATAGCGCCCGCCGCCCCCGGCTCCACAAAAGACGCGCTCTTCATCGACATAGGCGCGGCGGAGCCCGTGATGCTGACGGGCCGCGAAGCCGCCATGCGCGCCGCGCTCGCAGATAAAATAAGCGAACGCGCCAAAGGCGGAACATACGCGGAAGCCTACAAAGCAGTAATGGAAGAGGCCGCCTACACCTGGTTCAACCGCCTCATAGCAGTGCGCTTCATGGAGGTCAACGACTATCTGCCCTCCGGCGTGCGCGTGCTGTCGTCGGAAGACCGCGCAAAGGCCGAACCGGACCTGGTAACGCGCCCCTTCGACTCGGACCTGGAATTCACAGAGGCCGAACGGCAGACGGTGCAGAAGCTGAAATTCGGCGAAACACGCCAGCTCGACGAGCTCTTCCGGATGCTCTTCATAAAGCAGTGCAACAAGCTCAACGAAATACTCCCAGGCCTCTTTGAAAAGACCGACGACTGGACGGAACTGCTACTCAACATTTCATACAGCGATCCCGAAGGCCTCGTGCGCAGCCTGACGTCGGAGATATCCGAAGACGACTTCAACGTCGAAAAAGAGGGCCAGGTCGAAATAATCGGCTGGCTGTATCAGTTCTACAACACCGAGCCGAAGGACGAAGCCTTCGCGCTGCTCAAAAAGAACGTGAAGGTGACGAAAGAACGCATCCCCGCCGTAACGCAGCTCTTCACGCCGGACTGGATAGTGCGCTACATGGTGGAAAACAGCGCCGGCCGGATTTGGACGGAACACCTGCGCGCTGTGGGCCAAGCCGCCGACGACGCGCAGACGGTGGCCGGGTTCGGATGGAAATACTATCTGCCAGAAGCTCCGCAGGAGCCCGAGGTCGAAAAAGAGCTTACCGCGATGCGCGAACAGCGCCGCGACCTGCACCCGGAAGAGATAAAAATAATCGATCCCTGTATGGGCAGCGGTCATATTTTAGTCTATGCCTTCGAACTTCTGATGCAGATCTACCAGTCCTGCGGCTACGCGCCGAAAGACGCGGCAGTCTCTATAATAAAAAATAATCTCTACGGCCTGGACATTGACGACCGCGCCTATCAGCTCGCCTACTTCGCCGTGATGATGAAGGCGAGGCAGTATGACAGGTTCCTCTTCCGACACAGGCCGAGGACGAACCTCTGGTCGATACAGGAGAGCAATTTCATAACCGAAGAGCTGATCAAATACGCGGCGCACGGCGATGAAAAGCTGGAAGACGCGATAAGGAGCATAAAAGCAGACCTCAGCGACGCGAAGGAATACGGTAGCATCTTGGACGTGAAGCCTGTGGATTTCGGTGCGCTGATAAAAAGCATAGAAGAGACAAGCGAAGCCGAAAAAATCGGCATCGGTTTAGGAACGGACGCGCTGGAAGAATTGTTGCCGCTTGTGAAGCAGGCAAAGGTAATGGCGCAGAAATACGACGCAGTAATAACAAATCCGCCGTATATGGGCAGCAGCAACATGGACGCTGCGCTGTCGGAGTATGTTAAGAAGAATTACCCGGACACAAAGTCTGACATGAGCACAGTATTCATGGAAAAGTGCCTGCGGTTCTGCTCTAAAGACGGATTTATTGCTATGCTAAACATTCCTGTATGGATGTTTTTATCAAGTTATGAAAAGCTGCGGAAGAGCCTGATTGAAAAAGACTTGTTCATAAACATGCTTCATTTAGGACGCGGCGTATTTGGGTCTGATTTCGGGACTACTTCATTTGTTATTGAAAATACAAGCGTACAGAAATATATAGGAAATTATAAGCGCCTTTTCCCAAGGCAAGGTGCTGTAGATACTATTGAGCAGAAAGAAATGTGGTTTCTTGATGGATTTGGGAATTACATCGCGGATCAGGGTGATTTTACAGGAATCCCAGGAGCCCCTGTAGCATACTGGGTGAGTAGTAAACTATTATCTATAATTAGAGAGAATCGGAACTTAGACTCTTACGCATCTCCACGACAAGGTTTAATAACAGGCGATAATAATAGATTCTTGCGACTATGGTTTGAAGTAAGTGCCATTAAAACTGGTTTTTATAGTAATAAAAATTATAAATGGATGCCTATTAATAAAGGTGGCGAGTTTAGACGGTGGTACGGAAATCAGGAGCATGTTATAAACTGGGAAAATGAGGGAGCGGAAATATTAAATTACAAGGATGAATACGGAAAACTTCGTTCTCGTCCGCAAAATTTGTCTTACAATTTTCAAGAGAGCCTCAGTTGGTCTTTAGTAACAAGTGGTGGCTTTTCTGTGAGATACTACCCCAATAGCTTTATGTTTAATGTTGCTGGAATTGCTTGTTTTCCACAGAAATTTCTTCTATATATTCTCGGTTTATTGAATACAAAAATTACATCTTGTATTACTCAAATACTTAATCCCACCATTAATATGAATGCAGGGGATGTAGCAAAGGTGCCAGTTGTTATTTCATGTCCTCATGAATTAATTATTTGCAAATATGTCAGTGAAGCTATCGACATCTCCAAATCCGACTGGGACTCCTTTGAAACCTCCTGGGACTTCCAAACGCACCCGTTCCTCGCGTTCAAGACCGACGGTTTCGCCGAACACGCCTTCGACGCGTGGCAGACTCACGCCGCGGAACAGTTCGCACAGCTAAAGGCGAACGAAGAAGAGCTGAACCGCATCTTCATCGACATATACGGCCTTCAGGACGAACTTTCACCGGAAGAAGAGGATAAGGATGTCACCGTACGCCGCGCCGACCTCGCGCGCGACGTGCGCAGCTTCGTCTCCTACGGTGTTGGCTGTATCCTCGGGCGGTACTCGCTCGCCACGCCGGGCCTTGCCTACGCTGGCGGAGCTTGGAACGCATCAAAATACTCCACGTTCATGCCGGACGCCGACAACTGCGTCCCCATAACGGACGAAGAATATTTCAGCGACGACATCGTGACGCGCTTCGCGGCTTTCGTCAGCGCCGCCTTCGGCGCGGAAACGCTGGAAGCAAACCTGGACTTCATCGCGCGCGCCCTGGGCTCTAAAGGCGCAACGCCGCGCGCCGCGCTGCGGAATTATTTCCTGAACGACTTCTTTAAAGACCACTGCAAAATTTATCAGAAGCGCCCGATCTACTGGCTCTTCGACAGCGGCAAAGAAAACAGCTTCAAGGCGCTCTTCTACCTGCACCGCTATAACGCGGACACGGTCGGCAACATGCGCGTTGAGTACCTGCACCCGCTGCAGGAAAAGTACGAGCGCCGCCTAGAAATGGAAAAACAGGCCGCTGAAAAGTCCCCCAGCGCGCGCGACAAAGCCATTGCAAAAGCCGCCGCGGAAAAACTGACGCGCCAGATAAAAGAGATAAAAGCCTACGACCAGAAAATATCCCACCTGGCCGCAGCCCGCATCTCCCTCGACCTCGACGACGGAGTAAAAGCCAACTACGAAAAACTCCAAACCGCCAAAGACGCCCAAAACCTCGAGATCTTAGCTAAAATAAAGTAGAAATAATAAAAATAGGAGAACATAATGATAAAGTCTATTACATTAAGAAATATAGCTACATACGATGGCAATGGTATTCTTATCAAAGACTGTAAGCCTATTAATATAATCTATGGTGACAATGGGACAGGAAAAACTACTATCAGCAATTATTTAAAAGACATGAGTAATGTATGTTATAAAGATTGCAATGTGAAATTTGAGGAGTCAGAATTACCAGAAATATTAGTCTATAATAAAAAATTTAAAGAAGAAAATTTTGGTAATGATGAAGTTCCAGGAATATTTACTCTTGGAAAATCTTCTAAAGAACAACAAAACAAGATAAATGAAAAAAAAGGCCTACTTCAAAAAGATATAGGACAGTTAGATTTTGTGCATGATTCAATAGATAGATTAACAAAAGAAATGACTAATGATACCACCGATTTCATTGAAGTTGTCTGGGGACAACTTTATAAGAAATATGAAGGACCTTTTGCTATGGCATTTAAAGGTTACAGGGATAGTAAGCAAAAGTTTTTTGATAAAGCAATGCAAGAATATCAAGCATTAAATGAAAATAGTAATACGTATGAGGAATTAAAAGATAAAGCTGATATCCTATTTAATAAAGAGTCTACAGTTTTAAATAATATAACAAACATTGATGAAAGCAGCATAAAAAGACTTATTGATGTTGAATTCAACGAAATATGGGGAAAGAATATAATAGGAAAGCAAGATATAAAAATCGCTTCTCTAATCAATTACTTACAGAACAATGACTGGGTTCGTCAAGGACAAAATTATATAAGAGAAAATGACGTTTGCCCATTTTGTCAGCAACATACAATTACATCGGAATTCAAAAATGAATTACAGGAATATTTCAGCGGCGAATTCGAAAGAGATATAAATTTAATAAAAGATCTAATACAAAACTATGAAATTTGTTCAGCTCGGATTATAAAGCAGATAGGTGAGTTAGCTGACAAATACGAAATTAAAGTTAATAAGAATGTAAATATACCCCATTTAATAGAGGTGCAAAAATCTTTATGCGAGCAGATTAAGCATAATCTAGAATATTTTAAGAATAAATTAAAAGAACCTAGCCGAATTATTAGTATTTCCTCTACTGAGGAATCTATAAAAAAAATAGCAGATATAATAAAAAATGCTAATAGGTTTATTGATGATAATAACGCATTAGTTCTAAATCAGAAAGAAGAAATTTGCAATCTTACTAGCCTGATATGGAGTTTTATATTAAGTGAAAACAAAGATATATTTGAAGGCTATTGTAAAAAAAATGCCGGGCAGAATAATGGTATGAAAAATTTAAAAGAAAGAGTTGGGCAGATTAATCAAGATATTGCCTCATTAAAAATGGAGTTAGAAACATTAACCAAAGGGATTGTGAGTATTGAGCCTTCAATTAATGAAATGAATAATATCTTAAAATGCTCCGGCTTTTCTGGTTTTAAAATTACCAAAACAGAAAAAACGAATTTTTATCAAATTCAAAGAGACGATGGGACGTTGGTAAAAGACACGCTCAGTGAAGGAGAAATAACTTTTATAACGTTCATTTACTTCTTTCAGCTTATAAAAGGTAATTTTGATACTAATAATATTGGAAATAATCGTATTGTAATAATTGATGATCCCATCTCAAGCCTAGATACACACATACTATTTATAATTTCCAGTCTAATAAAGGCTATAATTACAGATATAAAGACTGGGGTAACAAATGTCAAACAACTATTTGTACTAACGCATAATTTATATTTTCATCAAGAGTTATCTTTTATAAACAGCAGAGAAAGTGAGAATGGAAAAACTTTTTTCTGGATACTAAGAAAAATGGACCGAAAGACAACTATTGATCATTATGAACAGCATAATCCGATACGATCTTCTTATACCCTCTTGTGGGATGAAATAAAAAATTATGATAGTTTGACCAATATCTCATTACAAAATAATATGCGTAGGATTCTAGAATATTATTTTACCATTTTAGGTGGATATAAATATGAAAATATTATAGAACGACTAGAGACAATACAAGAAAAAGAAATTTGCCATTCATTATTTTCCTGGATCAATAGCGGATCTCATGGAATAACTGATGATCTTTATTCTCCGCCGAGCAATGAAAATAACGAATTATATTTTAATATTTTTAAAAAGATTTTTGCCTTTGCGAACCAGATTAGCCATTTTAATATGATGTTGGGTTTAAAAGATGAATAACAGAATTCAAGATATTTTATCTGATTTAAGTAAATTCAAATACGAGAATGAGTGCTTAGAAGCCAAAAGCGCAGCACACGGCCTTCCGCAGAGTGTTTGGGCTACTTATTCCGCGTTTGCCAACACGCTGGGCGGGGTTATATTGTTGGGCGTTGCGGAAAACGAGGATAAATCGCTGCGTGTTGTGGGGCTCGACGATCCTCAGAAGATCATCCGAGATTTCTGGAGCGCTGTCAATGACAGGGCAAAAGTCAGCGTCAATATCCTCCATGACAGGCACGTCCGTGTCGAAGAGGCTGATGGGAATAACATCGTCGTTATAGAGATTCCCGCCGCAGATAGGCATTACCGCCCCGTCTTCACTGGCGGAGACCTGCTGAACGGGACGTTCCGCCGCAACAGTGAGGGCGATTACCACTGTTCACGCGAAGAGATAAATGCGATGGTGCGTGACCAGACGGATATGCCGCTGGATACGGCGACCGTGCCGGAAATGACGCCGGCTGTTTTCAATGCGGATACGCTGAAAAGCTACAGAAACCGATTCAGGGTCTTTAAGCCTGACCATATCTGGAACAGCCTTGAAGACGTCGAATTCCTTGAAAAGATAGGCGCTGTCAGGATAGGCGAAGACGACAGGCTGCACCCTACAAAGGCCGGCCTTCTGATGTTCGCCAATGAATATGACATCGTTAAGGAGTTCCCGAATTATTTCCTCGATTTCCGTGAGACGGAGCCCGGGGCCGAGCGCTGGTCCGACCGCGTCGTCTCTTCTTCCGGAGACTGGAGTGGCAATCTTTTTGACTTTTATTTCAAGATAATAGCGCGCATGACTGCGGGGCTTAAAGTCCCGTTTGCTCTGAAAGACGGGCTGGACCGCGTAGACGATACAGAGGCTCATAAGGCGATGAGGGAAGCGCTCGCAAACGCGCTCATTCATTCCGACTACTGCGGCAGGCGCGGCATTGTCGTAGAAAAATCGCCTGGGCGCGTTGCTATAGGCAATCCCGGCTCTATGCGCATAAGCATTGAGGAGGCTATGAGCGGCGGCGTCTCGGACCCGCGCAACGCGGTTATTTTTAAGGTTTTTTCTTTCCTTGCAATAGGCGAACGGGCCGGAAGCGGCCTCTATAATATTCGGACTGTATGGCAAAAGAACGGATGGAAACAGCCGGAGCTTACGCAAAAGCTATCGCCCGACCGCGTGACACTGATACTGGAATATGAGACTGTTGAGCCTAATCAATCTCATAATGAGACTAATGGTGAGACTATTGAGCCTGTAAATGAGACTAATAAGGATGTGAATGATACTGTAAAGCCCTTAGATGGGCAGTTAGACAAGACTAATGACACTAAGGATGCAAGGCTTATAAAGGTTATTTTAGAAAACCCGCATGCGAGTTATTCTGAGATTGCCAATAAATTGGGAGTGTCGCGGGCAAGTGTTGCCAGGAGGCTAGCAACTCTTCGTTCAAAAAATATCATTAAGCGAAAAGGGACTAAACGTTCCGGAGTTTGGATACTAATAGAAAATGCTAAATGAGACTATTTACTGGAGCTGGCGTCAATGGACCTCAAAACGATAACCGATAAACTTAACGAAATATTCCGCTCCGGCGAGCGGCTCGTCTTCTGGTATGACGCTGCCGGAGACTTTGCCGAGGATATAAACGGCCTGTCGCTTGACGGCGCGAAGGTGCTACGGTTCGAGCCCGGCGCGCAGCTCCGGATGAAATATCTGCTTGAACGCCAAGACACGGAGTCCAAGTATCTCATTTATGCGCCGTATGCAAGGCCTGATATCCGCGGCGACCATCTTGCGGATACGCTGCGGTACTCGCGCGAGTTTTTTGCGGACCTTCCGTCTCTGATATGCGCAGACCTGGGGATACCGTCAGAGCTGAAGCCCGTCGTAGTGCGCCATATAAAATTTTTCACCGCGAAGGAACGCGCCGCGCGCTTCTATGAACTGAAGGCCGAAGTATGGACGGAAGACGCCGTCGTCATCGCGATGCTTTCTGCGCTGTGCCGTGCCAAGTCGGCTTCATTTGAAGAGACGCTGCGTGAGACGCTGTGCGCCGGTACCGACGCGGATAATAAATACTTTGCGGAGTTCGCGAAGTTCGGTCTTGCGGAGCCGTTCTGGCGTTTATGCCGCGAGCGTTACGGTTTTGCAGACGCGGAGCCTACTCTCAGGCGGCTCATGCTCGCCTTTTTTATTACCTTCGCGGGCCATTTTATAACTGCCGAGCTTCCTGCGAACCTGGCCGCACACAGATGTAGAAAGGCCGGCTCGGTCGTCGCCTTTATGGATAATATGATGAACAACGTAAAGTGCGGCGGAACGTTCGACGTACTCTCGGCGTCCGCGGTGTCGGAGCTGGATGCCGCAGGCTGGCTTTCAAAGATGCAGCCGGAGGAGCTTCTTGAATGCGAGGCGTTCGCGGAGATCAACGATATAATAATAAAGTGGATCGTCGGATGCCTTATGGCGGAAAATACCGGCGCTAAGCTCTTGAGCCTGGGCATACCGGAGATTTGCCGCCTGCGCGCTGCGAAGCACTTCGGCGAAGCGTACAAAGAACGTTATGCTATGCTTGAAAAAGCATTCGCAGTCGTCGGCGCGGCGGCTTTCGTCTGCCCTGAAAAGGCCGCGGATATAGCGAAATTCTACACGTCTGCCGGATGGCGCAACGACGCCGCCTACCGGGTTTTTTATCTCCATTATGACAGACTTGCTGACAGGACGCAGTTCGAACCGCTTCGCGAACGTGTCGAAGCCATTTATACCAACGTTTATCTGGACAAACTCTGCGGCGCATGGAGCGGCGCGATAGCCGCGTCCTGCGCAGAGACGGCACTGCCTCCGCAGCAGCGCTTCTGGAACAGGTTTGTGGACCTATCTAAAGGGCGCGTCATAGTTATCATATCCGACGCGCTGCGTTATGAAGCTGCGGCTGAGCTTGCGGAGCTGCTGGCGCGTGACGAAAAATGCTCGGCGCAGATAGAGGCTATGGCGGGCGTATTGCCTTCTGTCACGAAGTTCGGTATGGCGGCGCTTTTGCCGCACCAGGCGCTTTCCGTCACGAAAGATTTCAAGGCGCTTATTGACGGGCGCCCGTGCGAGTCTACCGAACAGCGCGAGGCGATACTCCAGGCGGCCGCGCCGAAGAGCAGATGCTTGCTGTTCGACGACGTCATGAATGCAAAACGGGAGGAACTGCGCCCGATATTTGCAGATAAAGACGTTATTTATATCTACCATAACCAGATAGACGCGCGCGGCGACAAGGCAAATACTGAAAACGAGGTATTCGCCGCCTGCGAAGAGGCCATTTCGGAGATTTACGGACTTATCAGAAGCCTTACCGAGACTGTCTCCGCGCGGCATTTTATTGTCACTGCGGATCACGGATTCATATATAAACGCGACAAAGTGCAGGAATATGACAAGCTCGAAGGGCTTGCGAAGGGCGCCGGCGCGGGCAAGCGTTACGTCATTACGGGCGAACGGCCTGACGCAGATGGGATATGCAGCTTTCCGCTGTCTGCTTGGGCTTCTGCGGATGATAAGCGCACAGTCAGTGTTCCATGCGGTGTAAGCATATTCAAGACACAGGGCGGCGGGCTGAATTACGTGCACGGCGGCGCGTCGCCGCAGGAAATGATAGTTCCAATAATAGATGTGAAGACGCTGCGCGGACGCCAGGAGACGAAGCCGGCGCAGATAACGGTGTTGATGTCCGCCGGAACAAAGATAACGAGCCTGATGCAGAGTTTCGAATTCTTCCAGACGGAACCGGTGACTGACGTAGTGAAGGAAGCAGTTTACCGTATATATTTCACCAATGAAAGCGGCGGGAAGATCTCAAACGAAAACGTCTTCAACGCGGATATCCGCGAGGCTGACAGCGCAAAGCGCATAGTCAGGTTCAGATTCACCTTCAAGAACCGCAGGTACGGCACTGGCGAGAAGTTTTACCTGGTAGTCATGCCGGAGGGCGGGGACGGGTACCGCGAACCGCTTATAAGGCAGCAGGTCATTATGGACGTCGCTTTTGCCGACGATTTCGGATTTTAACGAGGAGGCCCCGGGATGGCTGACGAAGTTCAGGTCATAGATACCGCGCTTGAAGACAAGCTGAAGCAATACTTTGCCGGAAAGATCGTCCGCAAGGACCTTACGAAACGCATAAAAGAGGGCGCGAACGTCCCAGTCTATGTGCTGGAGTACCTGCTGGGCATGTACTGCTCGTCGGGCGACGAAAAGGACATTGAAGCGGGAGTCAACAGCGTGCGCAGTATCCTCGCGGAGAATTATGTGCGTCCCGACGAAGCGCAGAAGATACTCTCTAAGCTGCGCGAGGCCGGCAGCTATACTGTGATAGACAAAGTCTCCGTACGGCTTAATTTCAAAGAAGATATTTATACGGCGGAGTTCTCGAACCTGGGCATAAAGAACGTGCCGATATCCGACGATTACCCGAAACAGTTTGAACGTCTGCTCTGCGGCGGGATCTGGTGCATCGTGCGCCTTGAATATTTCTTCGATGAGAACGATAAATCACGCTGTCCGTTTATCATAGCCAAGCTCACCCCCGTTCAGATGCCGGGCCTGGATATTGCCCAGTATACCGAGGCTCGCAAAAATTTCACGAAGGACGAATGGATAGACGTCATTCTCCGCAGCGTGGGCATGGAGCCGTCGCATTTCGACGACCGCGTCAAATGGCTGCATCTGGCGCGCCTGGTCCCGCTTGTCGAGAATAACGTAAACCTGTGCGAGCTGGGGCCGCGCAGTACGGGCAAGTCGCATATATATAAAGAGATATCTCCGAACAGCATCCTCATATCCGGCGGGCAGACGACGGTCGCGAACCTCTTTTATAACATGGCTACCAAATCCGTCGGCCTTGTAGGGCTGTGGGACTGCGTGGCGTTCGATGAAGTCGCAGGCATAAATTTTAAGGATAAAGACGGCGTGCAGATCATGAAAGACTATATGGCCTCCGGCTCGTTCGCTCGCGGCAAAGAGGAGAAGAACGCGTATGCCTCGATGGTTTTTGTCGGCAATATAAACCAGAGCGTCGACGTTGTGCTGAAGACGTCGCATCTCTTTTCGCCGTTCCCGGAAGCAATGGCCAACGACACTGCGTTCCTCGACCGCCTCCACTGTTATGTGCCGGGCTGGGAGATACCGAAATACCGGCCTGAGTTTTTTACGAACCAGACGGGCTTTATAACGGACTATTTTGCGGAGGTCATGCGCGAGCTGCGCAAGCTTTCATGGGCCGACGCATATACGCGCTGGTTCAGGCTGGGCAAAGACCTCAACCAGCGCGACGTAATCGCGGTGAAGAAGATGGTGTCTGGACTTGTGAAGCTTCTTTACCCGGACGGCGCGTTCTCAAAAGAAGAGGGCGAAGAGGTGCTGCGCTTCGCGCTCGAAAGCCGCAGGCGCGTAAAGGAACAGCTGAAGAAAATTGGCGGCATGGAGTTCTACGACGTCAATTTTTCCTATATGGATAATGATAGCTTCGAAGAAAAGTACGTGCCCGTGCCGGAGCAGGGCGGCGGCAAGCTCATCTCTGACGGTCTGCTCAACCCCGGGAGCGTTTATACAGTGTCGCGCGGCTCGTCCGGCATGTTCGGCGTTTTCAGGCTTGAAACGCAGGTAACACAGGGCGGAGGAAAGTTCGAGCGGACGGGCCTCGGCTCTGACCGAGAAGCTAAAGAGGCGGCGAATACCGCCTTCGCGTATCTCAAAGCTAACGGCGGCTCGATAAGCCGCTCGATCAGCATGCAGCACAAGGATTACATGATAGATTACCGTGATATGAACGGCGTAGGCATGACAAGCAGCCTGACGCTGCCCACGGTAATAGCGATAGCCTCCGGCGCGCTGTCAAAGCCTGCGCTTGCGGGGCTCGCCGTGCTTGGTGACGTGAGTATCGGCGGTTCGATCATAAAAGTAGGCGAGCTGGCCAACGCCCTTCAGATCTGCCTTGATAGCGGAGCTAAAAAAGTGTTGCTGCCCATTACCTCCGCCCCCGATATAGCCGCCGTTCCGTCAGACCTAATAGGGGCCTTCAGTCTGATATTCTACACCACCCCGCAGGAAGCGGTATTCAAAGCGCTCGGCGCGGAATAGAAGTTTTCCCTGATTTTTGTACTTTCTCTCCGCACAAAGATCGCTGAGTCGTTGGTCTCTCAAGGTTCAGCGATCTTTATCTTTTGCAAAATTTGTAGATCAAGGCTCTCTAAAGGCACGGTATTTTTGCCAATATAGACCTATATATGTAGTCTCCGCTGAAAAACTCAAAGAATCCAGTAAGAGCCTGCATAAATCTTTAAATTTGAGGTAAAATATACGTAGAAAATATGTAGTTATTAGGAGAAAACTACGATAATGAAGCCAAAGACCACAGAAGAACCTCAGGATAGATTATTTCAAGACAGGCTCGAAAACATGATCAATATGGACCATGAACTCGTAAAACTGGGCGATAAAATAAACCGGAAGACCTTCGAGAGTACACTAGGCGAGGTCTACATTGCAAACAAAGGCCGCCCCGGACTTCCGACAAGACTTATGATCGGCCTTCACTATCTTAAAGGCCTTCGCGATCTTTCAGACGAAGCGACAGTTATGGAATTCCTAGAAAACCCATACTGGCAGTATTTTTGATGAACATACTAAGTTCGATTACGGAAATCAAAGATTTCCTATCTCACTTATGCGGAATGGAATACTTCATGACAGAGCTGCCGCTGGACTCCAGCTCAATGACGCGATGGCGCAAGAGGACCGGTCCCAAAGGTTTTGAAACGATGCTCAAAGAAAGCCTTGAGACGGCGATGCGCATGTGAAATGCCTTAAACCGAAAGACCTTGGCTGTGTCATCGTAGACACGACGGTACAGGAAAACGACATAACATTTCCTACAGACCTCAAACTCTACGCCAAGGGCATAGAATTATTGGTACGCGAGGCGAAACGGGCTGGAGTCAAACTCAAACGGACCTACGCCAGGACGGTGCCGGTCCTTCGGCGCGCGAGCTGGCAGTTTTCAAGGAGGCGCAAATACAGGAAGGCCGCCGCCTACTGCGATAAAGGCTACAGAGGCAAAGCAAAGCACAAAGAGATACCCTGCGTGCGCCATCCATATTCCGGGCATGAAAGGCGCAATGACGGTATCGCTCAAGAAAAAACTGAAGCGAAGAAACGCCATCGAGCCGATAATAGGACATTTGAAGCGAGATTACGGGATGGACAGGAATTTCCTGAAAGGCCGGATCGGAGATGAAATCAACGCTCTGATGGCAAGCTTTGCCCATAACCTGAAAAAGACCCTGAACCGCCTCAGGATTTTTGTTCAAATTTATCTAAAGGCAGAAAACCCGACGTTTTGGGGGTTCAACGCCGGGTTTTTGAGTTGGTGCTTGAAATTTTAGGAAAAACTGCGTTTTTCAGCGGCGGCTAAGTATAGCCAATTTTGCACCCTGTTTTTATATATTTTACTATAGGCACTTATAGTGTTGCGTATCTTCGTTCTATACTATCACTGGTTTCATTGGCCTACTTATCCTCAAGACAGGCTTCCATGTAGCCCAGGCCGCAGCGCAGATGCTTTTCCACGGCATCTCTCAGCGCGGCGCCGTTCCGGTCTTTGATGGCGGCGATTATTTCATTGTGCTCCTCGTAGAAGTTGTTGAGGAACTCTTCGGACGAGATCCAGATCAGCCTCGCGTACCGGAGGTTGTTCCATGTCTGCTGCAATATTTCGATCATAATGTCATTGTCGTAAAACTTAAAGATGTACATATGAAAGCGGTCGTTTGCCTCAAGGAGCCTCTCAAGGTCAGGTTTCCCGCCGGCACAGGGCTTGAACAGCTCCCTCATTTCATTGTTCAGCAGGATCATCTGGGGAATGTCGTTGGGCTTTATAAAGGGCAGCGCCCGTTCCGCAAGCGTGATTTCGAGCAGGGATTTTACCTCCTGCAGTTTGCGGAACTCCTGCTTGGATATCCTAGATATTTTCCAGCCGGTCCGCGGTATGTACTGTACCAGCCCCTCCTGCTGAAGCTTTGAGAGCGCTTCGCGGACGGGGGTGGTGCTGACCCCCAGATTCTCCGAGTATTGGTCGATGTTTATCCGTTCACCCGGGCGTATTTTGCACGATAGGATCTGTGCCTTTATGCTTTCATAAGCCAACTCGCTCAACGTAGGTACTTTGACTATGGGCTGCATCATAAATCCTCCAGACAGAATAATGGCTTGTTCGCGTCGTTTGTCCCATTATAGAATAATTCCGGAAATAAATACAATACGGCGGACCGCGCGAAAACCCTTAAAATAGGGAAGCCGCGCGGCCTGCCGCAGCCGTAGGTATATATCCTGTTGGGAACAGGTCTTTAGAAGGGCCCGAGCTTGGTGAATGTCGCGATGAGCAGTCCGACCGCGCCGATTCCCATCAGCATCGCGTAGAGCGGCAGCACCCACTTGAAGTAGGTCGAAAATGGCACTTTCGCGACGCCGATGTAGACCACGAGCGCGCCCATCGTCGGGATGACCATGTTTGTAAGCCCGTCTCCAAGCTGGAAAGCCATGACCGCGGTCTGGCGCGTGAGTCCGACTACGTCCGCAAGCGGGGCCATGATCGGCATCGTTACCGCCGCCTGACCGGAGCCGGATGGGATGAAGAAGTTGATGATCGACTGTATTACCAGCATTCCGAGTGCCGAGAGGGAAGAGGGTATCTGTTTGAGGGGGATGGAGAGGCCGTAAATGACGCTGTCAAGGATATTCCCCTTTGTCAGTACGACGGATACCGCGCGCGCGAAGCCGATGCAGATAACCCCGACAAATACGCCGGCGCAGGCCTTCCCCATTATTTCGCAGATCCGTTCGTTATTGAATCCCGCGACTATCCCCGCGATGATGCCGGAGATGAGCCAGAGCGCTCCGATCTCGGCGAAGCTCCACTTCCAGAGCATCGGCCCGACCATCTGCAAACCGATGGTCGCGAGCAGCATTATCATCAGGAGCTTCTGGCGTCCGGTCATTTTTTCCTTCTGCAGTGCGGCGATATCGATATCCGCCGCCGAAGGGTTGGTAAAGCCGGTGACGCTGGCGGAAGGATCTGCCTTTACCTTCGCGGCGTACCGCAGGACGAACCAAAAGGTGACGACCATCATCACAAGCCACACCGCGACGCGGAAAGTCATCGCAGAATAGACCGGCAGTCCGGCTATGCCCTGCGCCACGGCGACGGTGTAAACGTTTATCGGCCCGTACGCGAACGCCGCGAAGGTCGGGATCATCGCGATCGCGAGCCCGGTCATGACGTCGCAGCCGCAGGCTAGGGCGAGGGCGATCGTCATCGGGACGAACGGGATATGGAGCTCGAAGGCTCCCATCGCGCCGCGGACGGCGAAAAATGCCATCAGCGCGCCCATCACTAGAAGGTAATTGCCGCGGCAGACCTTGATGATCCAGCCGACCATCTTATGAAGAGTCCCGCTTTCCGTATAAACGTCCGTCGCCGCGATGGTGAACCATATCATCGACATAATGGCCATCGAGGCGGTGAGCCCGTCGATGATGCAGACGAACCAGTTGAAAGGTGTGACCGGCGAGGGTTCGACGAAGTGGAATGTCGCCGGATCGATGACCTGGCGCCCTGCCACCTCCACCCTGTCATACACGCCCGCCGGTACGATGTACGTCATGATTCCGGCCATTATGAGACAGAGGAGGATGATCGCCCACACATGGGGAACGCGGAAACCTTTCGTCTCGATCTCTGGTGATTGTGCTTTATTGCTCATTTTTTGTTATCCCTCCATACGAAAAAATATAAGAATCAGCGCCGCCCTGTTTTAAACGAGGATGTTCTTGTGGACGCCGCCGCCCTGCATGATCAGCAGCAGGTTTTTCCTGTGGTCCTTAAAAAGGTCGATATTATCAAGCGGGCTGCCGTTGACCACGAGGATGTCCGCGAGTTTGCCCACCTCAAGGGTCCCCGTTTCTTCTTCCACCTTCAGGACCTTCGCGTTGGTCTTTGTGAAAGCGACGATCGCCCCCATCGGGCCCATCGCCTTGGCCTGGTACGCGATGGCTCCCGAAGCGTACTTTGTGTTTTCGCCGGTAAGATCTGTTCCACCTCCTATTGGTATCCCGGCCTCCATGGCGTTCCGTATCGCCTCATATCCGCGTTCGCAGACGGAGACAAACTTGTCGTATATAAACTTTGAGATGATATCGCGGCTTTTTTCGATAACGATCTCATAGGTTATCTGCGTCGGTATGATGAAAGCTCCCCTTTGCGCGACGACGGCGGCCGTCTCCCGGGTCATCAGGTTCGCGTGCTCGATCGTGCGGATTCCCGCGTCCGCGCTGAGCAGGATGCTCCTGTTTGAATAGCTGTGGGAGGCGACGTAGCTTCCCACCGACTCGGCCACGTCCACGGCGGCCTTCAGCTCTTCAAGGGTGTATTGCGAAGTTTCCGGCCCCTGCGTGGGGCTTGCGCAGCCGCCGCCGCACATCACTTTGATGAAATCGGCGCCGCGCCTGATATTCTCGCGGGCCGTCCGCAGCATCTCCGGCACGCCGTCGGCAAGAACGGAGCGGAATCCCATATAGGGCTCCGAATAGGGACGGGTCTCCGAAGCGACGCGGTCATCGCCGTGGCCTCCGGTCTGGGCGATCGCCGCGCCGCATACCTTCAGCCGCGGCCCGGCGGCGTATCCGCGTTCCACCGCTTCTCTGAAACCGGCGTCGGCGCCTCCCGTGTCGCGCGCGTACGTATAACCCTGATCAAGCGCCTCGCGGAGATTCTTGAACATTCTTGCCGCCATCAGGCCGGGTGCGTTTCTGCGGGAGAGGTTGATCACCTCTATCTCGACGAGGCCGAGATGCATATGCGCGTCGATCAGGCCGGGCATGACGGTATTGCCCTTGCAGTCGAAGACTTCGTCCGCGTAAGGCGCGTTGATGCTCCCGCCTATCTCTTTGATACGGTCGTCTTCCACGAGGAGCGAAACGTTTTCCTTCACTTCGCCGCCGTTCCCGTCAATAAGATTTGCGTTTTTGAAAAGCTTGTATGTCATAAGATTCCCTCTTTAAGCAGGCGCGATGTTGTTTTTTTGAATTGTACAACATGCACGATATATGGTACATGTTGTATTATATATTTACCCCGGCAAATATGCAATAGGTTTGTTGAAAAGTATAAAATTACTGAAAATTAATTAAAAATATGAAAATTTGCCGGCGGGGCGATCCGGCTGCGGGTGAAAGTCGACTTGATTATCTGGGATAAAAGCTATTTCACATAAAATCGTTTGTATGCGCCGAGATAAAATATATACTTTTACGGACTCGCTGCCGGCGGCGGCGCGTCGTTAAAAAAATACCGCCGCCCTGATCCCCCACCGCCCGCATCGTTCTTTTATCTCCCCGCGCAGCCTGTGCCAGTAATCCTTTCGCCCCCGGCGGTAGATCTCGTCGTAGAGTCCCGCCAGCTCCGGACGCAGCGCGGCGGTCATGGCGAGGAGGCGTTCCCTGTTCTGGCTGCGGAAGTTCAGCGAGTCGAAATTCATCTCCGACACGTAGGGGGCTGCCGCCTCTATTATCGCGGCGCAGTCGGTGATCGCGGGAAATATCGGCGCCGCCATCACCGCTGTGTCGACGCCGGCCTCGCGCAGTTCGCGCAGCGCCGCGAGCTTTTTCAGCGGGGCGGCGGCGTGAGGCTCCATTTTTCGGCGAAAGCCGTCGTCCAGCGAGCTGAAGGAGAAGATCACCTTCACGCGGGGAAACTCTTTGAAGAGGTCGATGTCGCGCGTTACAAGCGCCGACTTTGTGAGGATCGTGATCCCGGGCTGTGCCGGCAGCAGCGAACGGAGGATGTCGCGCGTCGCTTGCGAGCGTTCCTCATAGGGGTTGTAGGCGTCGGTCATCGAGCTTAGAAGTATCTCTTTGTGGAATATCCTGGCGGGATCGACCGGAGCCGTCGGGTGTTTCACGTCAAGAAAGGTCCCCCACGGTTCGGTACGGCCGCTCCTCGCCCGCGTGATGCAGGCGGCATAACAGTAAACGCAGCCGTGCGGACAGCCGACGTAGGGATTTATCACAAAATCCGCGCCAAGTTTTGTCGGCGAGAGGAGACTTCTTACCTTTACATGCCTTACGACGACATTCATCTTTCTCCGCGCGGCCATTCTCCGGCGTTATGTTTATAGAGCAGAAAATCTATAAAGGAGTCAAGGAGCGCGCCCTCTCCGCCGGCGTCGCTTTTTATCAGCCAGGTGTTCCTCTCCGCCGGTTTCCCGCTTTTATCGTACATGGGGATGTGATAAAACTCTCCCGCGGGGTCGAGGTCTTCCACCATCGATATCCCGTATCCCAGGCCGCGCATCACCATCTCGCGGCAGATGGACAGGCTTCCGACCCGGTAGCTTTCGTTGGGGGCGACGCTGAAATGTTCGTTCCACCATCTGTTTACGATGGAACTGCTGGGGGCGCTCATCGGGTGCGAGATCATCGGCAGCAGCGGCAGGTCCATAAGATCGATCGGGCTTTTGGAAAAGATATAGCACTGATCTTTTTTCAGGAGTTTTTTGGATCCGTGAAAGCTGAAATCGCCTCTTATGATTCCCGCCTCCGCCTCGTTCGATCTTACGAGTTTCAGGACGTTGCCGCTCAGCGTCGTGATAACGTCGAAGGCCACGTTCGCGTGAAGCGCCTTGAACTGCTGCAGCAGGGCCGGCAGCGTGTATTCGCCGTATGAATTCGCGACGGCGATCTTTATGCGCCCGGAGCTTCCTCGCTCTATCGCGCCGGCCTTTTCCCTCATCTCGCCCATAAAATTGAGCAGCTTCTCCCCCTGCGCCGCAAGGTATTCGCCCTGCGGGGTGAATACTACGCCCTTGTTGCTGCGCAGGAGTATCGTCGTCCGGAACTCTTTCTCGATCTGCTGGATGCGCCGGGTCAGCGTCGGCTGGGTAATAAAGAGCCTTTCCGCGGCTTTCGTCATGTTTGGCGTACGATACAGCTCCGTCAAAAGTCTGAAGTCTTCTTCTCTCAACCTTCTCTCTCCTTTCCCGGCCATTTCCATTATACAGCTTTCGTATGGAGGACGATGAAATACGGTAATTTTACAGCCGGATGTTCCTCATTTAAAGTTATGTGCATCAAGAAATCGCATAAGAACATATATAGGGGGCATAAGGCATGGGCGAGAATATTACCCGGAAAATAATCGGAAGCCATCTGCTGGGCGGAGTTATGAGGGCGGGGGAGGAGATAGCGATCAGGATCGACCAGACGCTGACGCACGACGTCACGGGGACGCAGGCCTATCTTGCCTTCGAGACCCTCGGGATAGAGAGGGTGAGGACGGAGAAATCCGTCAGCTACATAGACCACAATCTGCTCTACGCCGACAATAAAAATCCCGACGATCACCTCTATTTACAGACGATCGCCAAGAAATACGGCATTTTTCTCTCAAAGGCGGGAAACGGCATCTGCCACACCGTCCACTTTGAGAGGTTCGGCGTTCCGGGAAAGACACTGCTGGGTTCGGACAGCCACACGCCGACCGGCGGCGCGATAGGGATGCTCGCGATCGGCGCGGGCGGCCTCGACGTCGCCATGGCGATGGCCGGCGAGCCGATATATATAAAGATGCCCGCCGTCGTCCGCGTCGAGCTCAAGGGGAAGCTGCGCCCCGGCGTCTCCGCGAAGGACGTGATCCTTGAGATGCTGCGCCGGTACACCGTAAAGGGCGGCCTCGGCAGGGTCTTTGAGTATGGCGGCGAGGGGCTTTCGTGCCTCAATATAAGAGACCGCTCGACGATCGCGAACATGGGCGCCGAGATGGGGGCGACTACCTCGGTATTTCCCGGCGACGAAGCCGTGCGCGAATTTTTCGCGGCGCAGGGGAGGGCGGATCAATGGAAGGAGCTGCTTCCCGACCCGGACGCCGGATACGACGAAAGAGCGGAGATAGACCTCTCGGAGCTGGAGCCGCTCGTCGCGATGCCCGACATGCCCGACAAGGTGGCGAAGGTCTCGGAGCTTGGCCGCGTGAAGGTCGGACAGGTCTTTATCGGCAGTTGTACGAACGCATCTTATACCGACTTTGTCAAAGCGGCGAGGATACTTGACGGGAGGATCGCCCACGAGGACGTCAGCTTCGTCGTCGCGCCTGGAAGCCGGCAGATATTCTGCGAGCTGCTGCGCGACGGCGTCATCGGCAGGCTGGTGGAGAGCGGCGCGCGCGTGCTTGAATGCGGCTGCGGCCCATGCGTCGGCATCGGGCAGGCCCCCGCGACGCACGGAGTCTCGCTGCGCACCTCGAACCGCAACTTCAGGGGGCGCGGCGGCACGCTCGACGCCTCGTTGTATCTGGCGAGCCCGGAGGTCGCTGCGGCCACGGCCCTCACCGGATATATCACCGCGCCCTCCGAGGTGTGCGACTGCTCCGTGCTGGAAAGCATAAGGGAACCGGAGACGTTCGCCGTCGACGACCGCCTCATCCTGACGCCGCCCGCGGAGGGCGGCGCGGTCGAGATAATACGCGGTCCCAACATCAAACCGATGCCGGTAAATACCCCGATGCCGGAGGAATATTCGCTTAGGGTCTCCGCCGTGCGGGGGGACAACGTCACCACGGACGACATAATACCGGCCAACGCCCAATTCTCTGCGCTGCGCTCGAACATTCCCGCGATCAGCGAAATAACCTTCGGGCGTGTCGACCCCGGTTTCGCCGCCCGCTGCCGCGAATATGGCCCGAGCATCATCGTCGGCGGAGAGAACTACGGGCAGGGCTCGAGCCGCGAGCACGCGGCGATCGCGCCGATGTACCTGGGCGTCAAGATCGTACTCGCCAAGAGCATGGCGCGGATACATAAAAACAACCTCATAAATCACGGCGTGCTACCGCTCGTTTTTAAAGACCCGCGCGACCTTTCCAAATTCTCCGAGGGGGACGAGATCACAGTCGCCGCCCCCGCGGAGCAGCTTCGGCGGCGCAGCGTCACGCTGCTTAACAAAACGACGGGGGAGAAGGCCGAGGCGCGCGCCGAGCTTACCGACCGCGAGGCGGAGATCCTCATCGCCGGCGGGCAGCTGCGCATGGCCCGGAGCCGCCGCCTGGCCGGACCGGAAAAATGACGATGAAATTTGCCTATGTGGGATGCAGGACGACGAAGGAGAGGAACGCGCGCGGCAGAGGGCTCAAGGTCTACCGCGTAGACGGTCTTGGGCGCTGGGAGGAGACGCAGCTCGTCAAAGGGCTGGAAAACCCCTCATACCTGGCTTTTGACCGGGAGGAAAAATTCCTCTACTGCGTACACGGCGACAAAGACTATGTGAGCTCATTCAAAATAGACGAAGAGAGCGGAGGGCTCACGCAGATCGGGCGCGCGGCGGCGGGAGGGAAAAATCCCGTCTTCATCTCCGTCGACAAGGGCAACAGGCGGTGCTTCGTCGCCACGCTGCAGGGCGGTAAGGTATCCACGCTGGAACGCCTGCCGGACGGGAGTCTTTCGGAGCCGGTACATGAGGCGGCGATCCCGGGCATCGAAGCCGGTTCCGTATCTTACCCGCACCAGTGTCTCCAGGATGTCGAGGGAAACTTTCTCATCGTGCCGATTCAGGGCAGAAAGACCGGCACGGGCGCGCTCAACCTTTACCGTATCGAAAAAGACGGCTCCCTCTCGCTCAGCGACCGCCGGGAGGCGCGTCAGCACGACGAACCGCGCCATTTCGCGTTTCACCCGAGCAACCGCTGCGGCTGTCTCATCAACGAAAAGGGGAACTGCGTCACCTGCTTTGACTTCGACGCCGCCGCCGGTAAGATCACGCCGAAGCAGATACTGAGTTCGCTGCCCGAATACTACACCGGCGAGGGACAGGCGAGCGCGATGCTGATCCACCCGGGAGGCCGCTTCGCTTACGCCTCTAACCGGATTCATGACAGCATAGCCTCGTACTCTATCGACCCTCATACCGGATACCTGCGGCTGCTGGGCTTTACCGACGCGCTCGGAAAAACGCCGCGCTTCATGACATTCGACGAAAAGGGCGAAAAACTTTACGTTGCGAACGAAGACAGCGACACTATCGTTGAATTCGCGATCGAGGCCGACAGCGGCCGGCCGGTCTTTACGGGCCGTACCGTCGCCGCGGAAAGCCCCGTCTGCGTTATCTTTACAAAAGAGAGGTAATTTCATGACGCATCCCAAAATATCCCCGGAACTGATCGCGCGCGCCGCCGCCCTCTCCACCCCGGAACTCTGCGACGGCATGGAGCCATTCCGCGCCATGCATTACGAGATAAAGCCGCTTGTGGGAGATCGTGTCGTCGGGCAGGCCTTTACCGCCGACCTGCCGATGGGCTCCTCGGAGCTGGCAGCCCGCATGATAGACGAGGCCGGGGCGGGCGACATCCTTGTCCTCGCGGGGCGCGGGGACTGCCGCGGCTCGCTGTGGGGAGACTACAAGAGCCTCTGCGCCTCGCTGAAAAAGATCGGCGGCGTCGTGATAGACGGCGCGCTGCGCGACATCGCAGGCTGCCGCGAAATCGGGCTGCCGGTATTTGCCCGGGCAGTCGTCTGCGGCGCGGTGAAGAAGAGCGATTACGGCGCGCTGGGCGTGACGGTCTCCTGCGGCGGCGTCTCCGTGCGCCCCGGCGACCTGATCGCGGGCGACGCTAACGGCGTCGTCGTGCTGCCCTATGAGGAAGAAGAACTGGCGAAGATACTCGACCGCGCGGAAAAGAAAAAAGCGGCGCAGGAAGAAAAAGAGCGGAAACTGCTGTCCGCGGAAATATAGCGCGAACGCGGCAGGTAACGGGTAATTTTAAAAGGGCGCGCGGCGCGGCGTGACCGTTTGCCTGCCGCAAGTCATTCCATCAGCGCCATGCAGCCTTTGATATTTCTTTCCCTGTCGATGTCGACGACCTTCACGCGCACGCCGAAACACTCACTCACCGACTTCTCCGTTATCACCTCGGAGGGCGCGCCCCAGGCGGAGATCGTCCCGCCCTTGAGCATCGCCGCGAGGCTCCCCGCGAGAAACGCCTGCTCGGGCGCGTGCGTCGCCATGATGACGCTGATGCCCCTCTCCGCGGAGAGCTTTTTCACCGACTTCAGCACCCTCATCTGATTGCCGAAGTCGAGGTGCGAAGTCGGCTCGTCGAGCAGCAGAAGCTCGGGTTCCTGCACCATCGCCGCGGCGAAGAGCACCATCTGACGCTCGCCGCCCGAAAGTTCGGTACAGTTCTTGTATTCGAGATGTTCGATGCCGAGCTCCGCGAGCGCCGCCCGGACCATCTCGTAATCCCTATGATCGGGCTGGTCGAAAAAGGCCTTGTGCGGCGTGCGTCCCATCGCGGCGATGTCGCGCACGGGGAAGGGGAATACGGGGGCCGCGCTCTGAGGTATGTAGGCGACGCGGCGCGCGAACTCCTTACGGCGCATGGTCCTGATACTCGCGCCGTCGATGCGGATCTCTCCGGCGCCGGGGACAAAGATCCCCGCGAGGCACTTGATCAGCGTCGATTTGCCGGCGCCGTTCGGCCCCAGCAGACACAGCACCTCGCCCGCCTCGAGCGTAAAGGTTATTTCCTCAAAGACCCGCCGTCCGCCGTAGGCGAAGGCGAGATTTTCAACGGAGAACCTCATCCGCGCCACCCCGCGCGCCGCCGCATGAGCAGCATCGCGAAAAATGGCGCGCCGATGAGCGAGGTGAGTATCCCCAGCGGTATCTCGTTCATCGTGAGGGCGCGCGCCGCGTTGTCTATCAGGATAAGATAGATGCCGCCGAGCGATATGCAGGCCGGCAGCAGGCGGCGGTAGTCGGAGCCGACGAGCAGCCGTCCCACGTGCGGGATCACCAGGCCGACCCAGCTTATCGTGCCGGCGAGGCAGACCGCGAGGCAGGAGAGCAGCGTGCAGACGAAGATCACCGCGCCCCGTTCAAGAGTGGTGTTCACGCCGAGCGCGCGCGCCTCCTCATCCCCCAGCGCGAGAAGATTGATGCGCCAGCGGCAGAGATAAAGCGCGCCCATGCCCGCGGCGAAAGCCGGCAGCGTCCACGAGAGGTCGCCGGCGCTGACGCGCGAGAGCGAACCCATGAGCCAGAAGATGATCGAGGGCAGTTTGTCGTAGGGATCGGCGATGTATTTGAGCGAAGAGAGCAGCGCCTGAAAGAAGGCCCCCACGATGATGCCCGAAAGGACGAGGACCAGAACGGGAGCGCCCTTAAAGAACCGCGCCATCGTATAGGCGGCGAAGACCGCGAGCATCCCGAAGCATATCGCCGAAGCCTGTAAATAGACGCCGCCGTTCGTCAGCAATATCGCGAGCGCCGCGCCGAAGCCCGCGCCGTAAGAGACGCCCAGGATGTCAGGCGAGACGAGCGGGTTCTTGAAAATACCCTGGAAGATCGCCCCCGAGACCGCGAGAGAGGCGCCGACGAAGAAGGCCGCGGTGATGCGAGGCAGCCGTATCTGGAAAAAGACCGTCTCCATCGTCTGCGGCCACGTCTTTTCCAGCGGGAAAACGGCGGAGAGCAGCATCTTGCAGAGCGTCTCCACCGGTATGCCGTAGCGCCCGATGAGCAGCGAAAGGACGAAAGAGGCGGGAACGGCCAGCGCCAGCCCCGTCTCTATCATAAACTCGTTTTTGCCGTCTCCGGGCTTCAGCATCAATGCTTTCCCTTATACGGCACGCCGTAGAAGGTCGTGTAGAACTCCTGCACGGCTTTATTCATATCGATATCCTTGAAACGTTCGGGATAGAGCTTCTTCGCCATCCAGAGCTCGCCGAGCGCCATCGACTCGGGGCAGGGATGTCCCCACGGCTTCACATACTCCGGCGTTTCGTAGACACGGCGGTCTTTGACGGCCTTGATCGGGGCCCAGGCCGCGCCCTTCGTGATCTCGGGGAGGACCTTCGCCGCGTAGCGGTCCTGCACGAAGATCACCTGCGGGTCCCACTTCAGTATCTGCTCCATATTGACGGCCTTGTAGCCGGAGATGTCGCGCGCGACGTTGATGCCGCCGGCGCGGTCCATGATCACGCCCACATACTTGCCGCTGCCATAGGTGTGGAGGTCCGGGTTCGCCATATAGCAGGTTATCTTTTTATTGTCGGGGATCGCCGAGAGTTTGTCTCCGACGATCGCGCGCTTCTCGGCGACGAAATCGTTGAGCTTCCTGGCCTCTTTCTCTTTGCCGTAGATCTCGCCGAGCAGATTGACGCCCATCCTCATGCCGATCGTGTAGGCCTTGTCGGGATTTTTCAGCTTCGGGTTCAGCTTAGAGGCCTCTTCAAAATCGGCCTGATAAAGCGAGACCGCGACCACGGGAATGCCCGCCGCCTCTATCTTCTTCAGCGTATCCTGGGGGAAATAATGCGTGACGATGACGAGGTCGGGATTCGTCTTCAGCAGCTCCTCCATATTGACCTCGGTCAGAGTGCCGACCTGCGGCAGCTTTTTGATCGGCGGATAGATATCCGCGATGCCGGGGAAGAGCAGCCCCTCCCAGCCCTTCATCACGCCTGCGAGGCGGTTCCCCGCCTGCAGCTCGAGCGTGATGTCGAGCGCGTGGTGCATGAGGCAGACGACGCGTTCCACCTTCTGCGGGATCACGACGCTGCGGCCGAGCTGATCGACGACGACGCGTTTCCCGGCGGGAACGTCGGCGGCAAGAGCCGAGGCGGCGACGAGAAGCGTAAGAGCGATTGTGAAAAACAGACGAACGATTTTGTGTTTCATGCAAATACCTCCAATATATGATATCAAGTTGCAATTATAGCACCGGCGGCGGGATTTATATACGGCCGACTGAAACTTCGCACGCCAATAAAGCGGCTCGCACCCTGAAAAATCAATATCCGGCCACTATAAAGGAGACCTTTTTTATACGAGGCTTTAAAGGCGTAGCTGGCGGTTACGCCGGATGGCGCGTATAATCGAACGGTTCTCTAAGAATTAAAAACGCATCGCGGGATAATAGATGTACAATATAACCGCCGTCTTAACAATCTGATGGAGGGGAGATTCCATGACGAAAAAGACGATAAAAGTTTGTATGGCCGGATTTGGCAACGTTGGAGTACGATTCACGCGGCTGCTGCTGGAAAAGGAACGCGAGCTGCGCGAGGATTACGGCTGCGGGATATTGGTCACCGGCGTCTGTACGCGCAGCAAGGGTACGATGATGAACCCGCGCGGCCTTGACCTCGGCGCGCTTCTGATAATGAACGAAGAGCTGGGGCGCTTCGACTCGGAACATCCTGATTTTGTCTCCGGGTGCGACACTCACGGGATGATCGCCGCCGCCGGGGCGGACCTTTTCATAGAACTCAGCACCCTGTCGATCGGAGACGGAGAGCCCGCCGCGAGCTACATCAGAGAGGCTTTCGCGAACGGCATGGACGTCATCACCGCGAACAAGGGGCCGGAAGCCTGGTGCTTCGACGAACTGAAAACGCTCGCCGAAGCCGCGGGGAAAAAATTTCTCTACGAGACCATCGTGATGGACGGCGCGCCCGTCTTCAACATGGCGCGCGCGGGGCTGCGCGGAAACAGGATCCTCGCGCTGCGCGGCATCCTCAACTCCACCACGAACTTCATCCTCGGCGAACTTGAAAAGGGCGGCAACCTGGCTGACGCCGTCGCCGAGGCGCAGCGGCTGCAGTTCGCCGAGGCGGACCCCTCGATGGATATCGACGGCTGGGACGGGGCGGCGAAGATATGCGCGCTTGCCAACATCCTCATGGACGCCCGCCTGACGCCGAAGGACGTGAAGGTCAAAAGCCTCGCGGGAACGTCGGCCGCCGATGTGAAGGCCGCCGGAACCGAAGGATGCCGCATCAAATATATCTGCGGCGCGCGGCGCGCCGACGACGGGAGCGTGGAGCTCTCCGTGGAGCCGCGGCGGCTGCCCTTTGACGACCCGCTCTGCTCCGTGGGGGGACGCTCCTCGGCCCTCATCTTTTACACCGATCTCGCGGGAGAGATAATGCTCATCGAGCGCGACCCGGATATACTGCAGACCGCCTACGGCGTCTACAGCGACCTGATGACGCTGATAGAGGATAAATAGAGCCGCGCAGGCTATAAAAAAAGAGGGGCGGTCCCGCGAAAGGCCCGCCCCCTTTTTTTGCCGTCGGGATTACCCTTGTGTAGCTGGCGGCGTGATGGTAGAATTACATACACGATATTCGCCGGTCAGTCAAGGGTTGTCTCCCTTAAATATAAAAAACTGACGCGGCGGGCCCGTGTTCTTAAATATGCCGTTTAGACTGACGACAGAAGGAGTTTTTATCTATTATGTCAAGCGAAGACAGGATACGTTTTTCTTTTTTACTTATTATCACGATAATCGTCTTTACCATGAATGTGCGGCTGATGACGCCGGCCGACCGCCGGGGCCTCGGCGAGCTGGACGCCATTTTCGACGGCTACCTGACGTCGACGGCGCGCCAGTGGGCGGAGGCCTCTCCCCCGGATATGGGAGAGGCGCGGATCGCGGAGTCGGACCGCTAAGGATGCGGAGGGAGGCGCGCCTCCCTCCGCTTTTTTGATCCCTTTTTCCGCGGCGGAGGCGGCAAACTTTTGACCGAAACATCTGGCAGCCCGCGCTGCCGGGCGGGGCGGCGCCGCGGAAGACTATTTTTCGTCAGGCGGCCGCCTTTCCGGCGGTCGTTTGCTTCGGCGTGATTATCTTTTCTTCCGGCTTTTCGTCCTGCCGCTCTTTTGAGGGGCGGGCAGCGGCCTCTGTTCGGAAAACCACTGCGCGAGTCCGCTGGCGCTCATCGCGGCGTCTTTTTTAAGGATTATCGAGGGATGTTTTTTTATCATCTTTTTAGCCATGCCAAGGTCTTTTAGCTTGGGGCAGTCCGCTAGCTGCACCGTTTTTTTGTTTTTTAGCCTGTGAAGGTAGTTTTCCAGCACTCCCAGGTCGGTATAGGTGAGTTCGTCAGGCAGTTCCGGTTCATGAAAATCGGGAGTTTGGGATAGGTCCGCCAGCGAGCGGAATGAATCTATAGATAGCTCCTCCGCGATTTTCAGCGCCAGCATCGCGCAGCCTTCGGCGTCAGAGCCCGCGTGATGCGGGCGCAGCGTGATGCCGTAGCGCCCGCACAGCGCCTCGAGGTTGTATTTGTTGTTTTCTCCGTGGATATCCGCCCTCTGGGCCAGGTCGAGGGTGCAGAGGTGTCCGTATTTTTGATACCTGTATTTTATCCGGTAGCTGCAAAGTATCGCGTCCAGAGTCAGCGCGTCGTCGCGGAAGCTGTGCGCGGCGAGAGGACGCCCCTCGATGTCGGGGAATATCTTTTCCCAGACCTTGTCGAAGGTGGGCGCGCCCTCCACGTCGAGGGATGTGATGCCGTGTATCTCCATCGCCTTTTTCTGAAAGTAGAACACGCGCTGCGGCGGCCTGACGAAAAACTCGCGGGATCGTACGATCCTGCCCCGTTCTACCGTGCATATCCCCACTTGGCAGACGGAGTTCTGGCTGTTGTTGGCCCGCTCGAAATCGATCGCCGTGAAGGTGAATTCGTCGCTTTGCGGCAGGTTTTTCTGGACGTTGATTATCATTTGCGGCTTCCTTTATATCTCATAAATTTTACGCGAAGCGGCCTCGCCGGACGCCGGCGCGGATCAATCCGCCGGCAGGCTGTCCTTTAAATAAGGCCTCGTCACGGAGCTTGCGCAGGCGAGCATTTCCCGCGGCTCTCCGTGGAAGATCACTTTGCCGCCGGAGCCGCCGCCGCCTGGCCCCATCTCTATTATATAGTCAGCCTCTTTCATGACGTCGACGCTGTGCTCGACGAGAAACAGAGTGTTGCCGGCGTCGGTCATCTCGTCCCAGAGCTTCATCAGCGTCTTTATGTCGTCAAGGTGCAGTCCGTCGGTGGGCTCGTCGAGGATGAAGATGGAGCCCCGCAGCGCGAGATGCGAGGCGAGCTTGACCCGCTGCAGTTCGCCGCCGGAAAGGGTCGTCATCGACTGGTTGAGGTGGAGGTAGCCGAGGCCGACGCGCCGGAGCGAAAGGAGTTTTTCACAGAGCGGTTTGCCGGCGAAGAATTCCGCCGCTTCGTCCACGGTCATGTCCATCACTTCGGCGATGTTCTTCCCGTTATAAGTGTAGGCGAGCGCCTCTTTGGAGTAGCGCTTCCCGCGGCATAGGTCGCAGACCGTTTCGATGGAGTCCATAAAGGCCATGCCGGATACGATCGTGCCGGAGCCGCCGCAGGCGGGGCAGCCGCCCTTGGAGTTGAAGCTGAACCAAGCGGCGGCCACCTTATTTTCTTTCGCGAAGAGCGCGCGTATCTCGTCGGAGATGTCGAGGTATGTCGCGGGCGTGGAGCGGAGGTTGATGCCGATGTTTTTCTGCCCGATGAAGATAGTATCCTCGGGACAATCCCTCTGGAATGATTCCATCAGCGAGCTCTTGCCGGAGCCGGCGACGCCGGCGATCACCGTCATCACGCCGAGCGGCAGTTTGACGGTGACGTTTTTCAGGTTATGCAGCGAGGTCGGCCCCAGCGTGAACCAGCCGGTCGGCCGCCGCAGATTCTCTTTGAGCGGGCTTTTCTTTTTCAGCAGGCGTCCGGTAAGGGTATCGGAGGCGAGAAGCTCTTCGTAGCCGCCCTCGAAAATGATGCGGCCGCCCGCGCTCCCGGCACCCGGCCCCATGTCGACGATATGGTCGGCGAGCTTGATGACTTCGCGGTGGTGCTCGACGATGAGCACGGTGTTGCCGTGATCCCGCAGCGCGCAGAGGGAATCTTTGAGAAGGCTGATGTCTTTGGGATGAAGGCCGACGCTCGGCTCGTCGAGGACGTAGGCCATGTCCGTCAGCGCCGAGTTGATGTATTTGGCGATCTTGATCCGCTGTGCCTCGCCGCCGGAAAGGGTGCCGGTGCCGCGCGAGAGCGAAAGATAGCCGAGGCCGATCTGAACGAGCGCGCCGAGGCGGCGTCCGAGCTCGCGCTTGATGTCCGCCGCCATCGGGTCGCTTATCGAGGCGACGAACTCCATCGCCTCCGGTATGGCCATCGCCGTGACGTCGGCGATGTTTTTGCCGTTGATAAGGCAGCTGCGTACCTTTTCGTTGACGCGCGAGCCGCGGCAGTCGGGACATTCGTAGCTGCTGACCATCTTGTCGAGGATGTGGCGGAAGCGTTTGCCCTCTTTTGTCGTGATGATGCTGCGGTACATGCGCGGGTATATCCCCTCGAACTTTGCGGACTTCGGCCAGTTGGCCGGCGGGTTTTTCAGCCTTATCTGCGGCGAATGGAGGAAGAGCTCCAGCTCCTCGGGGCTATAGTCCCTGATCTTCTTGTCGAGGTCGAAGAGGCCGCTGTAGGCGTAGCGCTTCCAGCGCCAGAGGCCGAGGCCGAAGGTGGGAAAGTGGATCGTGTCCTCGTCGTTGAGGCTTTTGTTGAAATCCACGAGCTTGTGGATGTCGAGATCGTTGACGATGCCGAGGCCGTCGCAGCGCGGGCACTTTCCGGCCGGATGGTTGAACGAAAAGACATCGGAGTAGCCGATAAAGGGCCGGCCGACGCGTGAAAAGAGCAGGCGCAGGATCGAATAGATATCGGTGTAGGTGCCGACCGTCGAGCGTGTGTTGGCCGCCGGCTTTTTCTGGTCGATGACGATCGTCACCGGCAGGTTGGCGATGCGCTCCACCTCGGGGCGTCCGTATTTTGGCAGATACTGCTGCACGAAGCTTGGGAAGGTCTCGTTCAGCTCGCGCCGCGATTCCGCGGCGATGGTGTCAAGGCAGAGCGACGATTTCCCCGAGCCCGAGACGCCGGTGAACACGGTCACGACCTTTTTGGGGATCTTGACGGAGATGTTTTTGAGGTTGTTTTCAAAGGCGTTTGTTATTTCGATAAATTCATGAGCCATTCTATTTTCCACTCCATTTGCTGCCGAAAGATTGCGGCTCCCTGCGCCGCCGCGGATCGCCGCGTTTGTCCGATAATCGGAGGCGAACTCTTGACATAGCTCGCATTAAATGTTCCAATATTCACTAAGGCGGATGACGCCTCCTTAATATAAAACAGAAGAATAACATAACTCCTAAGGGGGAAAAAGACAATATGAAAATATTAGCGTTACAGGGCAGTCCTCGTCTGCGCGGAAACACGGCGATCCTGCTATCCCAGTTTGTAAACGGTGCCCGTGCCGCCGGCAGCGACGTTGAGGTGATAAACCTGCAGGAGCAGAGTATCCATCCCTGCGACGCGTGCGACATGTGCGAGTGCGGCGAGCGAGATTTTTGCGTATATAACGACTCGATGCGCGAGGTGATGAAAAAGATCAAAGAGGCCGACGCCCTGGTCTTCGCGACGCCGGTATGGTGGACGGGCGCCTCTACGCTCACCAAAATATTCCTTGACCGCCTTTACGGTTATAAGACGCGTAAATACTTTGAGGGCAAGGGCGTATTCCTCATCACGACATATTTTGACAACCACGCCCATGAACAGCCGCTTCCGGGCGCGGATATCGTCGGCTATGTGTTCCAGTCCGTGTCGGATTTCACCGGCATGGAATTTCTGGGCCATCTGCGCTCCGCGGTAACGGGGACCGTTTTGGAGAATACGTCGATACTCGATAAGGCGTTTACAGAGGGAAAGAAATTCGCGAAGGTGATAACTGCGGCGAAATAAAAATTTAATCTGAATTTAGAATGATTTAAAGTTCGTCCCCTTCGATTTTCTTAAAGATCGAAGGGGACTTTATTTATGAGATATTATTGTAAGGGTTTTATGCGGCCTAAACAAAAAATATCTTGCATAAAAAATAAATATAGGCTGTTTAGTGAGTTATTGAATAAAATTAAGCAGATTTTTGGGCGGTTATGATTGCATACATCTGGGCGTTTGGGTTATGATTCCTGATAAAACAACCGTCAATCAGAGGATTTATGCATATATCTGTAAGTGCAATTTGTGATTGCCTTAAAATATTAAGTAAAAACTAATAAAGTCGTTTTTTAAAATATTTTATTCAATAGATTGCGGCTATTATTTAGGTTTTTAGAATATTGTGATATAATCCCTTTGGAGCAAGGTGTTATATTTTAATTGACCTTTTGGTCAAAATATAAGAAAGTATGGTGATCTACATGAAGAAATTGGCGGTATTTTTACTTTTTGTTTCTCTGTTGGCCGTAACCTCGGCGCCCGCGGCGGCGGCTCCCACGCCGAAAGCGGGATGGCCCGCGCAGCTTAAGTTTATGGCCGGACCTCCCGGCGGCAACTGGTTCGCGCTTGGCAGCTCCCTGGCCGATATGTGGTCGAAAAACACGATATCAGTAACCAGCAGCACCGGCGGCGGCGTCTCGAATATCATCAACGCCAACGGACATAAGGGCGATTTCGGCTTCTCCGTCACCTCGCTCCTCGGCGCGGCCATCAAGGGAGAACAGGACTTCATGGGCCGCCCCGCGAAAAACGCGGCGATCCTCGCGAACCTTTACACCCAGTACACCTACTTTATTATGCGTAAGGATTTTGCCGCAAAGAACAAGATAACGAAGCTCGGCGATATCTTTGATAAAAAGATCCCCGTCAAGATGGCAACTCTGAAGCCGGGCACCTCTTCGGAATTCGTCGTGAAGTCGCTCTTCATGAAGGGCTATGGCGTGACCTATAAAGACATCAAGAAGATGGGCGGCTCGATGGAATTTGCCTCATACGAGGGCGGAGCCGACCTCATCGCCGACGGACATATCGACCTCTTTATCTTTTCTGTGGGCAAGATCGCTTCGATCGTCATGAACATTGAAAGCAAGGCCGACATCGTCTGCCTCCCCGTTGACGACAGCGCGCTCAAGGCGCTTGCCGACGCCTACGGCACGGTCACCTTCACGATCGAGCCCGGCACCTATAAGAGCGTTAAGAAGCCCGTCAAGACCGTCGGCGACTATACCTGCATCGTCGTCCGCAATGACATTCCCGATTCGCTCGCCTACGACCTCTGCAAGTCCCTCTGGGAAAACAAGGCGAACCTCGCGAAGGCTGTGAAGGACATCGACGAACTGACGCCGCAGATCGCGGTGCCGAATGGCGTCCCGACACAGGCCGGCGCGCTGAAGTTCTGGAAAGAACAGCAGGCCAAGACGAAAAAGTAACGCCCCGGCGCGAACCTTTCTCTGAAGCGGAGGGGGCATCCCCTCTGCTTCTCTTCCCTCATTTTTATGAACCATAGACGGCGTTTCCCGCCGTTATTCGATCTGATGCCGGACAGCCCATCATGTTTAGGCCAGGAGTGTGTATAAATGCGAAAATTAAGCGGATCAAGTCAGAAATTTATGTACGTCTATTTTGTGGTTATAGGCCTCTTTCATCTCTATACCTCCGTTTTTGGAGCCTATGAATCCTACCTCCAGAAAAATATCCACCTCGGGCTCGTCCTCCCGACGGCCTTTTTCCTCTTCCCGATGTTCAAGAAGGCCCCGATGGACCGGGTCCCCCTCTATGACTGGGCGCTGGGGGCCATCTCCGCGATCCCCTCTATCTATGTCATCCTCAACTATGATGAAATCGTCATGCGTATCCAGCAGGTCGACCCGCTGACGGCGGCCCAGTTCTGGTGCGGTATACTTCTTTTCGTGCTGCTTCTCGAGGGCACGCGCCGCGTGGTCGGGCTTCCCCTTACGATCATCGCCTTCCTTTTCGCGGCATACATGTATTTCGGACAGTCTCTGCCCGGCATCATGAAGGGGCTTTCATTCTCCATGTCCGAAGTGGTCGAACAGGTCTATCTCACCGATGAGGGAATATTCTCCATGCCTCTCGGCGTCTCCGCGACTCTGGTCGCCGCCTTCCTCATCTTTGGCGGCTTTCTTGAAAAATGCGGCACCGGCCCCTATTTTATGGAGGTGGCGCAGGCCTTTACCGGCACGGCTCCCGGCGGCCCGGCCAACATCGCCGTCATGAGCTCCTGCCTCTTTGGCTCGATCTCCGGCTCCGCGGTCGCAAATGTCTACGGCACCGGCACCTTCACCATACCGCTTATGAAAAAGATCGGCTATCCCGCGCACTTTGCGGGGGCGGTCGAGGCGGTCGCGAGCTCCGGCGGCCAGATAATGCCGCCGGTCATGGGCGCGGGGGCCTTCCTTATGGCCTCCTTCCTCGGCGTTCCCTTCGTCGACATCATCATCGCGGCGATCACTCCGGCGATCATCTACTACGCGGCGGTCTTCCTCATGATCCGCCTCGAGGCGATGAAGCGCGGGCTCAGGGGGCTCTCTCCCGAGGAGCTGCCGGATAAGAGACAGGTGCTGAAAAAGGCCTACCTTTTCCTGCCGATCATCGGCCTTGTCTACTTCCTCTTCGTCGGGATGACGCCGATGCGCGCCGCGGCGATCGGAGTCGTCATCTCCTGGCTCGTTTCACTGCCGCAGCCCGATAAGCGCATGGGGCCGAAGGCGGTGATCGACGCCATTTACGGCGGCGTCAAGAATATCACCCTCGTCTGTGTCGCCTGCGCGACGGCGGGGATAGTCCTTGCCTCCGTATCCCTGACCGGCGTCGGCGTCAAGCTTGTCGGCCTTGTGCTGGCCTTTACGAGCGGCATTCCTCTTCTCGCGCTCTTCCTCGTCATGATAGTATCGCTCATCCTCGGCATGGGGCTTCCGACGACGGGCGCCTACATCCTCGCCTCGGCGCTCGGCGTTCCTATCCTCACAAAACTTGGCTTCCCGGCGATCTCGGCGCACATGTTTGTCTTCTACTACGCGATAATCTCGAACATCACGCCGCCTGTCGCCCTCGCGGCGTACGCGGCGGCTTCGATCGCGGGTTCCGAGCCTAACAAGACGGGCTTCACCGCATGCAAGCTCGGCTTCCTCGCCTTCGTGACCCCGTTTGCCTTCTGTTACGATCCGGGGATACTTTTGCAGGGCTCGATGGCGACGAACCTTTACGGCATCCTCGCCTGCGTCGTCGCCTGCTTCGGCTTTGGCTTCGCGATGATGGGATACCTGAACAGGAACCTCGTCCTCTGGGAGAGGCTGGTATTTGTCGTCTTCGCCGTCATGGGGCTCTCCCCGAGCCGCCTGATCACCACGGTCGGCGCCGTCGGCGTGATCGTGACCTGGATAATTTTATTGAAGATGGGAAAGAAAGAGGGCCAGACTCCGGCGGCGGCATAGACCCTTTCTCCTTTGAAAAGACAACGATAAAGACGGCGGGCCCGTGCGGCCCGCTATCTTCTTAGGAAAAACCAATAATCGCCGCTAAGTTCCTTTATTTCAAAGGGGCCGTGCCTTGAACAGAGGGAGAGCAGAGCGCGGTTTGAAAAATCGGCCGCGATCACGTCCTCGCTCCGCAGCAGCCCCTTATTGAAATGTGCCATCGCCGCCAGCACGGAGGCGCAGCGCCTCGCCCACGGCGCCACGCCGCAGCCGAGAACGTAGGTTATCCGCCGCCCCTCGTCAAGGAGGCCCGAGAGCGTGTGCTTGATCTCACGCAGAGGGGGCGTTTCGCCGGCGGCCTCCCCGTAGCTGAAAATCGCGCGGAAGAGCGCGCCGTTCTCGTCGCGCAGCCTGCGGTAATCGACCATGTACTCATAAGCGGCAAGCCTGCCGCCGGCGGTCGCCCCAAAAAGCCCCTTCTGCGCCGCGCAGTATGCGAGAGTCCTTTCAATACGGACGCGCATCAGCGATATCATCTCCGCGCGTGAATAACCTTGATATAGAAGGGCGTAATAAGAGTTGTCGGCCATACAGAGGGCCGCCAACGCCGCCGCTTCCGCCGCCTTCTCCGGCGCGAGCGCCTCCACGCCGGTCCTTTTTGCATCTTTCATCCTCGCCGGGCTCCTCTCTGTTGTTTTCAAAAATATTTTAAGTTATTGGACTATAAAAAGCGAGGCTTGCCAATTATCCGTAAAGCCTATAAAATGTCAGCTATGAAGAAGATGATCGTTCCGACTTCCGCCAATAAATCATGTTGTTGCTGTACGGTTTTTCATCCAAAAACCGTATGGCCGGCGCGGCTGTACGCATAGAGCCGCGGGCGAGTATCTTTCTACCTTATATAAATTATAGATATACCAAAGGGCCTGTCGCGAGACAGGCCCTTTTTTATCATCCGGGAGGGAATTTGAATGGGGATATGGAGAAACATACAAAGTGACTATACGGCTGCGAGGCGGAATGATCCGGCGATTCCCGCGGGATTCCGCGGTTTTCTTGAGGTGGTATTCTGTACGCCTGGTTTTCTCGCGATAACCGCGCACCGCGGCATCCACTACCTTCACACGCGCTGGCGCGTCCCCGTGCTGCCGCGCTTTATCTCGCTGATCGTGCGCTGGTGGACGGGGATAGAGATCCATCCCGCGGCACAGATAGGCGAAGGGTTTTTTATCGACCACGGCGCCGGCGTCGTTATCGGCGAGACGACGATCGTCGGCAAAAACGTCACCCTTTACCAGGGAGTCACCCTCGGCGGCACCGGCAACGAAAAGAGCCATAAACGCCATCCGACCCTCGGCGACAACGTCTTTGTCGGCAGCGGGGCAAAAATACTCGGGCCGATCGTCGTCGGCTCAAACTCACGCATCGGCGCCAACAGCGTCGTGCTGAAAAACGTCCCGGAGAACGCCACCGTCACCGGTATGCGGGCGCGTATCGTCAAGGTCGGCGGCAGGCCGGTCAGCAGCGCGGGGGCGGCGCTTTCGCCCGAAGAGCTGCTGGCGCGCATCATTCGCCTGGAAGAGGAGCTGTACTACCTCCAGCGTGAATTTAAACAGTGCCGCGGGGATGAGGTCGAAGAAGAGACGGAAATTTCGGATGAGCTGGAGATTGAGGTGTCCCACAAGTAAGGAGCGGTACTCCCGAAAAAACTGATAATCATCTCTGATATATCAAAATAAGTGCTCATTTTATGATAGTGTGATATTTCTGAAAGAGATATAGCGTGTTGTTAACGTTAAAATGATCCTCCCGCATGATAAGGCCTTCTTTATTGCGGCGAGGATCTTTTTCTTGCCGCGGGATTGTTTTTTGTAAGCAACGACCCATTGTTTAATCGGTGGTCGTTTCTGTGATCAAGATTTTAATAAATATAAAGGCAAGGGGGTTGTTCCAAAGTACACAGAACAAAACATAATTATTTTAGATTCAATAAAACTATAGAAATATCTGGTTGATGCAACATTGTTGATTTTTTGAGAAAAATATTCTAACGTTGACACAATTGCTCTTCTGATATATCTTGTATTCAATAAAACCGCCACATAATTTTACATAAATGTATATAGGTATAAGCACCGTATAGGCTTTTTCGGCCAAATTTGGCCGTATTTAATAAAAAGCAGAATTTGAAGGGAGAGGTACCAGTAATGAAGAAGTTTGCAATACTCATGACAGCAGTCATCGTATCCGCCATGATGGCGACGGCGGCAATGGCGGCGGAACAGATCACATTACGTTTTGCCGGTCAGCAGCCCACAGAGCATCTTTGCACAAAGATGATGCGCGATTTCGCGAAAGAGATCGAGCAGAAGACGAAGGGCCGCGTCAAAATCACAGTATTCCCCGCAAACCAGCTCGGCAGCTATGAGCTCGTCATGGAAGAGCTTATCCGCGGCACGGTAGACATGTCTGTGACATCGTTCGCCAGCGGCTTTGACCCCCGTTTCGACGTTATCTACACGAACGGCATCGTCAGCAGCTATGCCGAAGCCAAGAAAGTCTTCACTCCCGGCGCCTGGCTCCCCAACAAACTCGTCGAACTCGGCAAACCCCTCGGCGTCAACGTCCTCGGCTCCTATGTCGAAGGCATGATCGGCATCGCCTCCACGAAGCCGCTTAAAGAACCCCTCAACCCGAAGGTCGACAAGGGCGTCCTCGTCCGCGTCGCCAACATGGACGTTTACAACCTCGGCGCGAAGGCTATGGGCTTCCGCACGATCACCATTCCCTGGGCCGACATCTATCAGTCGCTCCAGACCGGCGTCTGCGACGCGGTCGACGGCATGTCCACAGCCGCCGCTTACACGACGCTGGGCGACGTTATGAAGTACTGGTACGCCACAAACTACTCTTTCGAGTACCTCCCGCTGATGGTCAGCGAAAAGGCGTGGAAGAAGCTCTCCCCCGAAGATCAGAAGATTTTCAGGGAAGCCGCGAAAAACTTCACCCTCAAATCGATCAGCACCGCCGAGTCTGAAGATACGAAATACATGAAGCTGATGGAGAAGAAGGGCATCAAGGTCCACAAGTATTCGGCGAAGGAACTCAAGCCCATCAAAGACGCCTGCGTCGGTATCTGGGACGAGCTCGGCAAGAGGGGACTTACTCCCGAACTCATGAAGGGACTCAGAGAGAACCTCGGCAAATAAAATTTCCGCGGCGCTTTTAATTTAAAAAGACGATAAAGGCCGGATAAGGGGCGTTTTGCCCTTTATCCGGCCTTTCATCATCGGAGATGAATAAACGAAGATAGGATTTTCGCCGCGGCGCCGCCCTGTCATTAGACAGGCAAACGCGTCAAGAAAGGTCAGGTAAATGGTAAACTGGGATTTACTCGGTTGCAGGAGAAAAGGTAAATTGCGGTTTAGCGGGCACTCGCAAAAAACAATTTATCGATATTCAGCGATTGCGGTTTACGCTTTTAAAGGCCCCCTCGCCGAGGGGGCCAGGGAGCCAAATCAGTGTTTTTCTGATTTGTGCGAATCGGCTGGTAGTTACACCAGGGCTGGCTCGGCGGTGTTTTTCCGCCGAGACTGGAGGAGGCTTGACCTTGGGTTTTGTTTTGATTTTAGCCTTACCATCTTCCGCATCTTCCGCGGCTGTCGCCGCGGGCTCCGTTCGGCGCGAAAACCGCGCGCCAAACGGAGCAACACTCCTTCCGTCATGACGCGGAAAAACACCGCGTCATGCCACCTCCCTCGGCGAGGGAGGCTTTAAAGGCATAAATCGCTGTTTATCTTTTCCCTACAATCGCGTAAATCGGCGTTTAGACGTGCCGGATGCTAAATAACTTACCCTCTGAGTACCGGAGCCGTATTGGTCATACGGCGATTGCAAGGCAAAGTTTCCCGTCATTAGCGGGGAACTCTTTTCAAATTATCCACATTGCCGCGGCATGCGGGTGCGTTTGCCGCAGGACACTCAGAGGGCAAGTTATGACGCAGACGGCGCGTATAAACGCCGATTTACCCTCTGTTGACCTGTTGATGCGTCTGTCGAGGCTGTAAAGTTATTTTACTTGACACCAGTCGCTTCTTTTGTTATTATGCTCGGGTTGACTGGGGAGCGTGATTGTTGTGGCGGAAAAGGATTCTTTGGACCAGCGTATCAGGGACGGGCTTCTGCTCGACAATTACGGCGCGCTGCTCACCGGGAAGCAGCGGATGGCCTGCGCAATGATACTCCTGCAGGATCTCTCGCTCTCGGAGGCGGCGGAGACGCTCGGCGTTTCGCGGCAGGGCGTGCACGACCTCATCACGCGCGCGCGCGAACATATGGAGGGCTATGAAAGTTCTTTCGGCCTGATCGCGCGCCGTCAGCAGACGGACAAAATGGAGCAGATGCTTGAAGAGAACAGGGAGCGTCTGCCGGAAGATTTTTATACGACATTCAAAAAAATCCTTGAGGCGTAGGTGACGGCATGTTTGACTCATTGAAGGAACGTTTTGAAAATATATTTTCCAGCCTCCGCGGCAAGGGAAAACTTTCGGAAGAGGATATAAATCTCGCTCTGCGCGAAGTGCGCCGTGCCCTGCTTGAGGCCGACGTCAACTATAAGGTCGTAAAGGACGTCGTCGAGGCGATCCGGGCGCGCGCCACGGGACAGCAGGTCCTCGAGTCGATAACCCCGTCGCAGCTTATTTTCACGATAGTCTATGAAGAACTGATAAAGATAATGGGAGAGGCCCCCGCGCCGCTCGTCATCTCGCCGAAGCCGCCGACGGTATACATGATGGTCGGCCTTCAGGGTTCCGGTAAGACCACCACCACGGTAAAGATCGCGCGCCGGATGTCGAAGGGGCACAAGCCCCTCGTCGTCGCCTGCGACCTGCGCCGGCCGGCGGCCGTAGAGCAGCTGCGCGTGCTCGCGGAGAAGGCGAACATCCCCTTCTTCGGTCCCGAAGCCGGCGAGACCGACCCGGTGGCGGTCGCGCGCAAGTCGCGCGCATACGCGGAGTCGCGCCTCTGCGACATGATACTGCTGGACACCGCGGGACGGCTGCAGATGGACGACGAGCTCATGCACGAGCTCGAAGCCATGAAGGCGGCGACCGCTCCGACGGAAATACTGCTTGTAGTCGATTCGATGACCGGGCAGGAGGCTGTCAACGTCGCGGGAACCTTCCACGAGCGCCTCGGCCTCACCGGCGTCGTGCTGACGAAGCTCGACGGCGACGCGCGCGGCGGCCCCTCGCTTGCGGTGCGCGCCAGCACGGGCGTGCCGATAAAGCTTGCCGGCTGCGGTGAAAAGACGGAAGACCTTGAAGTATTTGACGCGCGCCGCATGGCGCAGCGCATCATCGGCATGGGGGATATGGAAGGGCTGCTGGAAAAGGTGCAGTCCGCCACCTCGGAGTCCGATATAGAGCGGATGACCGAGAGCCTCAAGAAGAACCGCTTCACACTTGAGGACATGCTGATGCAGCTGCAGCAGATAAAGAAGCTCGGCCCCCTGGAAAAGGTGCTTGAGATGCTCCCGATACCAGGCGCGAGCAAGGCGCTGAAAAACGCCGATCTGGACCCGAAACGCATGAAACAGACCGAGGCCGTCATCCTCTCGATGACGACAAAGGAACGCCGCAATCCCGAGATAATCAAGGGCAGCCGCCGTAAGCGGATAGCCCAGGGCTCGGGCACATCGGTGCAGATGGTGAACCAGGTGCTCGCGCAGTATGAACAGATGAAGGGCATGATGAAGACCTTCGGCAAGATGTCGGGGGGTAAGGGCGGATTCAAGATGCCTCCGGGAATGGGCGGCATGATGAAGGGCAAAAGAGGTTTTTTCCGCTGAACAAGGATTGACTCGGAGAATAAAATCCCCGTTTTCAATATAAAGCTTTAAGAGAAAATAACACAGGAGGTGTTAGCGCAAATGTCAGTTCGTATTCGTCTTTCCCGTCACGGGAAAAAGAAGGCTCCCTTCTATCGTCTGGTAGTGGCCGACTCTCATTCACCGAGAGACGGACGCTTCATCGAGATACTGGGCACATACAACCCGCTCATGGAGCCCGCGGAGATCAAAATAGACGCGGAACGTGCGGCCCACTGGCTGGCCAACGGAGCTTCTCCGTCGGACACAGCGAAGGTGCTGCTTAAAAAAGCGGGAATCATCGACGCTCCCGCAGCGGAATAGGTGGACGCAGGATATGGCAGACTATGTCGACCTCGTTGACCTGATAGTACGCCGGCTCGTCACCAAGCCAGAGGAGGTCTCCGTCGCGGAGGAACGCTCCGAGGCCGGCGCCATCCTTATCACGATAAGGGTGGCATCTGACGACATCGGCCGCGTAATCGGCAAGAAAGGTTCCACGATCAACGCCATCCGCCACGTAGCGAAGGCAGCTTCGATAAAGTCCGGCGAAAAGGTGGATGTTGATGTCAAAGAAGACTGAGGGGACCCCGGAGGATAGATGCGAAATCGGTAAGATCGTGGGAGTCCACGGCGTGCGCGGCGATATGCTGCTGCTGCCGCAGACGGACTTCCCCGAGCGGTTTCTGGGCATGAAAAAACTCGACGTGACAGTCGCGGGAAAGCCCATGCGCACCTTCAAGGTGAGCAGGATCGAGCCATACGAGGGAAAAAACACCTTCTTTCTTCGCCTTCAGGGCGTAGAGAGCCGCGACGCGGCGGAAGCCATGAAGGGAGCCGTCATCACGATCGCCAAGGACGAACGGGTGGATCTTGAAGAGGATGAATACTGGCTGGACGACATCATCGGCCTTGCGGTATTCGACCACGCCACGGGGGAGAGGCTCGGAGAAATAACGGAAGTTATGTACACGGGCAGCAACGACGTTTACGTCGTCAAGACCTCCGGGGGGACCTCGAAAGCGATACCGGCAGTCGCCGACGTGATAAAAAACGTTGATCCGGCAAACGGCACCATGACAGTAAATATTCCGGAGGGTCTGTGGGACTGATATGAAAATATCGATAGTCACCGCCTTTCCAGAGCTCATGCGCAGCTACCTTGCCGCCAGCGTCTTAGGACGGGCAGTCGCGGCGGGAAAGCTGGATGCCGGCGTTATCGACATCAGAGACTTTGCGGAGGGCGACTACCGGCAGATAGACGACTACTGTTACGGCAGCGGCGGCATGATGCTGATGGCGGAACCGCTTGCGAAGGCTCTGGCCTCCGTTTCGGAGGGCGGGAAGCCGTACGTCGTCTACCCGAGCCCGCAGGGGACGCACCTTTATCAGGAGCTTGTGGAAGACCTCTCGCGCAAAGAGCATCTGGTGATAATCTGCGGACATTACGAGGGCGTGGACGAACGTTTCACGCAGAAATACGTGGACATGGAGATATCGCTCGGCGACTTTGTGCTTACCGGAGGCGAAATGCCCGCGATGGCGATAGTCGACGCGGTCTCCCGCCTCATACCGGGAGTGGTCGGCAATAACTCCTCGGTCACCGAGGACTCCTTCTACAGCGGCATGCTCGACACACCGCATTACACGCGCCCGGCCGAATGGCGGGGAGAGCGTGTGCCGGAGGTGCTGACCAACGGCGACGCGAAGGCGATCGACCGGTGGCGCCGCCGCCGTTCCGTGGAGCGGACGCTTGACCGGCGGCCCGATATCGCGGCGAGGGCGGGGATAATTCCCTGGCTTTCCGGGGGAGCCTACGTGATGGAGGTGCACTATCCGGTGCTCGATAAACGCGGAGAAAAATCATCCACCGCGATAACGGGGATGGATCTGCACGATATCGCGCGCGCCTGCCGCACCTACGGAATAAAAAAATACCTGCTGGTGACGCCGCTCGCCCAGCAGCGTGAGATGGCAAAGCGGATCGCCGGACACTGGACGTCCGGCTGGGGATCGGAATACAATCCCGACCGCAAGGAGGCCTTCTCAACGCTGAAAATATTCGCCTCCGTCCAGAAGGCGCTGGCGTGGGTGCTCGAGAAGGAAAAGAGAGAGCCCTTCAAGATAGCCACCACGGCGAAACGTCACGCGGGAGCCCGGCACTGGCTCTCCCTTAAGAGGGAGATCCTTAAAAAGGACCACAGCCCGGTCTTCATGTTCGGGACCGGCTGGGGGCTTCACGACGAGGTAATGGATATCTCCGACGCGGTGATGACGCCGATAACGGGCGGCTGCGACGGCTGGAACCATTTATCCGTGAGAAGCGCCGTCGGCATAACGCTTGACAGGTTCTTCGGCTGGCGATAGGAGCCTTTGGCTCAAAAAGTAAAAAGAGAGGCGCGCGGGAGACCGCCCGTCCTTTCAAAAGATAAAAATCATCAAAAAAGATAATTAAAGAAGGAGGGAAAACCTTATGCAGGATCCCAGAATAGCTCTGGTTGAGAAGAAATTCCATAAAGACGCAGATTCGATTCCTGAATTTCGTTCAGGGGATACGGTCAAGGTCCACGTCAAAGTAAAAGAGGGAAACCGCGAGCGTATCCAGGTATTTGAGGGCGTAGTGATCGGCCGCCAGCACGGCGGTCTTCGCGAGAACTTCATCGTCCGCAAGATGTCGAACGGCGTCGGCGTGGAAAGAATCTTCCCCGTCCACTGCCCGTCGATCGACAAGATCGAAGTGACGCGCAAGGGCAAAGTCCGCCGCGCGAAGCTCTACTATCTCCGTAAACTCAGCGGAAAAGCCGCGAGAATCAAAGAGCGCAGAGACTTCAACTAAGTTTAAACGCAGCGCCAATACTAAGCGACTCACACAAAACGCGGAGGCTTTGCCTCCGCGTTTTGTGTGAGTCGCTTATAAACGCCGATTTACGCGATTGCGGGGAAAGATAAACTGGGGTTTATATTTTTAAGCCTCCCTCGCCGAGGGAGGTGGGCCGGCGCGCGATTTTGCGCCGGGTCGGAAGGAGTGTTGCACTGCGCGGCGCATGTTTTCCGCGCCACACAGTGCCCGCGGCGCAAGCCGCGGGAGAAGATAAGGCCAGAACAAAAACAAAACCCAAGGTCAACTCTCCCTCACCCCGCTTCGCGGGGAGCTCCCTCGGCTGAACAGAGTCCCGCAAACCGGACAACGCTATAAAAGCTCCCAAGGGTATCAAAAATTTATTCAATAAAGAGACTTCGATATTGCATCGGAGCCTTTTTCAATTTTATCTGTATCCTGTCGTTATTATAATACCTTATATATTTGTCTATAGCATCTTTGGCCTCCTCGTAGTTCTCCCATTTTTACTCGGTTGACGAGTTCTGATTTAATGTGACTAAAGAAGTTTTCTGCACAGGCATTATCCAAACAATTTCCTTTCCTTGACATCGAGACCTTGAGTCCGTATCTTTGTGTCAGGTTGAAATATGCATGGCTTGTATATTGAAACCCCTGGTCGCTGTGGAGGATTGGTCCATCAGCGACCACCTTATTATTATTTTCAAATGCTTTCTTCAATGTATCGGTTACTAACTTAATATTATTATTACGACTGATTTGATATCCCTGTATGGAATTATCAAAGAGATCTTTTATCATGGAGAGGAATATATTACCCTTTTTGTTCGTATATATGTAATATCAGTAACCAGTTTCTGGTTTGGTCTGTCGGAACGAAATTCTCTGTTCAGGATATTCTCATAGCTGTGGATATTTCCTGACATCACTTTAAACTTTTTCTTTTTTCTTATTTCCGCTTGAAGTCCCGCTTTTTTCATAACACGCCTTACCCTCTTATTGTTTACATGAATGCCAATGAAGTTGTTGAGCCACAGAGTCATTCGCCTGTACCCATAAGTGTTTTTGTTGATATTCTGTCACGTTCTTATTGCTTCTATGAGAGGAACGTCTTTATCTTCCATTCCACGCCGCCTTTAGCCAACTGTAGTATGTCGAACGAGATACGGACAAAAATCTACACATTACACAGACAGAATGTTTTGTTGAAAATTCAAAAATGATTCTGTATTTAATATTTCTTTCTATCACCACCTTTGCAGCTCTAAGGCTTTTTTAATACATCGACCTGCATTTCCAGCTCTTTAATCTTTTCTATGCTATTTGTAACTTCCAATTTCTTATCTGGACAGTCTTGTTTTGAACTAGAAATATCCCCTTGTTCGATAAATTCCTTACACCATCGTCTTAAAAGAGAGGGACTTGAAATGTTAAAAGATGAGGTAACATCTACCATAGTACGTCCCTCTTCTAAATGAGCCGAAACAGCTTCAAGTTTTACAGCCTTGCTGTAGGTTCTTTTTCCTTGTATCATCCAGTAAGTCCTTCTGTCCGCTCTTATATAAAGATATCCATGTTTTAACAGAATCATGACTAACACCAAGTTCTTCAGCAATCCGCCTTCGTGGAATTCCCTGTTTGTGCATCTCAATTGCTTTTATTCTTTCTTCTGTTTTACGTTTACGCATAGAAGAGCCCCCTTTATATGTAATATGTATTTAGTTTTATTATAATCCAGGGGCTTTATTTGGCTGCCCGATTTTCGGGACTCTGTTCACCCCGAGGGGGCTCCGGCGAAGCCGGTGGAGGAGGGGTGCGCCCGACATGCACATAAACTAGGCGGTGTAAGTCCGCTACAGGCATTGCAGTGTGAACTGTTAGCCAAAGGCAAGGGTGTCCATCGTGAGGTGGAATCTGAAGGAAGCCGGAGGCAAACCCTCGGTCCGACGAACAGGGACCGCATGTGAGGCATTATGGGACGGACGAGTCTACCCCCCAAGACAAAGTCCTACACTGCACGAATCCCATGGTGTAAATGCGGCGGATATATGAGGAGAAAGTTTATGTGCTTACTCGGGGAGATCTTGCGGGGGCTTAACCTGAGTGCAATCCACCCAGAGATGGATGGATGAACCGCAAGAAGTCAGCAGAGGCCATAGTACTGGTAGAGAAAAAAAAAAAACAATACAGGAAGGGCTGAACGGTAACAAACTTCTCAGACGAAAGAAGGTCGGGCAATGCGAAGAAAGCAGAAAACTGCGCAAGCAGGCTGTTCATGCGAGGACAAGCTGGAAGCGGAAAGCACCATGAAAGCGCCGAGTATTGCCCACACAGAAAACGCAGGAGAAGAAAGAGCGCAAACGTTGCTCGAATGTATCCTCACCAGAGCGAACATGGCAGAGGCGTACAAACGGGTAGTCAAAAACGGAGGTGCGTCAGGCATAGATGGAATGACAGTCCAAGCGATGTATGGACACCTGAAGGAGCACTATCCCGAACTTATCCAAAGCCTCTATGATGGAAGCTACAGGCCCCAGGCAGTAAAGAGAGTAGAAATCCCCAAAGCGGACGGAGGAAAGCGCAAGCTGGGAATCCCCACGGTCATAGACCGTATGATACAGCAAGCCATCTCCCAAGTGCTGACGCCAATATTCGAGAAGCAATTCTCCGACGGCAGCTATGGATTCCGCAAAGGGAGAAGCGCCCATCAGGCAATAGAACAGGCTAGGATATATTACGGACAGGGATACAAAGTATCAGTGGATATCGACCTGGCCAAATACTTTGACACAGTCAACCACAACCTGCTCATAAAGATGCTTCGGGAAGAGATAAAAGACGAGCGTGTAATAAGGCTCGTCAGGAAATACCTCAAAAGCGGAGTAATGGAAAACGGGCTCATCAGCTCGACCACAGAAGGAACTCCGCAGGGAGGCAACCTCTCACCGCTCCTCTCCAACATCTACCTTACAAAATTTGACAAACTGACTGGAAAACAGAGGACACAAATTTGTAAGATATGCCGACGACTGCAACATATATGTCAAAAGCGCAAGAGCCGCCCAAAGAGTAATGGGAAACTGCGTCAATTATCTTGAAGGAACGCTGAAACTCAAAGTGAACCAAAAGAAAAGTTGTATCGGAAGCCCGACAAAACTCAAATTTCTTGGTTTCTCCCTCTACCCTAGCAAAGGAGAAACGAAGATAAGGGCACACGAACAAAGCCTGAAACGGTTCAAAGACAAAATCCGAAAACTTACCGCCAGGAATCAGGGACGCTCGATAGAGACCATCATGCTAAACCTCAGGAAATACACGACGGGATGGCTGGGCTACTATGCGATAGCCGAAATGAAAAGCGCGATGTTACAGCTGACTGGATGGATAAGACGCAGGATACGGCAAATCTACTGGAAACAGTGGAAAAGGATATGGCCGAAATACAAGAACCTCAGGCAGCTGGGGATCCATCACAGGGACGCGTGGCGATGGGCAAACAGCAGGCTCGGATGCTGGCATATAGCCAGAACGTGGATACTGACCACCTCACTGACCAACAAATACCTCGCCTCGCAGGGATATGACGATATCCTGCTGCGATATGAGGCAATGCGCGCTCGTTACCGAACCGCCGTATACCGAACGGTACGTACGGTGGTGTGAGAGGACGGCCTCTCAAATAATGGGAGGCCTCCTACTCGATTTGACTTTGGGTTTTGTTTTTGTTCTGGCCTTATCCTCTTCCGCGGCTTACGCCGCGGGCACTGTTTGGCGCGGAAAACCGCGCCAAACAGTACAACACTCCTTCCGACCCGGCGCAAAATCGCGCGCCGGCCCACCTCCCTCGGCGAGGGAGGCTTTAAAGGCGCTAAATCACAGTTTATCTTTTCCCCGCAATCGCGTAAACCCCAATTTATCATCCTCTCGCAATCGCATATAAGCGCCAATTCCCATGTCGATCTATTCACCCTAAATTATTGATTCATACCCAAACATGACGCGAAAGGGCCTTGTTATCCCCGTCACTTACTGTTAGAATAAAATCGTTCCATAAAAATATCTCTTATTTCGGGAGTTTCCGGGAGTAAGGGGCGCACATCAAAATCACATTACTGTCCGCGGCGGAATCTTCCGCGCGGGGAGAAAGGATGATCAAATATGTACAGTAAGACGGAGTTTCAGGATTCTTCATTCATTGACGACGCGGAGATATTAGGTTCGCTTGAAGAGGCGAAAAAACTCGCCAAAGACCATGGCGCGGTGCGCGCTATCCTCGACAAGGCGCGCGAGTGCGGCGGCCTCACCCACCGCGAGGCGGCGGTGCTGCTGGAGATCGACGACCCTCAGTTGGAGCATGAACTCTACGCGCTTGCGAAGGAGATAAAGGAGCGCATCTACGGCAGGCGCATCGTGCTTTTCGCGCCGCTTTACGTCGCGAACCACTGCGTCAACGGCTGCGTTTACTGCGGCTTTCACGCCGGCAATGCCGCGATGTGCCGCAAGAAGCTGACGATGGAGGAGATCGACCGTGAGGCGGACGCGATCTTGGCCCTCGGCCACAAGCGTATCGCGATGGAGGCCGGAGAGGACCCTGTGAATATACCCCTCGACTATATCATCGAGTGCATGAAGCGCGTCTACGCCTACAAGAACAGCCGCGGCGACTCGATACGCCGCATCAATGTCAACATCGCGGCAACCACCGTTGAGGAATACCGGCGGCTGAAGGCGGCGGAGATCGGGACTTTTATTCTCTTTCAGGAGACCTTCCACCGCCCCACCTACGCGAAGATGCATCCGAAGGGGCCGAAGAGCAATTACGACTGGCACACGACGGCGCTGTTCCGCGCGCAGGAGGGCGGCATAGACGACGTCGGCACCGGCGTGCTGTACGGGCTTTACGACTATAAATATGAGACGGTGGCCCAGCTGCTCTTCGCCGAATCGATGGAGAAGGCCTGCGGCGTGGGGCCGCACACGATCTCTGTTCCGCGCCTCCGCGAGGCCGAGGGCGTGGATATGAAGAAGTTCCCCTACATGCCGACCGACGAACAGTTCCTGCGCATCATCGCCGTCATCCGCGTCGCCACCCCCTATACGGGAATGATACTCTCGACGCGCGAGACTCCGGAGACACGCCGCCGGGCCCTCGACCTCGGCATCTCACAGGTGAGCGCGGGCTCCTGCACCGGCATCGGCGGCTACCACAAGGAGATCGGCCAGCCGGAGCAGCCGGACACGGCGCAGTTCAAGGTCTCTGACGAACGCACCCCCGACGAGGTGCTGACCTGGCTCTGCGAGGACGGCTATATCCCCAGCTACTGCACCGCCTGTTACCGCCAGGGACGCACCGGCGACCGCTTCATGTCTCTCGCGAAGTCGGGGCAGATACGCAACATCTGTCAGCCGAACGCCCTGCTCACCTTCAAGGAATACCTGATCGGATACGGCTCCGACCATTTGAAGGAACTTGGGGAAAGGGTGATCGCCGGCGAAGTGGAAAAGATACCGAGCGACAAGATCAAGGAGCTGACGAAGGAGCGCCTGCACAAGCTCGAAAACGGCGCGCAGGATCTCTATTTCTAATCTTTACAGGGCAAGCGGGGCCGCGGTCAAACGGCGGCCCCGCTTTTTTGATTGTCTATTGCAAAAACGACCGCAGGTAATCGTCGACCTGGTCGAAGTCGATCAGGAAGGCGTCGTGACCATTTTCGCTCTCTATCTCCTCGTAGCAGGCGGCTACGCCGCTTTCGGCGGCGGCGCGTACCGCCTCCTCCACCTGCCAGTTGGGGAAGAGCATGTCGCTCGAGATGCCGAGGCCGAGGAGCCGGCGGCCCGAGAAACGTTTCCAGGCTTCGTCGAGGCCTCCGCGCCCCGCGCCGATGTCATGCAGGTCCATCATCTTCGTTAAGTAAAGGTAACAGTTGGCGTCGAAGCGCTTGACGATCTCTTCGCCGTGGTAATGGAGGTAGCTCTCGACCTGAAACTGGCCGTCCCCGTCGCGCGTGGAGCCCTGCGCCATTTCCCGCATGTAGCGGTGGGATAAGGACTGCTCGACATTCGCTCCGTCCGGCTCCGCCTCGCCGTATCGGCTGTAGGCCTGCTCCAGCCTCTCAAAGAAGGCGCCTGAGGGCAGCGTGACGTTTTGCAGCGCGACAGAGCCTATCTCCTCTTTCATCGTTATTTTCCCGCCGCCGCAAGACCCTTTTCAAGATCCGCGATAATGTCTTCCACATTTTCGATGCCGACAGAGAGACGCAGCAGGCCGTCCGAGAGTCCGGCCGCCGCGCGCTGCGCCGTCGTCAGTTGGCTGTGCGTCGTGCTCGCGGGGTGGATTATCAATGTGCGCGACTCGCCGAGGTTCGCCATGTGGCCGATGAGGCTGAGGCTGTCGACGAGTTTGCGCCCCGCCTCTACGCCGCCTTTGACGCCGAAGGCGACCATGCCGCCGCAGCCGTCTTTGAGGTAGACCTTCGCCATGTCGTTCTGCGGATGGCTGGGCAGACCCGGATAGCGGACCCATTCCACCTGCGGATGGTTTTCAAGGAATTGCGCCACGGCAAGGCCGTTCGCGCTGTGGCGTTCCATGCGCAGCCCCAGCGTGCCGAGAGAGAGGTGGAGCAGATAGGCGTCAAAGGCCGAGGGACAGCCGCCGAGATCGCGCAGGATCGCGGCGTGGAGCTTCGCGGCCAGCGCCGCCTTGCCGAAACGCTCCGTAAAGACGATATCGTGATAGGCCCTGTCCGGCTTCGCCAGCTCGGGGAACTTATCGGGATAGGCGGCCCAGTCAAAATTGCCGCCGTCGACGACGGCGCCGCCGATGAGGTTGCCGTTGCCCGAGATATACTTCGTCGTCGAATGGACGACGACGTGCGCGCCCCACTCGATCGGGCGGCAAAGCGCCGGCGTCGCGAATGTGTTGTCGATGATGAGCGGCACCCCCTGGCGGCGGGCGATGCGCGAAAGCGCCTCCAGCGGCGCGACGTTCATCATCGGATTGCCGACGACTTCGGTGATAATGCCGCGGGTCCCGTCATTGACGGCCTGCTCCACCTGGCAGGGATGGTCGCTGTCGACGAGGATCGTCTCCACGCCGAAGCGCGAGAAGATGTTTTGCAGCAGCGTCAGCGTGCCTCCGTAGACCTTGCGTGAGACGACGAGGTTCGTGCCGGAGGAGCAGAGCGCGGTGATCAGGTGGGCAAAGGCCGCCTGCCCGGAAGAGGTGGCCAGCGTGCCCACCCCGCCCTCAAGAGCGTTGAGCCCAGCCTCAAAGGCCTGGACGGTCGGATTCGCGAGCCTCGAATAGATAAAACCGCCCTCTTCGAGGTTGAAGAGCCCCGCGGCGTGGGCGCTGTCGCGGAACTGGAAGGCCGAAGAGGCATAGATCGGCAGCCCCGCCGCCCCCGTTGCCGAATCGCAGCTCCACCCCGAGTGGAGCGCCTTTGTCATAAAACCGCGCTTTTTGTTCTCATCCATCTAAAATATCCCCTTCCGCATAATAAAAAAGGCTCTGCTAAAAAAAGCAGAGCCGGCTGAACAGATTACGAAATTTTTCGTCTACTGTCTCAGAGAGGCCCTGCCGCTATCGCACATCATCATGCACATCCGCATATATGAAAAGCTCCCCACGCAAAGCCCTCCCGAAAAAATAGAATTTCAGACATTCTAACGGCGCGCGCGATGCTTTGTCAAGGAGCAATAAAAATTCATGCAATGAAAATTCAACACGAAAATGAAAATTCGACTGTCAATAGCCAGAGAAAAAGTCACCCCAAATGGTCAAAGAAAATGTCACTATTCCTTTGAATTATGGTATCATCCTTGGTAGTCACATTTGTAGATCTGCCCCGCCAGGGGTGGTCTGAAGCAGGTTTGTGTGGTGACACAACACCTGCTTTTTTCTTTGAATCACTATGGGTCGCTTTTTTCGGCATCTCCACCTGTTTCATCAATATAGCCCTGTCGTTACGCATGATGTATATCTCTCCTTTAACGGTCTGTCTAACTTCAACGGTGCTTCCTGGAGTCATGTATATACTGCCGTCAACCGGAATATATATCCGACTGTTGTAAGATATAGTGTTTCCGCCGCCTATCTTTCTTTCACAGCGCAGAACAAAGACCAGATCCAGATCAATTCTCTTGTCGAATTTGAGATACACAGAGTTTTCTACTTTTGGTTCAACGGAAAATCTGGCGTTGTAATCATCCAGAAAGAGTGGGAGGAAGCTATTAGCCTCTTCAATGTTCCTGATTCCATTGAGCCTGAGTTCCGCCGCAAGCCTGTCCTGAAAAGTATTCCACAGCCGTTCTATACGTCCTTTAGCCTGGGGCGTATTGGCAAATATCTGCTTTATGCCTAAATCATTCAGTGCATGGCCAAAATTCGACAGGTGAATTGATACGCCTTTCAATTCGTCTTCGAGGGTCAGCTCCTTAGGAGACTTGAATATCGTGTGCCTGTCGCTGTAAATATAAAGGGGCAGTCCATAATCCCTTATACCCATCTTTATAGCCTCCGCATATCCGACAAAACATTCACTCTCTATGAAGAATGCACCGGTAACAATACCTGCGGCATCGTCCATAAAAGCATGCAGGGTTGCACTATCTCCATCTTTGCCAAACCACTTATGGCTGCTCGCGTCTGTCTGCCATAACATGCCGGACGATTCCTTCCTTTGCCTCGGACGATGTGCTTTGGGCTTTTTATTTACCGACCTCTTACTCCTTATTCCCTCCAACTTCAGAATACGAGACACCGACGACCGGCTGATACTGATACATTCCCTTTCATTAAGATGTTCGGTAAAATGAGAGATATTAAAGTCATAATACCTTTCCTTAAAAAGACTCACTACCTCCCCTCTGACCTCATCGGTAATCGCATGGACGGGATTCCTACCACGATTACCGTGAACCAACCCTTGTGCTCCTTCCTGTAAAAACTTCTTCTTGATTCTGATAAACTGCCTGACGCAAACACCGAGCAGCTCCGACGCATCTTTGTTAGTCAATCCTCCTGATAATGCGATACTCAACACCTCAACGCGCCTTACTTCCTTCTTCGTCATTGTCACTAGCTCCTGGCTCATAGTGACATTTTCTCAGATCTGTTATGGAGTGACTTTATCTCTGAGCAATAACAAAAATGAAAATTCGACTTGACAGAAAAAAAAGATAGGCGTATCATTCACTTCACCAACGAAAAGTGGTAAAGATTTTCGAAGCAAAAGGAGGCACGGATGATGGGAAAAGCATTATTTAACAACAACTATTATTATTACTTTTATGCTTATCCCCGCACATACGATGCCTCGGGGTTTCTGGTGTTTTCCACGAAGTGATTCAGACCGCATAAAGTAATAAATCTGAGAAAACTTCAAGGACCGCCGCCCGCAGGGGCAGCGGTCCTTTTTAATATCGCAGGCAATTAAAAATTATCAATAAAAATTTTCAGAGAGAAAAGGAGTAATGAAAAATGTTTGGAACGGATCTTTGGGTAATATGCGCGGGGGCTTCACTTTTATGGAGTACAGCTTGGTCGCTGGCAATGATCATAAGGAGGGTGAGGTAAAATGTTCACCTTCGCTCCGCTGTGGATAGGTTATGCTTTAATACTCGTCCTTATCGCAAAATACTCGCGCAGTCACGACGCGCTGCTTCCCGGCAAGGTAGGAGTCGTCGTTCAGGCCTTAGCCTATGTCGCCACCTACATTTCAGCGGTCGCGCTCGTCGGATTCGGCGGCCTCTGCTACCTCTTCGGCCTGCAAATGCTGCTCGTCGCCGCTGGCAACGTCTGGTTTGGCACCTGGTTCGTTTACAGATACCTCGCCTGGCCGACGCGCCTTTGGCAGAGAAAGCTTGACGCGCGCACGCCTGCCGAACTGCTCGCGAAAGCCTACCAGATACCGGTCCTGCAGACCTTCATCGGCGCGATTTCCGTCGTTCTTTTGGTAGTCTACGGCTCGGCGGTATTCAAGGGCGCGGCCGTGATGGTGGCTGGAGTGCTTCCCATCTCGGTGAACGCCGCGCTCATCGCCCTTGTAGCGATCGTCGGCCTATCGGTCATCTGGGGCGGCCTGCGCGGAGTGCTTTATACCGAAGCCATTCAGGGATTCGTAATGATCATCGGCGTCGGCGCACTGCTCATCGCACTGCTTAAAGCGGTGGGCGGCCCCGTCCACGGCCTCCAGCAACTGGCGGCGCTGCCTCCCGCGAAGGGCGCCGACAACGGCTTCCTGGCTCTTTCCAGCGGCGCCGGCGGCCTCAACGTGATCTTCCTTACAATAGTGACCTCCGTCGGCATCTGGGCACAGCCACAGCTCATACAGCGCCATTTCGCGCTGCGGAGCATGGAGGAGACGAAAAAGGCGGCGCCGCTGGCAATGCTCGCCCTCTCGGTGGTAGTTGGAGGAGCCTACTTTGCCAGCGCCCTCTCGAGGGTGATGCTGGGCGACGGCATCACCAACCCAGACATCGTGCTGCCGACGCTCGTCCACCAGCTGCTCCCGGCCTTCGGACAGCAGATGTTCGCCTTAGCGATCGTCTCCGCCTCGCTCTCCACGGCCTCCGCGCTGCTTCACATCGCAAGCGGCAGCCTCGGACGCGACGTCTTTAAAAAAGAACTCAAAGGCTGGTCATGGCGCGGAGTGGTGGTCCTTTGCACGCTGGGAAGCGGCATCTTCGCGATCAAGAGCGGCTCGATCATCGCCGTCATCTGCGCGACGAGCTGGACGCTGCTGGCCTGCGCGATCATGGTCCCCTACCTCGGACTGCTCGCCTTCGGCCCCAAGGCCGGCCCGCAGGCGGCGCTCGCAAGCTCTCTCGGCGGCTTCGTCGGCTCGATAGCCTGGTACATGACGGCCTACGCCTCGACCTCCAAAGCGATCACCGGTCTCGCCGCCCCCGGGATACTGGGCGCGATCCACCCTATAATCCCCGGGATCCTAGCCTCAGCCGCGATCTTCGCGCTCTGCGCGAAGAGGGTAAGCGTGAAAGCCGAAGCAAAAGCAGAGGCAGAGGCATAGGGAGTTATAGAAAACCGGCGATAACGTTAACCAAGGGCCTCCGAGAGGAGGCCCTTTCCTTTATAAAGCTACGTTATTGCCGCCTATAGAAGCCATCTCCAGAAAGAGCAACTATACGACGAAGCGACGTTCTGCTTAAAAAGACCGTGGCTTTAAGCGCCTAATTACAAAATGAGATCCGTAACGGCTTTACGCACAAAGAAAAACAGCTGGATATATTCACGCGTGAATTGCTGTCCGCATATCACAAGTCAAAAAACGCCGGAGAGCCGAATAATATTCCGAGGCTCTCCGGCGTTTATGTCAGCGTATCTTATATCTTAGTCTATCGCTTCTTCGGTTTCCTTAAATTCAATCCCTAATTTTTTCAGCTCTTCGAGCTCAGGCTCGTAGACCTCTGGCATCGTCGGTGAAATGACGCCTTTCTTGTTGATCTTGCCTTCCAATATAAGCTGCGCACCGATCGCTGGAGGCAGCCCCGTCAGCTTCGCTACAGAGAAATCCGTGTCGCTGCTACCGTAATCGATCAGAGTCGAGGTCTTGACGACGCGCCTGTCGGGATACTCAACCACGTAACGGTGCATCATAACGGAAAGGTCCTCTTCGCCAGAGGCAAAACCGAGCTTATCTTTATATAGACATTCGACGAAATCATACATATCACCATATTCGATAGGCACTGTCGTTTCGTCAAGCAGGCCAAGCCATTCCAGTTTCATCATCACGAAGGAGCAGTTTTCCAGTTCGAGGAAACTGCGGAGCGCCTCTTTCAGATTCTCTTCTTTGCCAACGCCCACGAGCTCACGCGTCACGTCCGCGTACGTCTTGCCTTTGAAACTTCTTTTCCGGTCGTCGTACAGGCCGAGATCCTGCATTTTGCAGATCATCTCGCACCAGCCGGGAAAACGCAGTGTGCCGCGATATACCTCTTTGACCTCCGGCATGTTGTAGGTCTTCACATACGGGGTGGAATCCGCGTTCGCATATTCTTCGAACCAGCCGAGCCCTTTTACCTCGATAAGCCCGGCGTGCGCGTACGTCTCTCCGTTCGGCCAGAGGATGACCTTGCCGTCTCTCACTATGCGCGCGTCCCTGCGGCTTGCGTGGACGAGGCTTGAAGGCGCCCACGAAAGCTTGTACCCGAGCGGATTGTTGTTCGCCGCAAGCGCGGGCAGAGCGCCGCACCACGATTTGAAAGAAAGCACCTTACCGTTGTTCTCGTGTATCTCTTCGATCGTTTTGCTGGCCGACATGTGGTCGATCCCGGGGTCGAGGCCGAGCTCGCAGAGCAGAGTGACGCCCTTTTCCTTCGCGGGGCCGTCCAGCGCGCGCATCTCGTCCTTTATATACGACGGGTTGACGTAGTCGACGCCCTTGTCCACGCAGACCTTGGCCGCCTGCGCCATGCAAGGCTGCGGAAGGAGGCAGATCACGATGTCGGGGCTGATGTCGTCGATCGATCTCGCAAGGTTCGGCAACACGTCTCCGACAAGCGCATGACCATTTTTATTGCCGTCGATGCACCTTTCGATATTTTCCTTTGAAATATCGGCCACATATACTTCGTAACTCTTATCAATCAAATAGGAGATACATGGTTTCGCAATTCTTCCCGCGCCTAAAACTAATACTTTTTTCAAAACGTTCACCCTCTTATAAGATTTAAACTCTTTTTAGTAATTCCGAAAATCTCTAATTCTCCGCGACATCGGCCGGCGCCGCAGCCTCGTCCGGTTCGTCGGAGAGGCGTTTGCCCCAGATCATGCTGCAACCGAGGATCATCACAAGCACTCCGGCAAGGACGCCAAAGAGAAGAAGCGGCGTCTCGTATATACCGGCGAGAAGATAGCCCACACTGCAGACTACGCACACCATCAAAGCGTACGGCAGTTGAGTCTTAACGTGGTCGATCAAATCACAGGCGGCGCCGATGGCCGAAAGGACCGTCGTGTCAGAAATCGGCGAGCAGTGGTCTCCAAAGAGCCCGCCCGAAAGGACCGCGCCTATCGAGGCGTACAAAGGAGCGCCAAGCTTAACGGACATCGGAATGGCAAGCGGAATAAGGATAGCGAACGTTCCCCAGGACGAGCCGGTCGCAAACGAGATGCACATCCCGACGAAGAAGAGCAGAAGCGGCACCGCAAATGTGGGAATATTGCCCCTTGCCAGCTCAACTATGAAATTGGCTGTTCCAAGCGCTTTGCAGACAGAACCTAAGACCCAGGCGAGCACCAGTATCATAAGAATAAAGGTGACGCTCTTGGCGCCGTTCATATACATTCCAAAACTTTCTTTGAATGTGGCGACCTTATTTTTGACCATGAGCAGCATGCAGACGAAGGCGCCGAGCAAATATCCGGTGCAGAGGGCAGAGCGAAGGACTGCGCCCTTGACCGGCTGCAGCGGGAAACCCTGCGGAATGAGGAGCCCAAAAATGGTTACGAACAAAACGATAAGCGGCAGCAGCATCATATTGTATGTTGCTCCGGGATGGACGTCCTGCGTATCGATCGTCGTTCTTGCCGTCTGAGATCCGGGAGCGTATGGCTGATTCAGCTCGATAGCCCTTTTTTCCGCTCTGAACATTGCGCCGAACTCTCTGCCGGTCAGCGCGACGATAGGAATCATGAAGAGAGTGCCGATCGCATAGAACTGGAACGGGATGACTCGCACAAAAGTCTCAAAATCAGTATAGCCCAGGTGAAGCGCGTCGAATTCCTTCTGCATCAGTCCCATGATGAAAATTCCCCAGCCGATGAACGGAATCAAAATGCAGACGGGCGAAGCTGTGGCGTCAAGCAGCCATGCCAGTTTTTCGCGGCTTACCTTTATCCTGTCGGTTATCGGCTGGAACGCCGGGCCGATGATAAGCGGATTTCCGGAATCCGAGAAGAAAATCAAAAGCCCCATGAACCAAACGGCCAGCTGAGCCTTGCACCGCGTATTGATGATGTGCGCGACCCTGTTGGCAAAAGCCGAAGCACCGCCGGATTCCGTAACAACCCCGACAAAACCTCCGATGAAGATCATCATCACGAGAAGGCTGGAATTGTACCCGTCGGCAGCCTGCACAAAAATATAATCTTTGATATACATAGGAACAGCGGTGATCGGGTTTCCTCCTGCCAGAACAAAAACTCCCAGAAGGCCCGACCAGAAGAGAGCGGTAATGACATTTTTGGTCCTGATCGCGATGATGACTGCCAGCAGAGGCGGCAACAATGAAAGAATTCCGTAGCTATCCATAAAAATATTCCCCCTGTTTCTCTGATAAGATTTAGAAAATCGCTGTACCTGTCCATTCCCGGGTTGTCTGGGCAGGCGATTGGCGCCAGATCGGATACTTAAGCAATTAAATTATTTTTTCACTAAGTCGTATCCTGTTCTGGATTCAATAAATGTATCTTAAGAGACTATCTGCTCAATGTCAAGCAGCAAAAACAAAATATTCTGAAAAAACCGCAAGTCTATTGAACTGTAATGAGTAGTCTAAATTTAATAAATATAGGTGACAATTATTGAGACAGAGAGGGACAACACCAGAAATACCCCTAAACAACAGGCTTAAATAGCAAATCCATAGCGTAGTTTAAGTATGACGCGAGCCGTCCTTGATTATTAACGATCAGCGGGCGGCTCGGAAAAATATGGCGTACCTTTGGGATACGATGTAATGAAATTATATTGTTTTTGTGAAAAACCCGGGGACGCAAATGCCCGCCTGCGGGTTTCGACCTGACATTTTTGAAAATGTCGTGTAGATATGCGAGCGCATCGCGCCCTCCGCCAGAGCGCCGTCGGCGGCCACGATCGCGTTGACGATCTGAAGATGCTGACTGCAGCTGATAGATTCGTCAGGATTCCGCAGGAGCTCCTTTGGGTTTGACGGCGTGTAAAACCTATCGAAATGGAATATATAAAGTTCCGACCGCCAGAACAGTTGGCGCGTGAATTTTTCTATATATGTGTTTTTGCATATCCTCGCAATGGACAGATGAAAGGCGTTGTTTACCTCAGAATATTCTTTAAGTTTGCCTTCGCTGTAAAAAGCCCGCTCTTTGTGAATCATTTCTTCGAGCAGCAGAATATCCGCTTCCGTGCGGCACGAGGCCGCCTCAAGGCTCGCGTGCCCCTCCATGTAGGCTCTGGCCTTAAAGACTTCGTACATATCCTGCGGCGTGAGTTTTGGAATGTAGCACCCTTTATTCTCTTTCACTTCCAGAAGGCCCTCCGCCACGAGCTGGCGCATCACGTTGCGCACGGGAGTCCTGCTGAGATTTAATCTTTCCGCTATTTCAGACTCGACGAGCCTGTCTCCCGGAGAAAATTCCTTGGACAGGATCATCTCCAATATAGCTTCATACGCTAAATTTTCCGCGGATTTATTCAATCATTTTCGCCTCATTTCACAATATTGTATCCAATATGTTTTTCGACGTTCATTATAACACATATATTTTATCAAAAGAGACCTTCATAGTTATTATCCCCTGCTAATTCATAAAAAATCAAAATACGACACGAATGGTTATAACGATGAACAGCTTTGCGCGTTATGATTTCATTTACGCAACATGATGTGTCCATTTTATACCCCGCCTCTGTCCAGATTTAGTTTACCACTACATGTGACGGGGCTACAGGTCCGGCTCGGCAGGTTAAAGCTCGTTTTGTTTTCACAGGATACTCACGGACAGGCCCTATCTTTCACATCGTTTTCACAGCTTTCACGTTAGAATCCGCCTCACAAGATGATAAGGGAGGCTGCGGAGATGCATCTGCTCGTAATGATAAGCGGCGCTATCGCCTGCGTTTATTTTTTCTGGCTGGCTTATATATTGCTGAAGGAAAGGGATTCGTGAGCCGCAAAAACGCGGGGAGATAAAAGGAAAAAGATATGGGAGGAAACAGCGATGGATGAAACAATGACCGCGTCAAACGACGATAAAAGGGTACTGACGGCGCTCTGTTCCGATATAAAGAGAGAGATCGCCGGCAAAAGATACGACCACGCCGAATGCGCGCTGCGGATCGCAAAGGCGATGGAGCAGTACCCGGACGCCCCGGAGCCGCATAATCTGTTGGGCATACTTCTTGAGGAGAGCGGCGACCACCGCGGCGCGATGAAGCATTTTCGCGCCGCCTGGGCTCTCGATCCCGGTTACAGGCCGGCGCATTTTAATATGGAGTCACTGGGGGGCTTTTTCCCGGAGGATTTCAGCGTTAAAAAGTACGCTTTTGACGACAGCGACTGCGGGCCGCGAGAGGACGCGGCCTCGCCGCAAAAATCAAAGGGTGTGACCGGTAAGTTTTTTAGAAAAGAGGATGGAAGAGCATGAGTTCAGTGATACAGTATGTCGTCTATGTCGCGATCCTCGCCGCGGCGGCGCTGCCGCTCGGCAGTTATATCGCCAAGGCGATGAACGGAGAGAGGGTCTTTCTCTCGCCCGCCCTCGTCCCCTGTGAGAACGCCATATACAGGATACTCGGCGTCGATAAGGACGAGGAGATGAGCTGGAAGTATTATGCTCTCTGCGTTCTGGTCTTTTCAGCGGTCTGCCTCGCCGGCCTCACCGCCATGCTGATGCTGCAGGGACATCTGCCGCTCAATCCGCAGAAGTTGCCGGGCCTCGGCTGGCATCTGGCTTTCAACACCGCCGCCAGTTTCGTCACCAATACGAACTGGCAGGCATATTCAGGAGAAAACACGCTGAGCTATTTTTCCCAGTCGCTCGGCCTGACGGTGCAGAATTTCGTCTCCGCCGGCGCGGGAATCGCGGTGCTTTTCGCGCTGATACGCGGCATCGTCAGGGTGAGGTCAAAGGGGGTCGGCTCTTTCTGGACCGATATCACGCGCGCCGTGCTTTATGTGATGCTCCCGCTTTCGCTGATCGTCGCCGTGGCGCTCGTCTCCCAGGGCGTAATGCAGAATTATTCTTCCTATGAGACGGTGGAGCTGATGGAGCCGATAGTCCTCGAGGACGGCGCGAAGGTCTCGCGGCAGGTCGTCCCGATGGGGCCGCAGGCGAGTCAGGTCGCGCCGAAGCAGCTCGGCACGAACGGCGGCGGCTATAACGGCGCGAATTCGGCAAACGCCTTGGAAAACCCCACGCCATTTTCCAATTTGCTGGAGCTTCTGTCGCTGCTGATGATCCCCGCCGCCCTCTGTTTCTCATACGGGCGGGGCGTTAAGGACAAGCGGCAGGGGCGGGCGGTCTTTCTCGCGATGTTCATCGTGCTCGCCGCCTCGCTGGCGATCGTCGGCTATTATGAACAGGCGGCGACGCCGCAGTTGGCTCAGGGCGGAAATGTCGATCTCGGCACGGTGATGCAGCCGGGGGGAAATATGGAGGGCAAGGAGAGCCGCTTCGGCATCGCGAGCTCCGCGGCGTGGGCGGTATTCACGACCGCCGCCTCGAACGGCTCCGTCAATTCCATGCACGACAGCTACACGCCGATCGGCGGCCTCGTGCCGATGCTGCTGATGCAGCTCGGCGAGGTCATCTTCGGCGGCGTCGGCTGCGGCCTCTACGGGATGATCGGTTTCGTCATTCTGACGGTCTTCATCATCGGGCTGATGGTCGGGCGCACGCCGGAATATCTCGGCAAGAAGATCGAACCCTTCGAGATGCGCATGGCCGTCCTCGTCTGCCTCGCGACGCCGGTGGCGATACTGGCCGGCTGCGGCATCGCGGCGCTGGTCCCCTCCGTGCCCGCCAGTATGAACGACCCGGGACCGCACGGTTTTTCGGAGCTGCTCTACGCCTTCTCTTCAGCCGGGGGCAATAACGGCTCGGCCTTCGCGGGCTTCAACGCGAACACCCCCTTCCTGAACTCGGCGCTCGGCCTCGTGATGATCTTCGCGCGCTTCGTGCCGATGACCGCGACGCTGGCGATCGCCGGAAGTCTGGCGGGGAAAAGGCGCGCGCCGGAATCGGCGGGGACGCTCTCCACCTGCAATATGACTTTCGCCTTCCTGCTCATCCTCATCGTGCTGCTCATCGGCGCGCTCTCTTTTTTCCCCGCGCTGGCGCTCGGACCGGTCGTCGAGCATCTGAGAATGTTCCGGGAAACTTTTTGAAAGGAAGCGGATCGCAATGTCAGTCAATAAAAATGTACCAAATTATTCAAACGGCAAGATAGCTGCGGAGGCGTTCAAAGCCGCTCTCATAAAGCTCGCGCCCGCCGCGCAGGCGAAGAACCCGGTGATGCTGCTGGTATATATTTCGGCGATACTCACCACGGCCCTCGCGGTTCTTTCGTTTTACGGCGTGCGGGACGCCCCCTTCGGCTTCACGGCGGGAATCGCCGCCGTGCTCTGGCTGACGGCGCTCTTCGCGAACTTCGCGGAGGCGATCGCCGAGGGGCGGGGCAAGGCCCAGGCCGACTCGCTGAGGGCCGCGCGCCGTGAGGTCACGGCGCATTTGCTCTCGAAGGCAGACGACCACGCGTCCGGCACGGATATCGCCTCCGCCATGCTGAGGAAGGGCGACATCTTCATCGTCCGCGCCGGAGAGCAGGTCCCCGCGGACGGAGAGGTGATCGAGGGCGCGGCCTCCGTCGACGAGTCGGCGATCACCGGCGAGTCGGCCCCCGTGATCCGCGAAGCCGGCGGCGACCGCAGCGCGGTGACGGGCGGCACGACGGTCCTCTCCGACTGGCTCGTCGTCCGCGTGACGCACTCGTCGTCCGCGTGACGCAGGAAGAGGGGGAAAGCTTTCTCGACAAGATGATCGCGATGGTCGAGGGCGCGGCGCGCAAACGCACGCCCAATGAGATAGCGCTTGAGATATTGCTGATCGCCTTCACGATGATATTCGTTCTCGTGACGATGTCGCTCTACGCCTTCTCCGGCCTCCTGGCGAATGGGGAGGGGCAGGCAAACCCGCTCTCCGTCACGGCGATGGCGGCGCTGCTCGTCTGCCTCGCGCCGACGACTATCGGCGCGCTGCTTTCGGCGATCGGCATCGCCGGCATGAACCGCCTGAACCGCGCCAACGTGCTCGCGATGAGCGGGCGGGCGATCGAGGCGGCGGGCGACGTCGACATCCTGCTGCTCGACAAGACGGGCACTATCACTCTGGGCAACCGCCAGGCGAGCGAATTCATCCCCGTCGACGGATGCGGCAAGCGCAGCCTCGCCGACGCGGCGCAGTTATCGTCGCTCGCCGACGAGACTCCCGAAGGGCGCAGCGTCGTCGTCCTTGCGAAACGGGAGTTCGGCATCCGCGAACGCCAGCTCGAAAACGAACAGCTGACTTTCATCCCATTCACCGCGGCGACGCGCATGAGCGGCGTGAACGGCAGGGATGGCGAGATCAGGAAGGGCGCCGCGGAGGCGATACGCGCTTATGTCGAGAAAGCGGGCGGCCGTTTCAGCGAGGAGTGCCGCAACGTCACAGACCGCGTCGCGAAGCTCGGCGGGACGCCGCTCGTCGTGGCAAAAAACGGCCGCGTGCTCGGAGTGATCTGCCTGAAGGACATCATCAAGGACGGCGTGAAGGAAAAGTTCGCCGACCTGCGCAAGATGGGCATCAAGACGATAATGATCACGGGCGACAATCCCGTAACGGCGACGGCGATCGCGGTGGAGGCGGGCGTCGATGATTTCCTCGCCGAAGCGACGCCGGAGGCCAAGCTTTCGCTGATCCGCGAGTATCAGGCCAAGGGGCATCTGGTGGCGATGACGGGCGACGGCTCGAACGACGCTCCCGCGCTCGCTCAGGCCGACGTCGCGGTGGCGATGAACACCGGCACACAGGCGGCGAAGGAGGCCGGCAATATGGTGGATCTCGACTCTTCGCCGACAAAGCTGATCGAGATCGTCCGTATCGGGAAACAACTGCTGATGACCCGCGGCGCGCTGACGACCTTCTCCATCGCCAACGACCTCGCGAAATACTTCGCGATCATCCCCGCGCTCTTCGTCGTGCTGTTCCCGCAGCTTCAGGCGCTGAATATCATGAAGCTCCACAGCCCCGAGAGCGCCATCTTCTCGGCGGTGATCTATAACGCGCTGATCATCGCGGCGCTCATCCCGCTCGCGCTCCGAGGGGTGAAATACAAAGAAGAGTCCTCGGGACAGCTTCTGATGAGAAACCTGATGATCTACGGCGCCGGCGGGATCATCATCCCCTTCGCCGCGATAAAGATCATCGACATGATCCTTATCGGAACGGGAATCCTGGCCTGAAGGCCGTTTGAAAAGAGGAGGCAGCCTATGACATTGAGAGCAGTTACGATTCGTTCGCTAATATATTTTGCGCTGATGACCGTGATCACGGGGATCATATATCCTCTCGCGGTGACGGGGATCGCCAAGTTGGTCTTTCCCTATGAGGCCGGCGGCTCCATCATCCGGGTCGATGGCCGGAAATACGGCGCGGAGAATCTCGGGCAGCCATACCGCTCGCCCGGCCGCCTCTGGGGGCGTCAGATGAACATCGACGCCGGCTTCACCGGCGCGGACGGCGGGCCGGCGGCCTACGCCTGGCCCTCAAATCTGAGCCCCGCCGGGAAAAAACTTGAAAGGCTGATCGCCGGGCGCGTGAAGGAGATACGCAAGGCAAACCCGGCTATGGGGGATAAGCCGGTGCCCGTCGAGCTCGTAACAAGCTCCGGCGGCGGCCTCGACCCTCACATCTCCCCCGCGGCGGCCCTCTATCAGGTGCCGCGCATCGCGGCCGCCGCCGGCCTCTCCGAGGCGGAGGTGACAAAAATCATCAAAAAACATACCGAGGGGCGTTTGCTGGGAATAATCGGTGAACCGCGCGTCCATGTTTTGAAGGTAAACCTCGAACTGGGCGGAATCCTGAAATAACCCCGCCGTCCGAAAGGGAGTGAATATTCACTATGGAAGAGCTGAAACGCCCCTCGCCGGAAGAGCTGCTCTCACGGCTGAAAGATCAGCGGGAGAAAGAGGAGGGGACGCTGAAAATATTCTTCGGCTACGCCGCCGGCGTCGGCAAGACATACGCGATGCTCGAGGCGGCGCGGCGCGCGAAAAGCCAGGGAATAGACGTGGCCGTCGGCTATATCGAGCCGCACACGCGTCCCGAGACGATGGCGCTGCTTGAGGGACTGGAGACGCTGCCGGTGAGAAGTGTCGGGTACAGGGGCTTGAAGCTCGACGAATTCGACCTCGACGGCGCGCTCGCCCGCCATCCGAAGCTGATTCTCGTAGACGAGCTGGCCCACACGAACGCCCCCGGCTCTCGCCACGTAAAGCGCTATCAGGATATCAAGGAGCTGCTGCGGGCCGGCATCGACGTATACACCACCGTCAACGTCCAGCATATCGAGAGCCTGAACGACATCGTCGCCTCGATAACGGGCGTGACGGTTGCCGAGCGCGTGCCTGACGACGTCTTTGACCGCGCGGAGCTCATCGAAGTGATAGACCTTGAGCCCGACGACCTTATCGAACGCATAGAGTCCGGAAAGGTATATAAGAACGAGCGGGCGAAGAGGGCGCTCGGCGGCTTCTTCACCAAAAAAAACCTCGGCGCCCTGCGCGAGATCACGCTGCGCCGCACCGCAGACAAGCAGAGCAGGGCGGCGATGGCGGAGGGCGGCGGCGTCAATGCCGGCGAGCATGTGCTCACCTGTCTCTCCGCCGCCCCCTCCAACGCGAAGGTCATCCGGACGGCGGCGCGTCTCGCGGAGGCCTTTCACAGCCGCTTCACGGCGCTCTACGTGGAAACCGGGGGCGGCAGGCCGGGAGACGGCGGCGGACGGCGGCTCCAAATGAATATAAAGCTCGCGGAGGATCTCGGCGCGCAGATAGTAACGGCCTACGGCGACGACATCGCCGGACAGATCGCGCAATACGCCAGCCAGAGCGGCGTGACGAAGGCGGTGCTCGGGCGCACGAACCACAAAAACGGCCTCTTCGGGCGAAAAAAGAGCCTCATCGACCGCCTCACCGAGACGGCCCCCGAACTCGACGTTTACATCATACCCGACCGGCAGCCGCCCTACCGCGTGAAAAAACAGTACGGCGGCGGATTGGAACTCTCCTGGCGGGACACGGCATACGCGCTGCTGATCTTCGCCGCGGCGACGCTGTTCTCTTATGTCTTCTTCCGCGCCGGTTTCCAAAACGTCAATACGATCGCCTTTTACATGCTCGCGGTGCTCTTTACCTCGCTCCTGACGCGCGGATATATCTATGGCGCCGCGCTCTCCTTCGCCAGCGTCGCCGCCTTCAACTATCTCTTCATCGAGCCGCTATATTCGTTCACCATGTACGACCCGGCCTATCCCGTCGTCCTTATCGTAATGCTGTGCGCGAGCCTGCTCGCCGGCTCTTTGGCGGCGCGTATCAAAAAACAGGCGGAACTTGCCTCCGGCAGCGCCTATATGACCGAGGTGCTGCTGGAGACAAGCCGGCTGCTCAACAAATCCGGGGGCTTCGCCTCCACCGCGGAAGTCGCGGAGAGGCAGCTGAGAAAGCTGCTCGACAGGCCCGTATTCATCTACGGGGAGGCGGAGCCGGGACGCTTGGCGAGGATATCTCCGGTAAAGCTGCCGAAGGAGGAAAGAGCCTACGAAAGCGAGGAAGAGATGGGCGTCGCGGAATGGGTCAGGACAAACAACCGTCGCGCCGGGGCGGCCACCGAGACGCTGCCGGGCGCGAAGTGCCTCTATATGGCGGTACGCGGGGGAGACGGCAAGGTCCTCGCGGTAGCCGCCATTGCCGCGGGACCGCAGCCGCCGCTCACAGCCTTTGAAAAAAACCTGATCCGCGCGATGCTCGACGAATGCGGCGTGGCGCTGGAAAAGGCCCTGCTGTACGACAGATATGTGCCGAAGGAGGGCGGAACAGATAAAGACCTATCTGAGAATTGAGCCCTTTTTCTCTCAGCCTCCGCGCGCAGTGCCTCACCCGTCTCAAGCACGACGGCATGAAGCAGGCAATCAGCGGCAAGCCCCTCCGCAAACGAAAGCACCGTATGCCCGGACTTCTTTCTTTATAATAGAGAGCCTGCAGCTCCGTTTCCGGCCCCCACACCCCGCGAAGAATGCGGCTCACTCCAGGCCGCATCAGCCCGCTTGAATCAGTCGGGTTCACTATAGCGTCGCAAATAATTTCATCAAGCGGCTCAGACGAGAGTGATATATCCATCTCCGCCATCCTTATAGAACAACTTCGCAATATTTATTCCTCCTCGTTTTTATATATACGTATTGACAAGTATCTATATATAGTTTATGCTATTTCCCGCAGGACGTCGACGACGGAATAAACTTGCGAAGGGGCATATCATAGATGTTAATTATGGATGCAATAAAGACAATTCTTTTATTTTTTCAGAATCAGATATTGGGAATGAGGTGGCTCAACACTCTCGCGGGGCAAACGCTTTCCGCGGCTTCCATCGGACGCGAACCGGAGGTCGAGAAGGTAACCGACATGGCGCGAATCGTCTCATACGGCGTGATCTCTACTCCGGCACTGGTTGTAGGAGAAAGAGTCGTCTCCGTAGGAAAGATCCTTTCCGCCGGCGAGATTGCCGGTTTGCTGAAAAAAGAAGGACTGTGACCATTCAAAATCAGCAGGGGAACGGCACTAGGAAGGTATATAAGGCTTTGGTCAACAACGACGCAGTAAATGTATTCAGAGCGTCTTGTGACATCAACGGGCTTACAATTCCGGCGCATTTACAAAACTGGGAAAAATACCCCTTAAAAGCAAAGAATAACAACCTTATACTTATAAAGGAGAAAATGCTATGGCAGAAAAAAGAAACAAAGACACTTTGGGAATCTTCGGTCGATGGCTGACGCTTTGGGTGGCGCTCTGTATGGCTGTAGGGGTGGGCATCGGCGTATTCCTGCCACGGGTCCCGGCGTTCCTTGCAAAGTTTGAATATGCCAACGTTTCTATCCCTGTTGCGGTGCTGATCTGGCTTATGATCTATCCAATGATGCTCAAGATAGATTTTTCCAGTATCGTTCAGGCGGTCAAAATGCCCAAGGGACTCATCATAACGTGCGTTACCAACTGGATGGTCAAGCCTTTTACGATGTACGCCGCCGCATCGTTTTTCTTCTTCACGGTATATGCGGGGCTGCTGGCCCCCGAGAGCGCGCGGGAATACCTTGCCGGTGCGGTGCTTCTTGGCGCGGCGCCCTGTACCGCGATGGTCTTCGTATGGAGCCAACTTACAAATGGAAATCCGGCATACACGTTGGTACAGGTCGCGGTGAACGATTTAATAATCTTAGCGGCCTTCACGCCAATAACGGCCTTTTTGCTTGGCGTCTCCGGCATCGCTATACCTTGGAACACACTGCTGCTTTCCGTCATTCTTTTTGTGCTGATACCGCTCACCGCGGGATGGCTGACGAGAAAGTTTTATATCGCGTACCGCGGCGAAAGAGATTTTTACCGTTTTATCAAAAAATTTGAAGGCATTACAACGGCAGGACTGCTCCTCACATTGATAATCATCTTTTCCTTTCAGGGAAAAGTAATCCTTGAAAACCCCGTTGATATCTTGCTGATAGCGCTTCCGCTCACACTACAAACCTTCTTTATCTTTGCCTTTGGCTACTTATGGGCGAAATTATGGAAACTGCCTTACGACATAGCTGCTCCGGCAGGGTTGATAGGCGCGAGTAATTTTTTTGAGCTGGCTGTGGCCGTGGCAATATCGCTCTTCGGGCTTCAATCCGGCGCGGCACTCGCAACGGTCGTAGGCGTACTGATTGAAGTACCGGTCATGTTGATGCTGGTCAATTTCTGCAACCGGACAAAAGATTGGTTTTTGAAAAAGCCTGTGATCAGGCCGCAAGGCAGATAAATCAGGGAAGGTTTTCGACGAATATACATAGATATATTACTATATAACGATGTTTAATTATCTAATTCGGCTTAAAAAGCCAATGAGGGACAAGAAAGATGAACGACAAAAAGAAAATGGAAGCCATAGAAAAAAAGTTGACAGATCAGAAGATCACGCAGGATTTTTACAAAGCGGCGGAAACCCGGATCAAAGGCAAACCTTTCCCCGCCGATTTTTACTGCCGCGCCGGGCTGCCGAAAGCTCCGGAAAGCTGGGCCCAGGATTTTTACCGGCTGCGGTAACAGAAGCGGAGAAGAGACAAGATCAGCCCCTCGCCGCCTTTTTTCACGCCGCCCCCTAAATGGGCGGCAGACGACTTTATGCGCACGGCACGGCCCCTCCCGGGCAGTTTAACCTCCCGGCGGCGTATTTGACGAAACGCTTTACCGCGGGGGCGGCGTTTTCCAGCGAAAAGAGGGCCATCCCGAGTATTATCTTCTGCGGCGGATCAAGCGGGAGTTTTACCACGTCGCAGGGCCAGTTGCGGGTGATCAGTTCGTTGATGACGGTCATCCCCAGTCCCTGCTCGACCATTGAGAGCGCCGCGAAGCTTTGCAGCGTGGTGAATTGTACGTCCGGCTCCAAGCCGTTTTTTTCAAAGAGCGCCGCCACGTCGGCGTCGCGCCCGAGGGCCGGCATGATGAAGCTTTCGTCGCGGCACTTTTGCAGCGGGTAGGCCGCCGCCCGTGCAAGCTGGTGCGTCTTCGGCAGCACCGCGAGCATCTGGTCCTCGGCCAGAGGGATCCAGTCGTACGACATGGGTTCTTTATGGCTCATAAAAGCCACGTCCGCCCTTTTTTCCTCAAGCCATTGGATTATCTCCTGCCGGATGCCCTCCATGAGTTTGATCTTGATGTGCGGATACTCCTCGCGGAAGCCCCTGATAACGCCCGGCAGCCAGTGCGTCGAGATGCTTGGATAGGTGGCGATCGTCACTTCGCCGAGCGAAAGCCCCTTGATCTCGGCCGCGATTTCGTAGATGCGCCGCTCCTGCGATAATAGCTCCCTTACGGCGACGGCGATCCTTTCGCCGTCCGGCGTCGGCATTACCCCCCTTTTGTTCCGCAGCAGAAGGGGAAACCCAAGATCGTTTTCAAAGGCCGTCACCAGCTGGCTCACGCCGGAGGGCGTGTAGCCAAGAATCTCGGCCGCCTTTGAAAAACTGCCTGTCTCCGCGGAGATCAAAAAAGCCTTGCACCTTGAGCTCTCCACAATTCCATCTCCTTTTAAGTAATACTAAAAACAAATATTACAGAACGTAGTTTTACTTTATATTATAGCCTTTATATAATGAGATCGCAAAGGCCCGAAAGAGCCGGCAAGGACGGGAGGAAAGGATCATGAAAAAAAACAACATTTACGGTGCGGCGGCGATCATCAGTTTGTTTGCGACAATAGCTTTGCGCTATTTATGGATAATAGAGAACAACGGCGAGTCCGCGGCTCTCGCGATTTTAATGTTCGCTTCCTGCGCGGTCTTCAGCTTCGCGGCGGCGGGGTACGTCACCGGCGGATGGACGACGCGGTACCGGTAGGAGAGAACGCGGCGCGGCTGAAATCATCAAGCCGCGCCGCATTATATAAAGAACAACTTGTCCTATAGCAGCCATACCCGCCAAATAGACGGCCTGTCGATCTTATTTTCTCTCCGCGGACAAAATGCCCCTTTTCACTCAATGACGCTATCACAATAAAATTTATCCTGCCAATATGCCATATAGCGTTCTGTTCAAAAAACATTTATAATGTAAAAAGTTTTTGTTTTAACTGTATACTTAGATAAGGAAGTGTTGGTCATGCTGAGAACAAACCGAAACCGGCTCTGTCTTACCGCCGCGTTCATCCTTCTCCTGCTCGCGCTCGTCGCCGCGGGCGGCTGCGGCGGAAGCGGCGGCGGCAACAAACTTTACGTCATGGGGGCGATGCACGGCGACCTGGCGGAAGAGCTGAACGAATTGTGCGACATCTCCGCATACGACGGAGTGAGCGCCGACGCGCCGCTGATCGTTTCTTATAAGGACGGCTCCGTTTTCGACGACGAAACGGCCAAGACGATACGGAAATTCCTTGACGCGGGGCAGAGCGTGGCGCTGGAGCACGCGGACGAAAAGGAGATAAACGGCTTCCTTGACGCGCTGGGGTTTGAAGGCGATTTCATAATGCCGTCCGGCAGCAGCTATGTCGAATATTACGGCGTAAAGATACTGAGCGGCGACATTTTCTCATATGTAACGCTCAATGACAACGAGTCGCAGCCGGAGATCATCAACAAATTCCCCGACGAGATCAGATCGGGCGATATTCTCGTATCGCAGGACAAGACGCAGTCGTGGCCGGTCACTGATACGTCGGGAGACGAAACCGTGTCCTTCTACCATTCCGAGCCGGATCTGACTCCGCCGCCGGCCGACGAACGCGCGGCGGCGAACGGCATCGTGAAGTGGATGAACGGGAGCGCGGAACAGGCTAAGGCCGCCGCCGCAGGCAAGGCGTCGGCGCAAAAGGCCCTCAACGGCGCTTCCTCGGGGACGAACGACCTTACGCAGGTCTCCCGTATGTATGAAAAAACTTACAGCGCCTCGCAGTGGGGCAATACTTTTGAGATAACGGTGGACGTCTACGCCTGCCACACCTACAACGAGGCCGACAAACTGGATTCCGACTGGTATTTTATCAAGCAGAAGGGCCAACTGAACCCCTCGGCTAATTACAGCAATCAGGATCACAAAGGAACCACCTCGGCGGTGATACAGGATTACATGGTCGAATATGGGTTTGACAACTGGATGGTGAACAACGACGGAAAGACGAACAACAACGCCGTGCTCAAGGATTCGAAGCCTGACACCTCCGTCGGCTCGACGGGCTTCTCCAGCGGCATCTCCTTCTCGCTGGGCGGCAACGTCGGTTTCTCGGGATTGTCGGGCAGCGGCGGCATCAGCGCGGGCGTGAGCTATTCCACCAGCGAGAGCCAAACCGTCTCCGAGTGTCAGGTGCAGAACAATTCTAAGGGATCGGTAAACGGCGTCACCCAGCAGAACGCGGCGTGGAGTTACACCTTCTCGCGCCCGCTGCTGAAGGGCGGCCCCTATTTCGCCGCCTGCAACGACTTTTACGACGCGCCGCTCGCCTCGCGCAGCCTCTTCCAGCCCGTGAATCAGTGGGCGTGGGCTGTCGGCCCCAACGACAGGGACAATATCAAAGGGTTCAAGTTCAAATTCAAGTGGATGACCGGCTATTCCTACAGCGCCGGCTACGCCTGGTGGATAAAGGTCGCCAAAGAGGAACACCACAACAAGGCGGCGCATGAAAGCGAGTTCTACGTCCCCCTCGAAGGGATACTGCCGCCGCTGATCGCCGCCAACAATCTGGACTTTTCAAAGGCCGCGGCCCATCAGAAGCTCGAGCTGGGGACCTTCCGCGACTGGACGGCGGAGAGCGATAAAGAATGGTGCACACTGAGCCGGACGGAGGGGACGAAAGAGGACGCCAACAGCGGCGTTTTTGTGGATGTATCCGAAAACACGACCGGCGCCAACCGCGAGGCCACGATCACGCTGAAAACTAAGGACGGCAAGGGCAGCTCGACGGTGAAAGTCTTCCAGTCAAGATATTAGCCTGCGATTCCAACAGTTCACAGCAGAAGCAACCGAGATGAGACGCCGGGTTTTGAGACCTGGCGTCTCATTAGGGGCTGATTGCGATGAGGGCCTCCCCTGAAGGAGAGGCCGCCGCGATAGAACATCCCGAGCGCTGCGCCGTCTGCGGAAGCTGCCGGCTCGTTTGCCCGGCTGGCGCGATAGATGTATACAAGGAATGAGAAAATGGCGGAAGCAAAGAAATTAAACAGTTGGTGCTTCGTCTGCGGGGCTGAAAATCCTCAGGGGCTGCACATCAAAAAACTTCGCACCGAGCATGGCTGCCGCTGCGATTTTACCGTGGAGCGCGGATGGTGCGGCTATGCCGGTATCCTCCACGGAGGGATACATGCGGCGATCCTCGACGAGATCATGGGCGACGCCGTGAACGACAGGCTCAAAACCGCCGTGACGCTCGACATGACGATAAGATATATAAGCCCGGGGCGCGAGGGCATGGCGCTCGTGTGCGAGGGCGAGGTCGCGTCCGTTTCCGGCAGGCGCGCCAAGGCGCGCGGGACGATCCGCGAAGCCGCGACGGGAAAGCTCATCTCGGAGGCGACGGGGCACTATCTAAGGGTGGATGTGGAGAACCTGAAGGAAAGGGCAGACGGACAGGACGCGGCTGGCATATAAGCCGCGCGTAATAAAGAGGGGCGCGCCCGGATGGGGATTTTTTATGAAGAGCGCCTTGGCCTACATGATGATGCTCGGCGTACAGCCGCCGCAGGCGCCCTTTTGAAAAAGCATTGAGATGCCTGTCATACCCGCACAAAACAGGCCCGGGAAGGGACATCGAAACATCCCCCTCCCGGGCCGCTCTGCTTGAGTGACCGTTATTTTAGAATATTAATGAAACCCTGATTAATTCACTTTGTCATATAAAACCTGACGTATCGTCCGCTGATTACGGCCAGAGAGCCGAAATCTTTGATTTCGTGCGAATCGGCTGGTTTGTCCACCAGATGTGCCAGCCGCTAAACAGGCAACCCCTGAGCGGGGCGGACGGCCAGAGAGCCAAATCAGTGATTCTCTGATTTGTGCGAATCGGCTGGTAGTCCCATCAGGCGTATTTACATACGTTGGAGCCACGGTCGGGGGCTGCCTGTGACGCGGATGGCGCATATAATCAGTGGTTCCTTAATGGCAGCCGTGCGAGGCTCCGTGGCCGCAGCCATGGCAGTCGCCGGATATCTCTTCGTGGTGGTGGTGGTCGCACTCCGCCGCGGGGTCGTCTTTGAGTTCGCCGGCGAGAAAACGCTTCACCGCTTCGTCGACGGAGCCGCTGACGCCGGAGACGAGCTCTATGCCCGCCGCCGCGAGGACGTTCTTCGCGCCGCCGCCGATGCCGCCGCAGATGAGCAGGCTGACGCCGTTCTCGCGCAGGAAGCCGCCGAGCGCGGAATGGCCGCTGCCTTCCGCGTCGATTATCTTCCGCGACGCCACCGCGCCGTCCCTGATCTCATAGAGCGCGAAGTAGCGCGTATGTCCAAAATGCTGAAAAACCTCTCCGTTATCTTCCGTTACCGCTATTATTCCGCTTTTCATGATCGTTTCCATCCTTTCCCTGAGAGCCTTGCCGCTCTCGCTGACAAAGGGGCAGCGCCTGCATCTGGCCATGCCGCCGCACCACTGCCCGGCGATCTCATAATTGCCGCCGTTGATGAAGATGCCCTTGCCCGTGCAGAGCGCTTCCGCGACCTTGGCGTGCGCGGAATAGATGATGCGCTGCAGCGTGCCGCGCGAAACGCCCATCCGACGCGCCGCCGTCTCCTGATCGAGCCCCTCAAGGTCGCAAAGGCGCAGGCTTTCAAGCTCCTCAAGCGAAAGGTCGAGTATCTCCGCGGCGACCGCGTCAGGCATGAAGCGCAGCGCCGCGGGGCGGCTGCATACGCGGCGGCATTTTATGCTTCCGGCCATGGCGTTTTCCCCTTTCGAAAATCTGTATATATCTTAATGTGCATATGCCCATTTTGTCAATGAGCATATGCACATCATTTCTCTTTTCCGGCGAGCCTGTCTATCGCGGAGGTCAGCATGGAAAAGCGCTCGTCGTCGAGCGTGTAATGCATCCATTTCCCCTCCCTGTGCCTTTTGACGAGCCCCGCGTGGCAGAGCGTTTTCATGTGGTGCGAAAGAGTCGGCTGCGTTATTTTGAAGCGTTCCAGCAGCTTGCAGGCGCACAGCTCCCCGCCGGAGAGCATCTCCACGATCATCAGCCGATTGGGGTCGGAAAGAGCCTTGAACACCTCGGAGAGTTCTGCGTAATCTACCATGTGTGATCCTTCTTTCGACCAAAAGTATGTCTATCTGTCTATTTATTATAACAAAAAATTCCCCGAAATTATGGCGGTCTGCGGAAAATGGCCGCGGGGGCGCTTCGCGCCGCCGCAGCCATTTCATTTAGGATATGAAGGTCCGCCCCCGTTTTGTAAATACACCCGGAGGCAGCCCCCCTTACCGGCTTCGCGGCCCTTAATACAGGCCGCCTATATAGCGCTCGGCCGTTTCCCTGACGCGGCCCGAGTGCACGAGTTCGCGCGCCCACTCCATGTCGGGCGAGATGTAATGGTCGTTTTCCATAAAGGGAGCCTTTTCGCGCACGGCCGCGCCGACGGCGGCGGTCACGGGCGAGAGCGGCAGCTCTTTTTGCGCGCGGAGCCCCGCGGCCTGTACTGCGGTAAGCAGTTCGTTGCCGAGGACATATTCCGCGAGACGCACGACTTTATAGGCCTTCATCGCGGCGTTGTAGCCCATGCTGACGTAGTCCTCCTGGAAGGCGCAGGTGGGGACGGAATCGACGGAGGCGGGATGCGAAAGGACGCGTATCTCACCCACCAGCCCCGCCGATGAGTACTGGACGATCATGTAGCCGCTGTTTTCACCGGGGTTCGCGACGAGGAACGGCGGCAGGCCGCTCACATGCTCGTTGACCATGCGGTCGGTGCGCCGTTCGGAGATCTTTGCCAGGTAGCCCATGGCGATACAGATGGAGTCGCTCTCGATGCCGACAAAGCCGGAGTCGCTGTTGCAGGCGCTCAGCGCTTCGCCGCTCGGGTGGATTATCGGGTTGTCGCAGCAGGAATTTATTTCGGTCACGATCGCCTCCACGGCGTCGTCGACGGTCTTGCGCGCCGCGCCGTGCGCCTGCGGCACACAGCGCAGCGAGAGCGCGTCCTGAAGGTTTTTGCCGCCGTTTTCTTTAAGGAAGGCGCTCTCCGCGAGGATCTCCCTCAAATGCGCGGCGGTCGCGGCCTGTTCATTGTGGGGCTTCACCGCCATCACCCTTTCGTCGAAGGCCTTGAGGTTCGCGCTTAGGGCCTCCAGCGTGCAGGCGGCGACGACGTCCGCCGTGGCCACAAGGTTCCTCGCGTCATAAGCGGCGAGCGCGCCCATGGCGTTTATCGAGGTGCAGCCGTTGACGAAGCAGAGCCCCTCTTTGTAGCTCGGCGTGAAAGGGGTGATGCCTGCGCGTTTGAGCGCCTCGCCGCCGTCGAGCAGCTCGCCCTGATAGTAAGCCCTTCCCGCTCCCGTAAAGACGAGCGCGGCGTGCGCCTCGGCGTCAAGGTAGCCGACGGAGCCGTGCAGCGGCACCCACGGCGTGACCCCTTTGTTGAGCAGCTCGGCTATCACCTCAAGCGCTTCAAGCCGCGCGCCGGAGACGCCGCTGCCCACGTTGACGAGCATCATGAAGAGCATCGCGCGCACGACCTCCTCCTCCATCGGTTCGCCGACGGTGGTACAGTGGGTCAGCATTGTGTTTTTCTGATAGCGGATCGCCGATTCTTCGGGGATCGCCCGTTTGACATTCTCGCCGAGCCCGGTGGTGATGCCGTACATACGCCGTTTTTCCGCAACAAATTTATCCACGAGGGCGCGGCACTTATTGACGCGCTCCCTGTACTCGTCGCTGAAGGATACTTTCGCGCCAAATCTCGCCACCGCCGCGAGCTCTTCGATAGTTACCTCTTTGCCCAGAATTACCTCTTTGATATCGCGCGCCTCTTTCATGCTCTCCCTGTTCATCGACCAAACGCCTCCATAAAATATTTTTATTTGCCTCTGTTGGATCAGAATGTTCTTTTTACCATGCAGCCGTCCGCGGCCACGGGAACGTAGTAGATTTTTTTACCCTCCTCCGGTTCTCCGAAAAAGGCCACATGATAGGGGCGGTAGACGCTCTGTATCTCCGAGGGTTCAAGGGAAAAATTCCCTCCGACGCGCCGGCGCAGTATCCTGCGCGCGAGCGCATTGCCGCGCGTTACGAGTTCCGCGTCCGAAAAATCAGAGCGCTGCAATGCCTCTTCCGTTACCTCCGTCTCCGCCGTCTCTACGCCTCTGCCGTCGTAATATGAAACGCCGCAGGTCGAGCCGTTCGCGATCATCATTATTTTGCTTTTGCGCGGCTTCGCCTCTTTCTTGAATATTTTTTCAAGAAAAATGGGATCGGTCGTTATTTCAAAGGTGATGAGCCTGTTTTCTATATAGATCGTCTTCATAACGATCTCTTGATCTTCGCGTTGTCCGCCGCTTGTCAGGCGCGTTATGAAGCGCGCGATGAGGCCGTTTCTTTTGCGCGCCTCGTGCTTCGCCTCTTCTACGCTCATCTTTATGGGGAAGGAGGTAATGACCGCCATCGTCCCGCCCTCTGTCCTGTCTATCCTATTTGCGCGTGCCGCGCGAGAACGAGATCACCTGGAATATGTACTTCAGGAAGACCCATGCGGTGACCAGCATCGCGCTGTAGGGCAGCAATCTGCCCAGCACGATATCGACGTCGTGGATCATGCTCCAGCCGATAAATACCGCTTCAAAGATAAACAGGAGGCAGAGCATTCCGTCTATGCCGAACCATGATATTTTGAGGCCGTCGTTTGTTTCGTTTTTCGTTTCGTTATTTGTATTTGCCATAATGTGTGCCTCCTATCAGCATCTGATCGCTTTTTTATCAGTTTCGGTATCTTCGCCGAATTTGCTGCCGATCACCCAGAAGAGGAACGAGAGCGGCAGTGATACGAGTATCGGCTCAAGCACGCCGAAGCTTTCCGATATCGTTACCGGCCAGAGCGAGAGCGCCGCGAAGGAAAGGCATCCCGCCGCCATCGAAAGCAGTCCCGCCGCCTTGGTCTTTTTCCCGCCGTACATCAGCGCCATCAGCACGGGGACGAAACCGGTGGACATCCAGAGGCTGATGAGGAAGACGAAGGCGTCGTATACGAGCGTGAAGCGGAAGGCAAGGCAGAGGCCGATGACCCCCAACAGACAGGCGCCGAGGCGGCTCAGGTTCACAAGTTTTTTGTCGCTGAGCTCTTCTTTCACAAATATACGCGCGTAGATATCCTTTGCGAGCGTCGTTCCGCCGATGAGGTAGTAGCTGTCGAGCGTGGAGATTATCGCCCCGAAGAGCCCGATGACGAAGAAGGCGCGTATCCCGACGGGAAGTTCAGAGAGTACCATTCGCACATACGCGAGCTCCGGCTGTGCTCCGGGGTATTTGACGTGTACCACCATACCGGCGATGTTCGTCACGGCGTCGAATACGAGCCAGAGACAGAAGCAGGTGAGCATCGCGCGGCGGCCGGTCTTCGCCGAGTTGCTGGCCGAGAAACGCTGATAGAAGCAGGGGTCGGCGTATACGTTGATGCAGAGCAGCACCAGCATCAGCGCCTTTGTGAAGGTCATGCCCGCGACAGGGTGAGTGAAGGAGGGCGTCGCCGCCGTCGCCGCGCGTATGCCCGCCATGCCGCCGACGCTGTCATATATCTGCGGGAATACCATGCAGACGCTCATCAGCATGAAGAAAAAGAAGATCATATCGGTCACCGCGACCCCCATCAGGCCGCCGAGACAGGTCAGCGCGATCGTCAGAACGACGACAATGACGCCGAGAAGGACCTTATTGACGCCCCAGGCCGCCTCTCCGATGAAGCCAGTCGCCGTTATCTCGCCCAGCTGAGAACAGTACATGAAGAGGAATATCGAGGCGACGATCGCGGCCGTCTTGCCGTAGGCGTGGGCGATGACGTCGGGGATCGTTACGTCGGAACGCACGTGGATGCGCGGCCCGACCCACAGCGCGAGTGGGAATCGGACCGCGTGCGCGCCGATCGACCAGATGAACCATGTCGCCATGCCAAAGACAGAGGCGTAGCCGATGGTGCCCACAACGCCGACGCCGCCGTACCAGGAAGCGACGAGCGTGCCGACCACAAGCGACCAGGGAAGGCTTCTGTTCGCGAGATAATAGCTCTCCATGTCCGTGATCGACTTTGAGAAATAGTAGCCTATCCAAAGAACGGCGATCACGGTAAATACGATAACGATGTTGTCGATGCCGGTTAACATGAATCCAACACTCCTTTTTGAGCGCCCTAGAGGCGCTCCTTTAGATTTTTTCTATCGAAATGGCGCCGACGGGGCAGTTGCTGCCGCAGATGGTGCAGCCCCAGCAGTCCTTTTCTTCAAATGTGATCTTGCGTCCCGCCTGTCTGAAAGCGCCGAAGTTGCAGACCTTCGCGCACCTGCCGCAGGCAACGCATTTTTTTTCGTCCCATATAATGCGGTATCTCTGCTTCGGCCAAACGCCCTGCGTGCCGATCCTCTTTGAGGCGCGGATCGGATAGCAGCAGTCGCCGCAGCAGTTGCATATAGCCGCGTCTTCTTCGGAGGTGTGCATAAGGCCGCTTTTGTCGGCAAGACGGAGGATCGCCTTCGCCTCCTCCTTTGAGAGCGGCCTCCCGTGGCCGCGGTCCCATTCGGAATTGAGCCCTCTCTTGAAGAGTATGCAGACGCTGCGCGGCTTTTCGCAGTTCAGCGCCACGCTTTTGCAGTTGCAGGGGACCATGTAGGGTTCGCATTCAAGGGAATCTATCAACGCGAAAGCTTCATCAAGCGTAAAGAAGGAGGCGTTTTCGATAAGCCCCTCTCCCCTCAGTGCGGCGTCGAGACGCGGCTTTGCTTTCTCCATATACCGCGCGACATACCATTCGTCGATCTTCTCGCGCTCGGACGCCGGTATCTCTGCCCAAAACTCGGGCTCGTACTGCGCAAAAAAGGCCAGCCGCGTGTAGAAATTGGCGGGGCGGAAAAATATTTTCCCGGCCTCCTCGGCCTTGTTGAGAACCCCGCGCGAATAGGCGTTCTTAACGAAAGCCTCCGGGTCGTCGGTGAAATTTTTTAACAGCGTTAAAAGTTCGTCGGGAGAATAATTTCTGGGCTCCATCGTCTCAAGCAGACAGAGCTCTTCCGTGTCAAGGAACGTCTCCATAAACGGCAGGGCGAGATCGGGTATTTCAAACAATTTTGCAGCCTTATCGTACATTTGTTACACCGCCTTTTACCTTCATCAGAGTATCAGCAGAGCAATATCAAACATTTCGAATAACTATAAGGAACAAAATTACGTGTTGTGTTATTGATTTTATGTCCTACATGTTACATGCAGCATGTAGCTGTGGTTATGTTATACTTGTGCAAAGATTTTGTCAAGTTCCAAGAGGGAGAATAATTATGTCATTTTTCCACAATGAATCGCTGCGAAAAAAACTTTACGATTATATTAAACGAAAGATAAATTCCGGCGAGCTGAAGCCGGGAGACCCCATCAATCAAAAGGAGATATTCGAGGAACTCAACATCAGCCGCACGCCCTACCGCGACTGCATGATACAGCTGGAGTCGGAGGGGCTCGTGAGGATCATTCCCTGCAAGGGCGTCGTCGTGCGCGAGCTTTCCATAGACGAGGTCATGGAAGCCCAGGAGGTGGGAGCCGCGCTTGAGGGCATGGCCTATGAGCTTGCCTTTTACAACGCGCGGGAGCGGTGCATACCAAAGCTCACCGAGCTGATCGCGAAGGCGGAAAAATGCTTCCGCGACAACGAGCCTATCGTCCAGGATCTGAATATGGAGTTCCACCTGGTCGTCTTCGAACAGTGCCCAAACCGCGGCCTCGTTGAACAGCTTGTGAAGATGCGCGAGCGGATTTATGATTTTCCGCAGCGCGCCCTGCTGCCGCTGTTGAAATGGGAAAAAGTATTCTGGCAGGAGCACCGCCGTCAGGTCGAAATACTGAAAAACGGCACGCCATCCGAGTTTGGCCGTTATACGCGCGACGTGCATTGGAAAGTTCAGGGAAGGGAAGAGTATTGGGAGACACTGTTATCCGTCAGGCCGGGAACGGTAAAGCAGTATTTTGAGCGTCGCCGCGCCTATTGCGAGCAGGAGAGAGAGAACTCCCTATAACTTTTAGCGGCGGTAACGTTTTGCTGATCTCAAACCGCGGAATGGACGCCGTTTTTACGCCCTCGGCGTTATAATCAGAAAAAGAAGCTGTAACGACCGGCGCTTTGGAGGCGCCGTTTTATCAGGAGAGTAGAAAATGATTCGTTTTGAATGCGACTATGGCGAGGGGGCGCACCCCCCGGATATTGGAGCGGCTGGCCGCCACAAATATGGAGCAGACGGCCGGCTATGGCGAGGACCCGCACTGCGAGGCGGCGCGGGGCTATATAAGAGAGCTCTGCCGCATGCCGGACGCCGACGTGCATTTTCTCGTCGGCGGCACACAGGCGAACCTGACGGTCATCGCCGCCGCGCTGCGTCCGCACCAGGGCGTGATCGCCGCCGAAAGCGGACACATCAACGTACATGAAACAGGAGCGATCGAGGCGACGGGACATAAGGTCATCACCGTGCCGGGCGAGAACGGCAAGATCACGGCCGGAGAGGTGCGCGGCGTCTGCGACAGCCACTGGCGCGATCCGACCCACGAACATATCGCCCAGCCGGCGATGGTCTACATTTCTAACCCAAGTGAGATCGGCACGATCTATACCCTCGCCGAGCTGGAGGAGATCTCCAAGGTCTGCCGTAAATGCGGCCTGCCGCTCTTCATGGACGGCGCGCGGCTCGGCTACGGGCTCGCCTGCGAGCTCTGTGATTATACCTTGGCCGACATCGCCGCCCTCTGCGACGTCTTTTATATCGGCGGCACGAAGGTCGGCGCGCTCTTCGGGGAGGCGGTCGTCATCACCGATGCGGCGTTGAAGCGTGACTTCCGCTATATAATGAAGCAGCGCGGCGCGATGCTCGCGAAGGGGCGTCTTCTGGGTATACAGTTCGAGGCGCTATTTGAGGACGGGCTTTACTTCGAGATATCGCGGCACGCGACGGAACTTGCGATGACGCTCCGCGCGGCCTGTACGGCGAAGGGATATCCTTTCCTCGTCGACTCAATGACGAACCAGCAGTTCCCGATCCTGCCCAACAGTCTTATTGAGCGGCTCAAAGTGAAATTCGCTTTTTCGCTCTGGCAGCCGACCGACGCGGCGCACACCGCCGTGCGCTTCTGCACAAGCTGGGCGACTAAAGAAGAGCACCTTGACGAACTGATCGCGGAGCTTTAGGGTAAAAAACATAAGGCGGCGGCGCGGCCACGGCCGGCTATACGCTGACATGGCGCGCCGCGGCAGACACGCGCCTAGAAAAGCCGCGTCGCGAGAAAAGCCGCCGCGATCGAGGCGGGCAGCACCACGAGGATGTTGCCGCTGAACCAGCCGGTGAGGAAGGCGACGACGGTGGCGGCGGCGGAACTCTTGAAATCTCCCGTCGCCCAAAGGATATCGGGAAATACCAGGGAGCCGATGACGGCAAAGGGGATATAGTTGAGCACCGAGGAAACAAAGGGCGGCAGCCTGCGGCCGGTGAGGAGAAAGGGCGGCAGTATGCGCGACGGCGCGGTGACACACATCATCAGTATTGAAAGAAAGACGATCTTGGACATTATCCCCGCGCCTCTCTGCCCGCCGGAAAGAGCAGGGCGCCGATCACGGCGGCGGCGCCGGCTGAAATTACTATCGCCACGCCGCGGTTCATCTGCGCGAGGACCGGCAGCCATTTGAAAAGCGCCGACAGCGCCATCGCCGACAGCGTGACAATGAGCGCCGCGCGGCTCCGGCGCGCCGCCGGGATGATGATAGCCAGAAACAGCGCGTATATCGCGACGCCCATGCTCGACTGCAGATCCCGCGGCAGGAAAGAGGTCCCGATATAGCCGCAGACCGTAAGAATGTTCCACGTCAGGAATATCGGCAGCTGCACGCCCCAGAGGAAACCAGGGGTAACGATCTCCGCATCCTGCAGCGAGGCGAGGCTGAAACTTTCATCCGTGAGGAAGAAAAAGAGGGCGCATTTTTCAAACGGGTTCATCCCGCGCTCCATACGCTGCGAAATGGAGGAGCCCATCATGATGTGGCGCGCATTGAGCAGAGCCGTCGTAATAAGGATGTCGGCGACGGAGACCCCGATCATCAGCATATTCAGCGCGGCGAACTGGCTGGCTCCCGCAAAGACCACCGCCGACATGAAAAGGCTCTCGCCGGCGGTAAGTCCAGCGGTCTTCGCAAGTATGCCGAAGGCCATCGCGCTCGGCACCATACCGATTATGATCGGTAGCGATTTTCTCGCGCCGGCGGAAAAACCTCCCGTAACGCTGCGGCCCCCCGAAGCCCTCTGCGTCTCTCCCATCAGCAACACCTCTATGTTTTCTTTTTATGAAAAAACATCAATCAGGTAATTGTACACGCCGCGCCGTCAAATAACAACGGAGGGAATGCATGGCAGACAAATGAAAGCCCTCCGTGTCCGCAAACCAGGGGAGCCTCTCCGGTGCGGGGAAGAGTGTCAACGGCATCTTGACGCGGCCGGCGCCGCACTACTCGCCGGAAAGAATCTCCCGCGCGATTATTTCATCGGCGACGTCCCGTTTCGAGCGGCGGCTGTCCATCGCCCGCTTCTCAATATACCGATGCGCGCCCGCCTCGCCGATGTCGTACCTCTTTATCAGCAGACACTTTGCGCGGCAGACCAGCTTTTCCTCGTCAAGGCGCGTACGCAGCCTCCTGTTTTCCTCCTCGACCAGCGAAATTTTCCCGCGCATTATCTCAAGGGCCTGCAGCGACAGCCTAAGCGCCTCTCTGTCTATTGGCTTTGGGATGACGATGATGCCGCGTCCGGCGCTTCCGGCCTCAAGCTCGGCCGCCAGTGCCTTCTTCGCGAAGAGAACGACGCCGCCGCTGCATTTGGAGGCGGCGTAGAGCGCAAGTTCCGCCCCCGCCTCATCCGGAAGCGGCGTATCTATCACAACGTTGACGAAAAGGCGCTCTCCCATCAGGCGGCGTGCCTGCGCGCCGGAAAAGGCCTCCGTAACACATCCGGCCAGCGCGCAGCCCTCTATTGAACGCAGGGCCCTGATATTCTCCTTCAGAGCCGAAACGACCAAAAACCTGCTGCCCATTCTCCCTCACGCTCCTCCCTAAGGAAACACAGATTAATTCGCTTTAGCATATAAAACCTGACGTATCGTCCGCTGATTACGGCCAGAGAGCCGAAATCTTTGATTTCGTGCGAATCGGCTGGCTTGTCCATCCGATGTGCCAGCCGCTAAACAGGCAGTCCCTGAGCGGGGCGGACGGCCAGAGAGCCAAATCAGCGATTTTCTGATTTGTGCGAGTCGGCTGGTAGTTCCATCAGGCGTATTTGCATACGTTGGAGCCACGGTCGGGGGCTGCCTGTGACGCGGATGGTGCATCTAATCAGTGGTTCCCTAAAGGGAGTCAAAGTAGGATGCCATCTCGAATTGACGGCGATCCTTCGCCTTCCAGCAGGCCTCCCATTCAGCCCTCTTACACTGCGCCACCTTTTCAAGCACCGGCAGGGCGAGATGCTTTTTAAGAAACTGGCTCCCCTCCGCAAGCTCCACGGCGGCGCCGAGATTGTCCGGCAAACTTTTATACTGGTGCAGAAGCTCGGCCGGAGCCTTGGAAAGGTCGAGATCGGCCGGGGCTCCGGGGCGGCTCCGCGACAGAATACCTTCCATCGCCGCCTCGATTATCAACGCATAGGCGATGTAGGGGTTGCATAAAGGATCGGGGGAGCGCAGCACCAGGCGCGACGAGCCGTCGCGCGCGGTTTTCGCCAACAGCAGCTGCGCGCGGTTCGCGCCGACCCAGCTCACGTACCTCGGGGCTTCAAACGAGCCCAGGCGCAGATAAGAATTCGTCGTCGTGTTAAAAAAGAGGGTCATCTCCTCGATATGCTCAAGAATACCCGCGATCGCGCCCTCTACCTCCGTCCCCATACCCAGCGCCCTCTCGGAGCCGTTCTTAAATATCGAAATATCAAAATGAAGGCCGCTGCCGCTCTCATCGTCGAGGGGCTTCGGCATGAAAGAGGCGAAGAGGCCGTCGCGCGCCGCGATCGTACGCACCACCGATTTAAACGAGACGAAATCATCCGCGCTTTCGACGGCGTCGCGCAGGCGGCAATCGATCTGATTCTGTCCCGGCCCCTTTTCATGATGACAACTCTCCGGGCAGTCGCCAAGCTCTTCGAGCGTCAGACATATTTCGCGCCGAAGATTCTCACCCTTATCGAGCGGCGGGATATCGAGATAACCGGCGCCGTCGTGGGGCTTCGTCGTATATTCGCCCTTTTCGTCAAGCTCGAACAGATAAAATTCGCATTTTGAACGGAATTTAAAGCTATACCCTGCCAGAGCCGCCCGTTCCACGGCGCTTCTCAGAAGAAAACGACCGTCGCCCTCAAACGGCGCTCCGCCGGCGTGGCGGATATCGCAGAACATCCGGGCGACACCGCCCATCGCGGGCCGCCATGGCAGGACGCAGAAGGTCTCGGGGCATGGATGGAGGAGCAGGTCCGTCTCCGCGATATTCATGAAGCCGTCTATCGCCGAGGCGTCAAAGCCAAAGCCGCTTTCAAAGACCCTGGGCAGCTGGTCCGACATCACCGCGATACTCTTCGGCCTCCCAAAAATATCACAGAAAAAAAGCCTCACAAACTTGATATCGTTTTCCTCAACAAAGCTCAAAACCTTTTCGCCATCCATCACATCAACATCCCTCTCTGCTTATCGTCTGCCGCCGCGGGGCTTCCTCCACGCTCGCTCATCATAAAAAAATATCCACGAATGACGGCTTGCGCCGTTCATCCATGGACGCCGTTGTCCGGACATTTTATAACGTGCAAAGAATATTACACACTAATTTTCTAATTGTCAATAAATGAATAAAAGATCAATAGACAGTAAGATCATTTTTTGCATATTACATACAAAACCATATATGCCGTTTTATGTATATTTACATCAAAATTAAGCATAAAACAAATGCTTGACATCTGCTTAATACGGGAGTATTATATCGCACATCAAGGAAATAGATGTTAAAACATTTATTTTTAAGATAGATTGAAGTAAAATGTAAATATTAATTAGATACAAAGAGGTATCTGTTTCTGCTCCTGACGGCCATTGGGAGCGAAAAAGATGCCTCTTTATTTTACGTAACCGCCAATCCGCGGCCCGCCGCAGGGCCTTTTACACCACTCCTGAAAGCTGCCCTCGGGTTTTTCCGAGGGTGGTTTTTAAATAACTTTCCTAGCGCGCCTTTCCAAAACACAGACAGAGGCCGCGGCAGAGAGCCAACAGCTCCGCCGCGGCCGTCAACCTTCCTGCGCGAGAAGACAAAAAAAGAGAGCCAAGACTAAAAGTCTCAACTCTCTTTTCTCAATTAATTCCGGCAACGACCTACTCTCCCACGGATACCCTCCGTAGTACCATCGGCGATGAGAGGCTTAACTGCCAGGTTCGGCATGGAACTGGGTGGGACCCTCTCTCCATAATCACCGGAAACTTTATGAATAAACGCTTGCGCGTCTATCTGCTTTGTCATTTTCCACGCGAGATATTATATCACACGCTTTGGACTGTAGACCCTCTAACTTTTGTGATTTTGGCAGAGTTTTGTTCCAGAAGACGTGAAGCGCGTAGGGAGGGCGAGTTAAGACGCACTCCAGTGCGTCGACGCGAGCCCGACCAGCGCTTTGCGGCTTCTGGGGCAAAGTTCTGTCAAAATCAGGTCTATAAAGGATTTATGAGGTTAAGGCCTCGGTGTATTAGTATTGGTCAGCTCAAAGGGCGTTACCCTCTTACACTCCCAACCTATCTAACCGGTCGTCTGCCGGACACCTTACTTGCTTATGCAATGAGGTATCTCATCTTGAGGCCGGCTTCCCGCTTAGATGCCTTCAGCGGTTATCCGATCCGAACATGGCTACCCAGCTTTTACTCCTGGCGGAATAACTGGTTCACTAGCGGTCCGTCCATCCCGGTCCTCTCGTACTAGGGACAGTTCCTCTCAAATACCTTGCGCCCACAGTGGATAGGGACCGAACTGTCTCACGACGTTCTGAACCCAGCTCACGTACCGCTTTAATGGGCGAACAGACCAACCCTTGGGACCTGCTTCAGCCCCAGGATGCGATGAGCCGACATCGAGGTGCCAAACGCCGCCGTCGATAGGAACTCTCGGGCGGCATCAGCCTGTTATCCCCGGGGTAGCTTTTATCCGATGAGCGATGGCCTTTCCACTCAGGACCACCGGATCACTAGGACCAACTTTCGTTTCTGATCGACCTGTCAGTCTCACAGTTAAGCCACCTTATACCCTTACGCTCTTTGTGTGTTTTCCATTCACACTGAGGTGACCTTCGCGCGCCTCCGTTACTCTTTGGGAGGCGACCGCCCCAGTCAAACTGCCCGCCTGACAATGTCCCGCATCATGCTTCAATGCTTGCGGTTAGAATCCCAGCACAATAAGGGTGGTATTCCAACGGTGTCTCCATAAAGACTGACGTCCTTATTTCACTGACTCCCACCTATCCTATACATACTATACCGAAATTCAATATCAAGTTACAGTAAAGCTCCACGGGGTCTTTCCGTCCTACTGCGGGTAACTGGCGTCTTTACCAGTACCACAATTTCACCGGGTCCACTGTCGAGACAGCGCTCAGATCGTTACACCTTTCGTGCAGGTCGGAACTTACCCGACAAGGAATTTCGCTACCTTAGGACCGTTATAGTTACGGCCGCCGTTTACTGGGGCTTCAGTTCAAGGCTTCGACTTGCGTCTAACTTCTCCCTTTAACCTTCCAGCACCGGGCAGGTGTCAGACCCTATACTTCGGCTTGCGCCTTGAGCAGAGTCCTGTGTTTTAGTTAAACAGTCGCCTGAGCCTGGTTTCTGCGAACCAAAGATGCTTATTACGTATAGTATTGACATCTCCAGCCACTCCTTCTCCCGAAGTTACGGAGTCAACTTGCAGAGTTCCTTAACAATGGTTATCCCGTTCACCTTAGCCTTCTAAGCCAACCCACCTGTGTCGGTTTTGAGTACGGGTTCGATAGTTCTCCATAGTGGCTTTTCTCGGCAGCCGAGCATTTGCACCTTCTCGAATCAGATTCTTCCACGTCAGTTCTCGGCCTTTAGAAAAAAGGGATTTGCCTCTTTTTTCAGCCTACGACTTTGTACCGGGATTTCCATCACCCGGCGTGCATAGCTTTCTGCGTCACCACTTCTGTCAAACGAGCTACCGAAGGGCGGGATTGTCTACCCGCTGTCCATCGACTACGCCTTTCGGCCTCGCCTTAGGTCCCGCCTAACCCTGGGTGGATGAACCTTCCCCAGGAATCCTTGGGTTTTCGGTGAGTGTGTTTTTCGCACACTTTTCGCTACTCATGCCGTCATTCTCACTTCTTTATTGTCCACAGTGCCTTACAGCACTGCTTCGTCCTATAAAGAACGCTCCCCTACCAGTCAATAGATATCTCCATTGAATCCGAAGCTTCGGCGCCATGCTTAGCCCCCCACATTTTTGGCGCAGGGACGCTCGACCAGTGAGCTGTTACGCACTCTTTCAAGGGTGGCTGCTTCTGAGCCAACCTCCTGGCTGTCTGGGCATCCCCACATCCTTGTAACACTTAGCATGGGCTTTGGGACCTTAGCTGTCGGGCTGGGCTGTTTCCCTTTCGACTACGGATCTTCGCACTCGCAGTCTCACTCCCAATCTTGATCTGCAGGTATTCTGAGTTTGATTAAGCTCGGCAGGCAGTGCTGCCCCCTTACCTATTCAGTGCTTTACCCCCTGCAGTCTGTCGATTGAGGCTGCACCTCAATGCATTTCGGGGAGAACCAGCTATCACCATACTCGATTAGCTTTTCACTCCTATCCACACCTCATCCAGGCCTTTTTCAACAGGCTGTGGTTCGATCCTCCAACCGGTGTTACCCGGTCTTCAATCTGGACATGGATAGATCGTATGGCTTCGGGTCTATAGCACGCGACTTGCGCCCTGTTCAGACTCGCTTTCGCTGCAGCTGCAAACCTTGTAGTTTTTAACTTTGCCACGTACTATAACTCGACGGCTCATTTTCCAAGAGGCACGAGGTCACATCCGAAGATGCTCCCTCTGCTTGTTAGCACGAGGTTTCAGGTCTGTTTCACTCCCCGCCAGGGGTGCTTTTCACCTTTCCCTCTCGGTACTGTTTCTCTATCGGTCGCTGAATGTGTTTAGCCTTGGACCGTGGTCGGCCCGGATTCGTACGGAATTTCACGTGCTCCGTATTACTTGGGTGTCTGTCTAAGAGGCCTTTTTATTTCACTTACGAGGCTTTCACTCTCTGTGGCTCGATTTTCCAACTCGATTCGGTTATAAAACGGCTTTGTAACTCTTTCGGAGTTCTGCAGGACTCCGCGACAGGTCCCTCTACCCCATTTACACAACGCCTGCAGGCTTGGCATGTATATGGTTTGGGCTGTGCCCCTTTCGCTCACCACTACTTGGGGTATCTCTTACGATTTCTTTTCCTCCGGGTACTGAGATGTTTCACTTCCCCGGGTTGCCGCCTATTGGATAGGCTCACAGGTTACTCTGTGAAGGTTGCCCCATTCAGAGATCCGCGGATCACGGGATGCTTGCTCCTCCCCGCGGCTTTTCGCAGCTTGCTGCGTCTTTCTTCGGCATTCAGCGCCAAGGCATTCCCCTCGTGCTATGTTGTACCTTAACCTCATAAATCCTTTATTGACCTTGTATTGTCCTTGCGGTTTTGAAGGTCTTTTTGTCATGGTTCTTTTGAACAAAAAGAATGAGAAAGCAAAAGGTCATTGGGTCCTGTCGAGTCGTCTCAAAAGGGCACTTTGTTGTTTTAGCTGTCGCTTTTAAGCGACTGCTCCTTAGAAAGGAGGTGATCCAGCCGCACCTTCCGGTACGGCTACCTTGTTACGACTTCACCCCCCTTACTCGGCGCACCTTAGACGCTTCTTTCCCTTACGGGTTAAGCCTGCGGCTTCGGGTGCCCCCAACTCGGGTGGTGTGACGGGCGGTGTGTACAAGGCCCGGGAACGTATTCACCGCAGCTTGGCTGATCTGCGATTACTAGCGATTCCGGCTTCATGCAGTCGGGTTTCAGACTGCAATCCGAACTGGGAACGGCTTTCAAGGATTCGCCAACTATCGCTAGTAAGCTGCCTTTTGTGCCGTCCATTGTAGCACGTGTGTCGCCCTGGGCATAAAGGCCATGATGACTTGACGTCATCCCCACCTTCCTCCGCCTTGTCGGCGGCAGTCTCGCCAGAGTGCTCAACTTCACTTGTTAGCAACTGGCTATAGGGGTTGCGCTCGTTGCGGGACTTAACCCAACATCTCACGACACGAGCTGACGACAGCCATGCAGCACCTGTTCTACTTCCCCAGCAAGCTGGGGTCCCTTCCCTTTCAGGTCAGTACCGGTAGTATGTCAAACCCAGGTAAGGTTCTTCGGTTTGCATCGAATTAAACCACGTGCTCCACCGCTTGTGCGGGCCCCCGTCAATTCCTTTGAGTTTCAGTCTTGCGACCGTAGTCCCCAGGCGGGATACTTAACGCGTTAACTACGGCACGGATGAACTGCTTCACCCACACCCACGTATCCATCGTTTACGGTCCAGGACTACCGGGGTAGTCTAATACCCGTTCGCTGCCCTGGCTTTCGCACATGAGCGTCAGTTGTGTGCCAGGAAGCCGCCTTCGCCACTGGTGTTCCTCCCGGATATCTACGCATTTCACCGCTACACCGGGAATTCCACTTCCCTCTCACATACTCTAGACCCGCAGTTATCTATCGTAGAACGAAGGTTGAGCCTCCGCCTTTGACGACAGACTTACAGGTCCGCCTGCGTGCGCTTTACGCCCAGTAATTCCGAACAACGCTCGCCCCCTACGTATTACCGCGGCTGCTGGCACGTAGTTTGCCGGGGCTTCCTCGTGTGGTACCGTCATTATCTTCCCACACAACAGAGTTTTACATCCCGAGGGATTTCTTCACTCACGCGGCGTCGCTGGGTCAGGGTTTCCCCCATTGCCCAATATTCCCCACTGCTGCCTCCCGTAGGAGTCTGGACCGTGTCTCAGTTCCAGTGTGGCCGATCGACCTCTCAGTCCGGCTATCCGTCTTGGCCTGGGTGGGCCGTTACCCCACCTACTAGCTGATAGAACGCGAGTCTCTCGTGTACCGGATCGCTCCTTTTACCCGAAGGCTTATGGGGTATTAGCAGACGTTTCCACCTGTTGTCCCCCTGTACTCGACAAGTCCTCACGCGTTACTCACCCGTCCGCCACTAAAACCATATTAAAGCAAGCTCCTCTATGGTCTTCGTTCGACTTGCATGTGTTAGGCACGCCGCCAGCGTTCGTCCTGAGCCAGGATCAAACTCTCCGTTTGATTCCTGACGTGTCGCTTTCGCTGACTTTTTTCTTGACCGGCTCGCGCCGGCCCGGAATTCTCTTTTTCAGCGGCTCCCGCGTTTTCGCGCTTTTGCGATCTCGCTTCCGGTGCCGCCTCAAGGACCACACACCTTCTCCAATTCTTTCCGCGTCTCCGCGTCTGAACCGGGTTACGATGTATGTTGCTTTTGCTTTCTCGTTATTCTTTTTGTCATGGTGCCTGCCGCGCCGCCGGGGTTAAAAAAAGCTGCCCGTCGCGGGCGCAACGGGAGCAAGTATATTATGCCCGGCCCTTTTCGTCAACCCCCGCGACGGCTTTTTTCGCAAGGACACACGGACTCGTGTCTTCGCCTCCATTCTTTCTTTTCTCTGTCATTCCGGATTTTCTGACTGGATTTTTTTTGAAACCGCAATTCTTTTAATTTCTGTCGAAAGACAAAAAATGCGGGGAAGGCGTACCTTCCCCGCTGCGTTAGAGCGATCTGTCGTTCGCGGCTAGTAGCCGCTCTTGTCCGTATGGCGCTGGAGCATCGCCATGTTGTTGTTCACTTTTTTGAGGTAGTTGTGCGCGATGCCGCCGTAGTAGCGGTTGAGGGCATTCTGTACGGTCCCGTAAGCGCTCATGTAGCGCGAGAGTATGAGGACTCCGGCTTCCACGCCGCGCTCGGGATCGAACATGTGGTCGCGGGTCGGGGCGATGCCCTTCGCGCGGAGCATTCCGTTATGCACCTTCCACATGACCTGCATGACGCCCAGCGCTCCCGCCTTGCTCTGCGCCGACGGGTTGAAGCGGCTCTCGGCCTTTGCGATGCTGACGACGAGGTCCGAGGGGACGTTGTATTTGACGCTGTAGAATACCAGCGCGCAGGCCTCTCTCCAAGCGGTTTTTGCCGGGATTTGGGGGTTTACCTTTCTTATGAAGGCTGCTACGTTCGCAACTTTTTTCTGTTTCGCGGGCGCGAGCGTGCCCAGTTTGTTGAGCGTGCTTAGCGGGTGCTCGTCCTGCCAGACTCCTATATGCTGTTCGGTAAGTCCCTGGTGTTTCAGCGCGGCATAGATGGATCTGTCGAACGGAGCCGGATCTTTATCCTGCGTGATCTCTTTCGGGCTTTTGCCAGTCTCGGTCTGTGCGGTATAGATAACGGAGGTTTTGCTCTCCGTCATTACGACATTCTCTGTTAGAGCGGTTTCACTGACTGTTGTGATTACGGTGCCGTCCGAGAGGGTGCTATGTGTTTTCGGTGATGATTCCGTACTGCTCATTCCGGCCGCCGGGTGCATTATTACCGAAACGAGGAGCAGGAGCATCACTGCGATTTGCGACAAGTGGAGATGCCGCTTTTTCATTATTTTTCGCATATTGACCTCCTTGCGAGTTTGGAAACGCAGAAAACCCCTTTCAGAAAATCTACATTTTAAATTTTCTGAATTGTGCTGTCCGCGGGCACTCTTAACGCATGAAATATGATAACGGCAAGAGTCAATAAGTCAAGCTCAAAACGACAAATACCGTGCTTTCTAATGTTACATGAGGGCACGGCTTTTCAAAAAAGGCTTATATTAGAAGCAAAATATCTGTTTAGTAAAGATTCATCGAGTATCAGCCTTGATTTTTATTGCAGGCGAGCAGCAAAATGCCGCAAAAAAGTATACCTACGCCAAGCGAACCGATCCATGAGAGACGTTCCCCCAGCAGCACGGCCGACAGGAACCAGGCGGTGAGGGGTTCGGAGAGCGAGAGTGTGTAGACGGTCCCAAGCGCGATGTTTTGAATGCCGATCGTAAATAATGTATATGGGATGATGGTGCTGAGAAAGGTGAGCAATCCCATGCAGGCGGCTCCGCGCGGTTCGAGCATCCAGCCGATGTCCCCCGCAAGGAGCCACGGCAGCGCCATGAGGCCGCTGACGGCGCTGACGACGGCGATTACGTCGTATGGGTCTCTCTTTATGAGGCGGAGTCCGACTCCTTCGAGCGCGTAGGAGAGGGCCGCGCCGAAGGCGAGAAATACGCCGAGGGCGGATACTGAGAGGGCGCCGCGGTTGCCCCCCAGCACGAGCATAACGCATCCCGCGACCGCGAGTACGGTGGCGGCATACCAGCGCCAAGGCAAGCGTTCCCCGAAGAGGACCCGTCCGAAGATCCCCGCGACGGGCGGGGCGCTGCCGATCGCCACCATTGTACCGACGGCGACTCCGGTCAAGCGCACGGCGGAGAAGAAGGTAAGCTGATAGGCGGCAAGTCCCGCCGCGGCAAGCAGCACGCCCTTCACGCTCCATTCGCCGCGGAGGAGCCCGCCCCGTTTTTTTATCAGCATGTATATAAAAAGGATGATGCCCGCAACGGCGACGCGCGCCGCGCCGATGGACAGCGAGGAGGCGCCCTCCGGCGCGAAGGCCTGTATCGTTCCCGTCGTGCCCCAGCACATTCCCGCCCCGATCACGCACAGGGTCCCTTTCAAAGTGCTCTTTGATATCTTCATGCTCTGTCTCCGCATTCCTTTCAGCAGCGGCAGCTTGCGCACGCCGTCGTGCGGCTGACCGAATGGCCGATGTCGGGGATGAGCTCCCATATTATTTCGCGTTTGTCGCGCACCGCCGCCAGCGCCTCCTCCGAGAGCGTCCAGATATCGAGGGGCTGAACTCCCGACGCGATCTGCGCTCCGAAGCGCGCAAGTCTCGCGGCGCTCTCTTTTGCCCGCGCCTCGCTATCGGAGACGAGCAGCAGCTGGCAGATGCTGTCCTGTTCCTGCGTGTCTATATCAAAAAACCCGGGCAGCATGACGCGGCGCTGAAACATGACCCACCGCCGGAACCTGCCGATCTCGCGCAGCTCGTCCTCTTCGCGGCCGCTGTCAAAGACGAACAGGAAGCGGTCGGTATTTATCAGCCGCAGAGGATCGTTAGGATGGCCTTTGAAGTTCTCATATTGGAGATAGTCGTAGCGGCAGACGTAGAGGATGTCAGGGGTAAAAATCTCCGTCAGTCCGGCTTTTTCCGCCAGCCAGGCGCCGGCCTTTTCCGCGTCCGCCGCCATTCCCGCGCCGCGCCCGCGAAGTCCGATGAGGGGAAATTTTTCCTCCATCTCCAGCTCCGCCTCGCCATTCATGTAGGGCCAGGCCAGTTCGTCCTTATTAACGGCGAACAGCTCTTCGTCACGAGCCTTCGGAAATATTTCCAGCGCCGGCGAGGTATAGTATTGTTTTATGCCCCAGCGCTGAAGGTGGGCGGCGTTGAGAAGTTTCAGGAAGCCGCCCGCCCTTGCCGAACGGACGCGGTCGGCGGGAGCTTCTCCCGGTTTTTCTTCGATAAAGTTTTCCAGCGCGATACGCCTGAATTCGGCGACGCCCGTTTCGCTGAGCGAATAGACGCCGTCCTCCGGCACTATCAGCCCCTCTTCAACGAGCCTTTCCAGCGCGGCCATGTCCACGCCCTCTTTGACGAGCATTTCTCTTGTCCAGCAGGGATAGAGGGAGTCGAAGAGGGTAATGAGCATCATATTGTCTATCATGAGGGTAAATGCCTCCTTTTTCCGTTTATTGTCATACCATGATATTATCTATCTCCGTTTTCATAAAGCGACAATAATTAACAGCGGCTGTGAGAAACTTTCACAGCCGCGCGCTATGCGGTCAGGGAGACGGTCATTTTACATATCGGGGATCATGCGTTTCGCGTAGGAGACGAATTCGAGCGCCGCGGGGGAGGCCTTTTCAAGAGAGGGGAGCGCGATGCCGAAGCTGATATGGCGCGGCGGATCGAGCGGCAGGATCGCGGCTTTGTTGAGGCGTCCTTTGGTTATCAGTTCGTTCATTATACTCATGCCGAGGCCGCATTCTATCATTGATATCGCGGCGAAGTTTTCAATGGTGGAGAAGGCGATGCTGGGGGAGATGCCGGCCTCCTCAAGGACGGCGGTCACGTCTTCGTCGCGCCCGAGCGCCGGCATGATGAATTTTTCCCCGGCGCAGCGCGAAAGCGGATACGAGGCGGCGCCGGCCAACGGGTGGTCGGGCGGCAGGACGGCCATTATCGGGTCGTCCCGCAGCGGTATCCAGTGGCACTTCATCTTGGGGCGCCAGGTGTAGAAGCACATCTCTACGCTCATTTCGTCGAGCCAGCTTTGCAACTCCTGCCGGATGCCTTCGCGTATCTGTATCGTCACACCGGGATAATCGGCGCGGAAAGCTTTGATGACATGCGGCAGCCATTGTATCGAAACGCTGGGATAGCTGCCGATCGTGATGCTGCCGCTCTTTATCCCCCTTATTTCGGCCATCCGCTGGGCAAGCCGTTCGTTGCATTTAAGGAGGTCGCGCAGATAGGGGGCCAGGCGCAGGCAGTTGTCCGTGGGAACGACGCCGCCGCTGTTTCTGATGAAGAGCGGAAAGCCAAGTTCGTTCTCTATCGTATCGATCATATGCCAGATGCCCGACGGCGTGTAGCCATAGTCCTTGGCCACCTTTGAGAGGTTGCGGTAATCTATCGCGTCAAGCAGTATTTTGCATTTTTTCAGATCCATCTACATCTCCGCCGCCCCGTTCTTCACCAGGGCAGCTTGACGACGATCTTTTTTATCCGGCACGGCCTCTCTCCCGCCTTCACCCCCGGGCGGTGGCCGTCCCACGGCGCGAGAAGCACGGCCGTTCCGCGCGCGAGCTTCAGCTCCTGTCCCTCGCCGCCGTAAAAGGCGATGTCCTCTTTTTCGTCGTACGGCGTCGTCTCCCTAAGCTCCGCGAGCGGCGCGTAACCGAGAAGTTCCTCTCCCTCAACGACGAGCTGAAGGTCCCAGTATCTCCTGTGCGCCTCGAAGGGGACCTCCGCGCGCGGCTTAGTCTCGTATTCCCCAAAGCGCAGGTCCAGCGGCGCGAAATCCATCTCCCGGAGCTCCTCAAAGCTTTTTTCACCGGCAGACGAGAGAAATTTTACAAGCTGCCCCGCGCACGGCATGTACTTCGGCAATTCGGTGATAAAACGGTCCACTGAGTCATATATCATCTCTGTCGCCCCTCTCCGCTTCCTCTATTTTATCTCTTCTATCTTAATACTGAGCTCTTCCCACTCTTCGTAGAGCCTTTTCAGCGCCTCTTCTTTTTCTTTAAGCTCGATCATCAGGCCCTGGATGCGCTGGGAGTCGGAGAGCACCTCCGGCGAGCAGAGGAGGCCGTTTATCTCATCTTTGCGCCTCTCGGCGAAGGATATCTCCCTTTCGCATATCTCGAGGCGCTCCACAAAGTCCTTCTTCGCGCGGTAGAGGCGGTTGCGCTCCTCAGCCTCGGCGCGCCGCTGCTCTTTCGTTCTCGCCTCCTGGCGGGCCTCGGCGGCCCCCGCGCGCAGTTCGGCGGCAAGTTTCTCCGCGGGGTCGACAGCAGTCACGGCGATGGGTGCGGCCTCGCGACCGCTTCTTTTTTCGATGAACCACGAGTAGTTGCCGGGATAATCATAGAGCTTTCCGTCGCGTATCTCGACGACGCGGTTCACCAGGTCGTCGAGAAAGGCGCGGTCGTGGGAGACGATCAAAATGGTGCCGCCGTACTGGAGCAGCGCCTTCTGAAAAAGCTCTTTCGTACCGTAGTCGAGGTGGTTCGTCGGCTCGTCTAGGATCAGCAGATTTGACTCGGAGAGCAGCATCTTCAGCAGGCCGAGGCGCGATTTCTCGCCGCCCGAGAGGACGGAGACGGGTTTGTGTATCTCGTCCCCCGAAAAGAGGAAGGCTCCGAGCAGATTGCGCTTCGCCCCCTCCAGCAGCTTTGAGCCGGTATTGTTGACCTCCTGCCAGATGGTGCGGCTGTAGTCAAGGTTCTGGGCGCTCTCCTGCGAGAAATAGGCCTTCTTGACGTTGAGGCCGAGCTCCGCCGTGCCGGCGGTTGGTTCTTCGCTCTGATTCAGCAGGCGCATCAGCGTCGATTTACCCGCGCCGTTGACGCCGACGAGGGCGACGCGCTCGCCGCGCTCGATGACGAGATCCACGTCCTGAAAGACTGTATGCTCTCCGTAGCGCTTCGCGAGCCCCGCGGCCTTTATCACCTCGCGGCCGCTGCGCGGGCTCTCCGGGAAATGAAAGCTCACGCTCTTCGAGGGGCCCTCAAGCTCCGTTATCTCCATCTTTTCCAACTGTTTGATGCGGCTCTGCACCTGGCGCGCCTTTGTCGCCTTATAGCGGAAGCGTTCGACGAAGCGCTGTATCTCGTCGATCTTCTCACGCTGCTGCTCCCACTCGGCCTCCAGCCGCGCGCGGCGTTCCTCGCGCTCCGTGAGAAACTTTTCATAACCGCAGGAATAAAGATTTATCCGGCCGTTCGCGAGTTCCGCCACCGATGTTACCATATTGTCGAGAAAACGCCGGTCATGCGAGACGGCGATGATCGTGCCGCGGTAGTCGCGCAGCCATGATTCGAGCCATTCCATGCTCTCGGTGTCAAGGTGGTTCGTCGGCTCGTCGAGCAGCATGATGTCCGAATGCGAAAGAAGCAGCGCGGCAAGGGCGATGCGCATCTTCCATCCTCCGGAGAATTCGGAGGTCAGCCGCGCGGCGTCGCGCTCCGGCGCGAAACCGAGCCCCTTGAGCACCTGCTTGGCCTCGACGTCAAAGCCGAAGCCGCCCTTCGATTCAAAAAGCCTCTGCAGCCGCTCATGCTCGGAAAGCAGCCCCTTCACCGACGGATCGTCTTCGGCCAGCGCCGACATCCTCTGTTCACATTCGGCGAGCCTTTGTGATATCTCCGTGAGTCCGGCCCGCCCTTTCAGGTATTCTGCGAGAGGGAGCTCCCCGATCTCCACAAGGTCTTGCGGAAGATAGCCGACGCTGTGTCCCTTCGGCATCGTAATGGTACCCTCGTAATCGGCGCTCCCCGCCAGCACGCGCAGCAGCGTCGTCTTGCCGGCGCCGTTGTCGCCGACGAGGCCGATACGGCTTTTCGGCGTGATGAACCAGTCTATGCCGCGCAGTACCTCCTGTTCGCCGAAATTTACCTTCAAATCCTTTATCTCGATCATCTTAAGATGAATTCCTCCACTTTAAATGCAATTTGTATATTATAGTTGGAACGGCCCTCAAAGAAAATAGCGGCGGACGCCCGCCTGCCAGCCTCCCGGAGAATCGTCAAATGTTCGCGCGCGCTTTGGAGAGAAACCTTATTCCGAGGACAAATCAAACCGTTTTTTTACTCTTCCGCACAAGAAAACTGTTATTAAGCATCGAAATGCTCTTGATTTTATGTTTAAGTCGTTGTATAAAGATACTAATGTGTTTGATCCCCCATTGGAAAGGGTTTTATATAATGGCAGAAGCAAAAGAGTACCAGAAAATGAAAGATATATATGGCTCGCTTGTCTTTGACCGGAAAGAGATGAAACAGCGCCTGCCGCAGGACGTCTTTGAAAACCTCGCGGGGGCGATGGAGGGCCGGCAGAAGCTCGACTCCGGCATCGCCGACACGGTGGCGCTCGCGATGAAGGACTGGGCGGTCAGCAAAGGCGCCGACCACTGGGCGCACTGGTTCCACCCGCTCACCGAGCTGACGGCGGAGAAACATACCGCCTTCCTCACCGCCGACGAAAACGGCAACCCGCTGAACTCCTTCCGCGGCAAGGACCTCATGCAGAGCGAACCCGACGCCTCCTCTTTCCCCTCCGGCGGCACCCGCAGCACCTTTGAGGCGCGCGGCTACTCCGCCTGGGATCCGACGAGCCCCGCCTTCATCATCCGCTCCCGCAAAGGCGGCACTCTCTGTATACCATCCATATTCATCGCCTACGACGGTTCGCCGCTCGACCTCAAGACCTTCCTGCTGCGTTCGATGCAGGCCGTCGAGAGCCGCGCCATGAAGATGCTCAAGCTCTTCGGCAACCGCGGCGTGCGTTACGTACACGCCACCGTCGGCGGCGAGCAGGAGTTCTTCCTTCTCGACCGCCCGCGCGCGCAAAAACGCCCCGACATCCGCTTCTGCGGCCGCACGCTCGTCGGATCGCCGCCGCCGCGCGACCAGAAGATGGAGGACCACTATTTCGGCGCGATACCGACGCGCGTACTCTCATATATGGAGGACGTGCAGCGCGACCTGGCGCGCCTCGGCGTCGACCTCGCCACCCGTCATAACGAAAACGCGCGCTGTCAGTTCGAGTTCGCTCCACAGTTCACCGAGGCGAACCTTGCCTGCGACCAGAACCAGCTCATCATGGAAACGATGCGCAAAATGGCGCGCCAGCACGAACTGCGCCTCCTCTTTCACGAGAAACCCTTCCAGGAGATGAACGGCAGCGGCAAGCACATCAACTTTTCGCTGGAGGACAGCGAGGGGCGCAACCTGCTGAAACCCTCGACAAACCACAGGAAGAACGTCATCTTCCTCTCGTTCCTCTCCGCCTTCATCCTCGGCGCGGCGAAGCATTTCGGCCTCCTGCAGGCCTCGATCTCGACGCCGGGCAACATGTACCGCCTCGGCGGCCACGAGGCCCCGCCCTACATCGTCAGCGTATACCTCGGCGAAGCCGTCGCGGGAATGCTGCGCGCGATAGACGAGGGCGTAGACGAGGGCGTGAGGCCGGCAAAGGGCACGCTCGACCTCGGGTTGCCGAAGCTGCCGGACATCGTGGCCTTTGACAGCGACCGCAACCGCACGAGCCCGCTCGCCTTCACGGGCAACAAATTTGAATTCCGCGCGCCCGGCGCTTCTCAGGCGATGGCGGTGCCGGTCATGGCGCTGCTCTCCGTCTGGGCCGCCGGCCTGGAAGAGTTCCTCTCGCTGTTCGAGGAACGCATAAACGGCGGCGAGGACCCCGTCGAAGCGGCGATAAAGACGATCCGCAAAGCCTCAGAGATGAACAGGGATATCCGCTTCGAGGGCGACGCATACACCGGCGGCTGGCACGCCGAGGCGGAACGCCGCGGCCTCGTCAAAGCCCACACCATCCCCGAGGGCATCGACCTCTTTATGGAACCCTCGACGCTGCAGATGCTGGAAGAGCTCGGCGTCTTCCACAAAAAAGAGATGGAAGCCTTCCATACGATCAAAATGGAGAGCTTCGTAAAAAACATCGAGATAGAGATGTCCGTGCTTCGCGATATGGTATGGGAGGGAATACTTCCCGCGATCTCAAAACAGCTCCTCCTTGAACGGGATTCCTTCGCCATCGCGGACGGCTTCGGCCTCCCTGGCTCCGACAGATGGAAGAGCCTCATCGTCAAGCTCGCCGAAGCCAAGATATCGCTGATTGAAAAAACGCGCGAACTCGCGGCGCTTCGTGAGAAGATGGCCGCGATGACGCCGCGCGAACACGCCGATGAAATTGTGAATTCCGCCGTCCCCCTCATGAAAGAGATCAGGAAGACGGCAGATTCGATAGAGATCTTCCTTTCCGGTGAAAACATGCCTTACCCAAATTACCGGGACCTCCTTTCACTTTCGGCCTAGTGCCGACCCACCCGCAGGCTCCCCAGCCCTTTTGGCCGGGGGGCCGTTTTTATTGCCTTTTAGTTATTAAAGTTCATATTAAATGAGCATTAATACCTAAATCAATAATAAGAGTAGTGTTAAAATGAATATTCAGAAAATAATATATTACGCCCTGTAAAAAGGGGCGCTTTGCTGTTTGATCCGGAAACCGAAAAAATAAGGGGGGCATTCCTAATGCTTAACAAAGAACCGGAACTGCAAAAGCAGTATGGATTGTTTATCAACGGAGAATGGCGGCCGGCAAGCGACGGCAAATACTTCAAGGCCCACTGTCCGGCCAATGGAAAGGTACTGGCCGAGTGCGCCGAGGCTACGCGGGAGGATGTCGACCTTGCCGTGACCACGGCGTGGGAAGCCTGGAAGAGCTGGAAAAATGTCGACCCGGCAAAGAGAGCCGACATCCTGCTCAAGATCGCCGACGTGATCGACGCCAACAAAGAACACCTCGCGATGGTGGAATCGCTGAACAACGGCAAACCGATCCGTGAGACGATGGCCATCGACATCCCCTTCTCCGCAGACCACTTCCGCTATTTCGCGGGAGCGGTGCGCACCGAAGAGGGCAGCGCGGCCATGCTCGACGAAAATACCATGTCGATAATCCTCCGCGAACCGATCGGCGTCGTCGGACAGATCGTGCCGTGGAACTTCCCCTTCCTCATGGCGGCCTGGAAGCTCGCGCCGGTGCTCGCCGCCGGCTGCTGCACGGTATTCAAGCCATCGAGCCTGACGCCGCTTTCCGTGCTTGAACTCGCGCGCCTCATCAGCGGCATCCTGCCGCCGGGCGTCTTCAACGTCGTCACCGGCAAAGGCTCAAAAGCCGGACAGTTCATGCTGGAGCATGAGGGATTCAGGAAACTGGCCTTCACCGGCTCGACCGACGTCGGCGGAGACGTCGCCAAGGCGGCGGCGCACCGCCTGATCCCCTCGACGCTCGAACTGGGCGGCAAATCGGCGAACATCTACTTCCCCGACTGCAAATGGGATATGGCGATGGACGGCCTGCAGCTCGGCATCCTCTTCAACCAGGGGCAGGTCTGCTGCGCCGGCTCGCGCGTATTCGTACATGAGGACATCTACGACAAATTCGTAAAAGACGCCGTCAAAGCCTTCAACAAAATCAAAGTCGGTATGCCGTGGGAGCCGAAGAGCCAGATGGGCAGCCAGATAGACAAAAACCAGGTCAAGAAGATCCAGCAGTGCGTCGACATGGGCGTCGCGGAGGGCGCGCGTGTCGCCTGCGGCGGACACCCGCTCGCCGAGGGTGAATTTGCGCACGGCGCCTTCTATGCGCCGACCCTGCTCGTCGATGTGACAAACGACATGAAAGTGGCGCAGGAGGAGATCTTCGGCCCCGTCGCCTGCGTCATAAAATTCAAGACGGAGGAAGAGGTCGTCGCGATGGCCAACGACAACGCCTACGGCCTCGGCGGAGCGGTCTGGACGCGCGACATCAACCGCGCGATAAGGGTCTGCCGCGGCATCGAGACGGGACGCATGTGGGTCAACACCTACAATTCGATCCCCGCGGGCGCGCCCTTCGGCGGCTATAAGGCGAGCGGGATCGGACGCGAGACACACAAGGTGATCCTCGAACACTACACCCAGATGAAAAACATCATGATAAACCTCAGCGAAGCCCCGAGCGGCTTCTATCCGAAAGGATAAAAGAGCGGGACCGGAAAGCTCCGCCGGCCGTTAAGGCCGGCGGAACTTTTTTTGACCTTGAAACAGAGAAAAAGTTCTATAATAACCACCATAAAGCAAGAACATCAAAGCAAAAAGCGGGCTGGTGGAATCAATGTTTCTCACAGAGAAAGCGGCCTCCATGTCGGGGACGGTCTTTGCCTCACTAAAACACCGGGATTTCCGGATATTCTGGATCGGACAGTGCGTCTCGCTGATGGGCACCTGGATGCAGCGCACGGCGCTCGTATGGCTCGTCTACACGATCACGAACTCTCCGTTCAAAGTGGGGCTTGTCGGCGTGGCGCAGTATCTTCCGATATTACTGTTCACTCTCTTTTCCGGCGCGATCGTCGACCGTTTTTCAAAGCGCAGGCTGCTCATCGTAACACAGTCCCTGCTGATGCTACAGGCGCTCGCTCTCGCGCTGCTTACGTTTTTTCACTGCGAACAGTACTGGCTGCTGCTGTTGCTCTGCACGGCGCTGGGGCTCACGACGACCGTCGACATGCCGGCGCGCCTGTCGTTTTTCATGGACCTCGTCGGCAAGGAAGACATAATGAACGCCGTGTCGCTGAACTCGACGATAGTGAACCTGGCGCGCATAATCGGGCCGGCCGCCGCGGGAATAGTCATGGAGCTTGGCGGAGCCTCCGTCTGCTTTTTTATAAACGCGGTCAGCTTTCTCGCCGTCATTTTCAGCCTTACCCGGATCAAGACCGTTGAAAAGCCCTCCTTCCCCCGGACGCAGAACGTCGTTGCGGATGTGAAAGAGGGGCTCGATTACATCCGCGGCAGCGAGACGCTCGTCATAAACGTTATTTTTCTGGCGGTTTTATGCACCTTCGCGATGAACAGCGACGTCATCATCCCGGTCTTCGCCCGTACCGTGCTCGGAATGGGCGCAGGGGCCTATACGAGGCTCCTTTCCGCGGTCGGGCTCGGCTCGCTTATCGGTGCGGTCGTTATGGCCGGCCTCGCAAGATACGGCGTCAGAAAGTGGTTCCTTCCCGCCGCCGCGGCCGGCGAAACGATCATTCTTATCGCGATGGGCCTCTGCCGCAGCTACGGCCTTGTGCTCGTAATGGTAACGCTACTCGGGATACTGAACCTCATGTTCCTGAACAGCGGAAACTCGATCTTCCAGCTCTACGCGCCCGAGAAATACCGCGGCCGCGTCATGAGCGTCTATGCGCTTATAACGGTCGGCTCCACAACGTTCGGGAACTTTTACGCGGGCGTCGTCATGCAGGCGTTCGGCGGCTGGGCCGGCTGGCCCTTCTGCGGCATAGCGGCGGGGCTGTCGCTGTGGCTGCTTTTAAGGAAGAAGCGCGCGGTGCTGGAAAGCTGGTTCAAGCAGTCGGCATAGCGGGCTCACGGCCGCCGCCGAATATACGCGCCGCATTCCCGCCGAGCAGCTTTTCTTTATCTCCCTCCGAAAGCCTGGTTTCGCCTATAAGCTTCTCATAACGCGGAAATTTCAGGATCGGCCAGTCCGAGCCGAACATTATCTTATCGCCGGCTCCGGCTGCGAAGATCGCGTCTATTATCTGCGGCTCATAGAGCCACGGCCACGCCGCCGTGTCATAGCTCGCGTTCGCAAGCAGCAGCCGCATCTCCGGCATCGCCTCGAAGGCCCAGAGGCCGCCGCCGAAGTGCGCGAACGTCACCTTCACCATCGGAAAATTCCGGCAGAAAGCGGCCGCTTCGCGCGCGCCGTACGCGCCCTTGCCCGCATACTGGTGCCCCGCCTGCTCCGCCGTGTGTATCATAAGAGGCTTGCCGCGCTCGAGGCAGACGCCGCATATTCCGCGCAGCGCCGCCGCGTCCTGCAGGTCGAAGCCTTGGCCGTCGGGAAAAAGCTCGCCCAGCCCGGCGGCTCCGGCGTCAAAGGCGCGCTCGGCCTCCCCGGCCGCTCCTGGGCGAAGCGGCGAGACGACGGCAAGCGGAACGATGCGCCCCGGAAAGCGTTTCGCCGCCTCCAGCACATAGTCGTTCATCTCGCGGCAGAGCCCCTGGTCGCGAAAGGCGAAGGTCGTGGCGCGCGACTGCGTGATCCCGGCCTCGTCCATCGCCGCGACAAGCTCCTCCGCCGTGCCCCATTTCTGCACCTTCGACGAGGTCAGCAGCTCAAACCACGGTTCGCGCGCGGCGATCCTGTCGCGCTCTTTTTTGAGAAATTCGGGATATATGTGTACGTGCGCATCGATTATCTTCATCGCAAACAACCTCATATTAATAATAATTCACGGACTGAAACTTCGCACATCAATAATACAGCTCTAACTGTGAAAATCCAATATCAGGCCAATCTAAAATAGCGTCAGAAATATAAACCAAGGCAAACTTGCATTGTTTGTGGAAGAGAAAAAATAAACTTATCCCTCTTTTTCAATGATGGCCGAGATAAGTTCATTTTTTCTATATTTTCGTATGTTATCCTGTTCGTGGCATGAGTATCTCCTGCGGCTTTGTTTTTGTCGATAAAATCATAGCAGAAAGGGGCCCCTGCCGCTTATTTCTGGCCTGGAAATATTAGTTTTTCAAGGTTCGATCTGCATTATTATTGATATACAAAGTTTCAGTTAAAAAGTTCAGCGGGTGAATTTCTTCCTGAAGCGGATAAATAGAAGATACGGCCATTCGTTAATATATAAATTCTTCCGGCGGGAGAAACGTATTGATACGGCTTCTCCATATACGTACTTGAAGTATGATATCCTTATACAAAGACATTATTCAAAAGAGGGGGCAGGGGCGATGGCGGAAAAGATAAGGCAGATGTCCGATTCGATGCGGGTGGCGCTGCTGCTCGCGCTCGCCGGGGGCTTTCTCGACGCCTACACGTTTGTGACGCGGGGGCGGGTATTCGCAAACGCGCAGACCGGCAACATCGTCCTCTTCGGGATAAATCTGTTCGAGGGAAATTTCATTGGGGCAAAGGATTACCTGGTGCCGGTCTTCGCCTTTTTCGTCGGTATCATCATCGCGGAGATGATAAAGAGCCGCTTTCGCGAAAATACCGCCCTGCACTGGCGGCAGATCGTCGTCCTGATCGAGTTTGCCGTGCTCGTAGCGGCCGCCTTTATGCCGCAGTCCTGCAATACCGCTGTGAACGCCCTCATCTCCTTCGTCTGCTCGCTGCAGGTGGAGAGCTTCAGAAAGGTCAAGGGCAACCCCTTCGCCACGACGATGTGTACGGGGAATCTGCGCAGCGCCACCGAGCACCTTTATAATTATCACAAAAACCGCGACCGCGCGGCGCTGGAGAACAGCGGCCGTTATTTTCTCGTGATCGCCCTCTTTACGGCGGGCGCCGGCGCCGGCGCGTTGGCGTCCAAATTATTCCACCTCCGGGCGGTCCTCTTCGCCGCGGCGCTGCTGCTCACCGCGGCGATCATCATGGCGAAAACCCCGGCGTCGCCCAGGGCCTGAACGAAATCCAGGCGTGGCGGACAGGAAAGAAAGAAAAAGCGCACCCCGCAAAGGGTGCGCTTCGTTTTGTTCTGGTTTAAAAGGTCTTACTTCAGTTCGACCTTCGCGCCGGCCTCTTCGAGCTTCTTCTTCATCTCTTCGGCCTCTTCCTTCGCGGCGGCTTCCTTGACTGTCTTGGGGGCGCCGTCTACCATTTCCTTGGCTTCCTTGAGTCCAAGGCCGGTGATCTCGCGGACGACCTTGATGACGCCGATCTTGTTTGCGCCATGCTCGAGGAGGACTACGTCAAACTCGGTCTTCTCTTCCTCTGCGGGGGCGGCGGCGCCGGCGGCGGGCATGCCGCCCATGGGCATCATCATCGCGGGAGCGGCGGCGGAGACGCCGAACTTCTCTTCGAGTTCCTTAACGAGCTCTGAAAGCTCGAGTACTGACATTTCGCTGATAGCCTGGATAAGTTCTTCACGTGTCATTGTTGTTTCCTCCTAAAATTTTTCGTAGTTTAAATTTTTTACGCTGCTAGGCGGCCTCTGCCGCCGGTGGTGCTATGCTGCTGATTCTTTCTGCTCCTTGATCCTTTCGAGGACGGTGACAAAATTCCTCTGGGGGCCGGAGAGCACGGTAACGAGTCCGCGAAGCGGAGCCGCGATGGTACCCACGACCTGGGCGATGAGCGTCTCTTTTGAGGGAAGGTCCGCGAGAGCGAAGACCTGTTCCTTGCTGAGGAGCTGCTGTCCGCCGAGGATCGCGCCTTTGATGACGAGAGCCTCGTTGCCCTTCTCCTTGGAGAAGTCGCGTATCGCCTTGGCGACCGCCGCCGCGTCGCCGTAGGAGAGGACGTAGCCGTTGGGACCGAAGTCGATCTCGGAAGCCTGGACCATGTCGCATTCCTTGAGGGCTATGCGCATGAGGGTGTTTTTGCAGACCTTCATCTCACCGCCGGCCTGACGGATGAGTTTACGCACCGCGCTTATCTTCTTTACTGTCAGTCCGCGGTATTCGGTGATGAATACGGCGTCGCTCCTTTTGAGAGCCTCTGCCAGCATGTCGATATTTTCACGTTTTGCTTGTGTCGGCATTTTCGATTTCACCTCCTGATGATTGAGTTGTTATTCGGAATGCCGTCTTTAGGGCCTCATAGAGCCGCCATAAAAATGGCCTCCGAACCCAAGCAAGTCCGGAAGCCATAATAACTGTCATATATACAGAATTATCCTTCGCGAGACCTCGGCAGGAAATTAAGCACAAGTGCGCCTGCTGTCTTGAGTCATAGCTAGTGGATTATATCTCTTGTGTACTATTTTGTCAAAAGGTCTCATCGTTTTTATCAGGGCGAAACGCATCAAGAAAGGTCAGGCAAATGGTAAACTGGGATTTATCCTGTCATGCCGGGCTTGACCCGGCATCCAGTGGCTTCAGGTTTGTTCCAACATCGATTGTAAAACAAAAACCAACGACTCTAGGCTCCGGCTCGGAGGCCGGAGCGACGGAAGGGCGCTAAACCGCTATTTATCTTTCCCCGTAATCGTTTATAAACGCCAAATCACTCTCCGTTGGCCTGTTTATGCGCCTGCCCTGTTATGCCGTGTTATTCATTGTTGATTGCAAAAGCTCTTGACATATACCCAATAGGGGTATATAACATAAATACCCGGTAGGGGTATTTTTAAAAAGGGGAACGGATGATGAAAGAAGAAGAAATTTGCGGCTGCCATGAGAAAATGACCGAGCGCACCGAAGAGGAGCGCAAAAAACTGATCCATCGCCTCAACCGCATCGAGGGGCAGATCCGCGGCATCCGCGGCATGGTAGAAAAAAGCGTTTATTGTACGGACATCTTGACACAGTCCGCGGCGGTGACGGCGGCGGTCAACGCTTTCAATAAAGATCTGCTGGCCAGCCACATCCGCAATTGCGTGGCGAGGGATATCCGGGCCGGCAAGGACGAGGTCATCGACGAGCTGGTCGCCGCCCTGCAGAAGTTGATGAAATAAAGGAGGCGCACAGATGAAACAATATACGGTAACGGGGATGAGCTGCGCGGCCTGCGCCGCCCGCGTGGAAAAGGCGGTGGCGAAGGCGCCGGGGGTGACCTCCTGCTCCGTGAGCCTGCTGACCAACTCTCTGGGGGTGGAGGGCACGGCCTCCGACGCGGAGATCGTCGCCGCCGTCCGAAACGCCGGATACGGCGCGGCCCCCAAGGGCGCGAAAAATAGCGGCGCGCCCGCGGACGGCGCGGCCGACGCGCTGCGGGACCGGGAGACGCCGGTACTGAAACGGCGTCTGGCCGCCTCTTTGGCCTTCCTCGCCGTTCTCATGTATTTCTCCATGGGGCATATGATGTGGAACTGGCCGCTGCCGGCCTTCTTTGCCGGCAATCACATTGCCATGGGGCTGATACAGCTGCTGCTGGCCGTCGCCGTGATGGTCATAAATCAGAAATTTTTTATCAGCGGCTTCCAAAGCCTCCTGCGCCGCGCGCCTAATATGGACACGCTTGTGGCGCTCGGCTCGGCGGCGGCTTTCGTATACAGCACCTTCGCGCTCTTCGCGATGACGCAGAGGCAGCTTTTAGGCGACGCCGCGGGAGTCGCGGCCTATATGCATGAGTTTTATTTTGAATCCGCGGCGATGATCCTCGCGCTGATCACCGTAGGCAAAATGCTCGAGGCCCGCTCCAAGGGGCGGACGACCGACGCGCTCAAGGGGCTGATGAAGCTGGCCCCTAAAAGAGCGGTCGTCGTGAACAACGGCGAGGAGAAGACGGTTCCCATCGAGGAGGTCAGAAAGGGCGATATCTTCGTCGTGCGTCCCGGCGAGAACATCCCCGTCGACGGCGTCGTGCTCGAGGGTAACAGCGCCGTCAATGAATCCGCGCTTACGGGGGAAAGCATTCCCGCGGATAAGAGCGCAGGCGACCAGGTCTCCGCGGCGACGCTGAACCAGTCGGGCTTCATTCGCTGCGAGGCGACGAGGGTCGGCGAAGATACGACGCTGTCGCAGATAATCCGGATGGTAAGCGACGCGGCGGCCACCAAGGCTCCGATCGCCAAAATCGCGGACAGGGTATCCGGCGTCTTCGTGCCGGTCGTCATCCTTATCTCCATCGCGACGACCGCCGTCTGGCTGCTCGCGGGCGAATCTCTCGGCTTCGCCCTAGCGCGCGGCATCTCCGTCCTCGTAATAAGCTGCCCCTGCGCGCTGGGGCTCGCGACGCCGGTGGCGATCATGGTCGGCAGCGGCATGGGCGCGAAAAACGGGATCCTGTTCAAAAACGCCCTCTCCCTCGAAGCGGCGGGCAAGGTACAGATTGCGGCGCTTGACAAGACCGGCACCATCACCTCCGGCGAACCGAGGGTGACGGATATCGTTCCCGCGCCGGGGACAGGCGAAGACGAGCTGCTGCGCCTCGCCTGCGCTCTGGAGCAAAAGAGCGAGCACCCGCTGGCGAGGGCTGTTTTACGGCGAGCGAAGGAGCGGGGGATGCAGCCGGAAGAGGTCGAAGGGTTCCAGGCGCTTCCGGGCAACGGCCTGACCGCTCTCCGGCAGGGCCGCGAATTAAGGGGCGGCAGTTATAAATTCATCAGCGGCCGGTCAGAGGTCCCCGAAGAGATGAAGATACGCTCAGAGAGGCTCGCGGAGGAGGGCAAGACACCGCTCTTCTTCAGCATGGACGGAGCGGTCGCCGGCATCATCGCCGTTGCCGACGCCATCAAAGAGGACAGCGCGAAGGCGATCGGCGAGCTGAAAAACATGGGCATCCGCGTGGTGATGCTCACGGGCGACAACGAACGCACCGCGCGGGCCGTCGGCAGAGAGGCCGGCGTCGACGAGGTGATAGCCGGCGTACTGCCGGACGGCAAGGAAAACGCGATACGTCGTTTGAAGGAGAAGGGCACGGTCGCCATGGTGGGAGACGGCATCAACGACGCCCCCGCGCTGACGCGCGCCGACATCGGCATCGCCATCGGCGCGGGAACCGACGTCGCGATAGACGCGGCGGACATCGTCCTCATGAAGAGCCGCTTAGCCGACGTGCCGGCGGCGATCCGCCTGAGCCGCGCCACATTGCGGAATATCCACGAAAACCTCTTCTGGGCCTTCATCTACAACATCGTCGGCATCCCGCTCGCGGCGGGAGTTTTCATCTCCCTGTTCGGCTGGAAGCTGAATCCGATGTTCGGCGCGGCGGCGATGAGCCTCTCGAGCTTCTGCGTCGTCACAAACGCCCTGCGCCTCAATTTCTTCAAAATGTACGACGCCGGCAGGGATAAAAAGATCAGGACGGACTATAAAAATAAAAACACAAAGGAGCGAACGACGATGGAAAAGACAATGAAGATCGAAGGAATGATGTGCGGCCACTGCGAGGCCGCGGTGAAGAAAGCGCTGGAGTCGCTGCCTCAGGTGGAGGCGGCGAAGGTGGACCACACCGCCGGTACCGCCGTGGTGACGCTGAAGGCCGAAACAGAGGACGACGTCTTGAAAAAGGCGGTCGAGGAGAGGGATTATAAGGTGATATCGATCTGTTAGCGGCGTTTATATAGAATAAGCAGGGAGTGGCGCGCCGGTCGCTGTCACTCCCTGCTTATTCCTTTGCGCGGGCATCGCCTGAGATCGGATTTCTTTATTTTACCCGGCCGACGCCAGCGAAACCTGCGCGCTAATTTGAACCTGTGCCGGAAATCATCGCCGGCTATATGCGATAATTATCGGCAGAGAGTAAAGATAAAAAGGACGGGAGGAGAGCTAAAGAGATGCTAAGGGTAGGGATTGCGCAGATAGATGTAAAGCTCGGAGAGCGAACGGCAAATTTTCGGACCGTTACGGAATGGATGGCAAGATACCATACTCCCTCCGAGGTCGAGACGGTGATCGTGCTGCCGGAAATCTTCGACGTCGGTTATGTCATCGACGAGGCGGAGAAGTACGGGGACCACGACGCGGCGCAGGCGGCGGGATTCTTAGGCGGACTCGCGCGGCGGTACAACGTCTGGTTCGCCGGCGGCTCAGTGCTCGCGACGACGGAAGAGGGGGCGGTAAACCGCGCGCTCGTCGTCGATCCGCGCGGCGAATACGTCGCGCACTATGACAAGGCCCATCTCGTGCCGATGATGAACGAGGAAAAGTATCTGCGCGCCGGATCCGCGCCGGGACTCTTTGAGATCGGCGGCGTCAAGGTCAGCTGCGCGATCTGCTATGACCTGCGCTTCTGCGAGTGGCTGCGCATGGGAGCCCTTGCCGGCGCGCAGCTCTGCCTGATCTCCGCCGAATGGCCGTCGCCGAGAATAGAGCACTGGCGGACATTGCTGCGGGCGCGGGCGATTGAAAATATGATGTTCGTCGCCGCCTGCAACCGGGTGGGGACCACGCCTTCCGACAGTTTCGGCGGACGATCGGCGGTGATCGACCCCTGGGGCAAGATTCTTTACGAGGGAGGCGAGGGCTGTGAGGGCGCTTTCGTCACTATCGAACCACGCGAATCCGGCGAGGCGAGGGATTTCATTCGGGCCTTTGAAATGCGCCGCCCCGAACTTTATCGGCTATAATATTTTCGTATTTAATCAACCGGGAGGTTTTCACTGTGAAGAAAACAATCGCTCTGGCCGTCTCCGTACTTTTGCTGGCATTAGCCTCTGCGGCGTTTGCAAAACCGGATGTGACCGAATTCAGGAACAACAACTATGACCTATCGACGATCAAGACCGTACTCGTGCTGCCTGTGACTTACGACGTCTCGATCCCGCAGTCGGAGCCTTTCCTTAAAGAGGCCGCTGAACAGAAGTGGCAGGAGCAGACCCTGAAAAAACAGGAGCGTTTCCCCTACCTCATGAAGAGCCCCAAGGATGTCGTCGAACGGGCCGCCTTCGTCAGCGGCCAGCCGGCCGAGCCGATGGCGCCGCAGCAGATGGCGGAGAAGGCGCTCGTACTCGCCGCTGACCAGGTCGACGCGATCCTCACCTGCACAGTCACCAAATGCGGCGTCGGCGTGATCAAACATCCCGGCGAGTATGTGACGAAGTACAGATATGTCGACGAGCCGGTCTGGCGCAACAACCGCTGGGAGCGCGAGCGCGTGCGCGTCCCCTATCAGGAATACAAGGAACCGTGGAACGAAAGCTTCACGCGGGGCGCGGTAAAGGTGGAGCTGCGCTCGGCGAAGGACAACAGCCTCATCTACGGCGAGGCCGTGGAGGCCAACACCGGCGCGGACCTCTTCACCGACGCTCCCTCGATAACGAAGCATATACAGAACATCATTGAAAACGCCGCAAAGCGAATCCCGGTGAAATAGCTCAAATCCGACCGGCTGAAGATATAAAAAGCGGCCCGTTCAGTCAATGAACGGGCCGCTTATGTTTTAGCCTTTAGAACGGTAAGGGGGTTACTCCGCCGCTACCTCTTTCTGTGCCTGGAGCGGGTCTACATGAAGGCCCACGCCCATCGTCGAGGAGACGGTGATGCCCTTTATATATGTGCCCTTGACCGCAGCGGGACGGGCTTTGATGATTGCGCGGAGGAGCGTCTTAACGTTGCCCATGAGGTTCTCTAGGGGGAACGAAGCTCTTCCTACAGCATTATGGGTGATAGCTGTTTTGTCAACGCGGAACTCGACACGGCCCGCTTTGATCTCTTTGATAGCATCGGCAACATCGAATGTAACGGTATTGGTCTTAGCGCTCGGCATAAGGCCGCGGGGTCCGAGGACTTTACCGAGGCGTCCCGCCGACTTCATTATATCCGGTGTGGCGATTACTGCATCGAAATCAAGTCTGCCGTTCTGGATCTCTGCAACCAGATCTTCGCCGCCGACGATGTCCGCGCCTGCATCCTGAGCTTCCTTCTGCTTGTCACCGAGCGCCAGCACTGCGACTTTCTTTGTGTGGCCGGTTCCGAAGGGAAGGACTATTGTGCTGCGTACCTGCTGGTCTGCATGACGGGGATCAACGCCCAGACGAATATGGAGTTCGAGGCTTTCATCAAATTTCGCGGTCGCGCATTCCTTTGCGAGCGCTACTGCCTCTGAAAGGGAGTACTGCTTTGTAAGATCAACTTTTTCGAGCAGCGCCTTGTAACGTTTTCCTTTTTTTGCCATTGTGTTTTCCTCCTCGTGGTAATGTCGGATGTCCTGACGACATCCTCCCACTCCTGAAATCGTCTTTCAGGATTAAAAGATCGAATTAGCGAACTATTTCGATACCCATTGAACGCGCGGTGCCTTCGATCATCTTCATTGCCGCTTCGATGTCGTTGGCGTTGAGATCGGGCATCTTAAGAGCCGCGATATCCTGCACCTGCTTCTTCGTCAGCTTGCCGACCTTGTCCTTGTTGGGGACGGCCGAACCCTTTTCCTTGCCGGCGGCCTTCTTGATAAGGATGCTTGCGGGCGGGGTCTTGAGTACGAACGAAAAGCTGCGGTCCGCATATACCGTGATGACAACTGGAATTATCATGCCGACCTGATCGGCGGTCTTGGCGTTGAACGCCTTGACGAATTCCATGATGTTGATTCCGCGCTGACCGAGCGCCGGGCCGACCGGCGGTGCCGGTGTGGCTTTTCCTGCGGGAAGCTGAAGTTTGAGCTCCCCAATTACCTTCTTAGCCATGTTGATGTTTCCTCCTTAGGTTAAAGCCTCTCCCGCCATGGGGGAGGCTGTTATTCTGTTTTCAATGTGCGTGATGCGGAAGATCGTCGCGAAAGACGGCGCGGCCTCTATATCTTTTCGAGGTCGCTGTAGTCCGCCTCCACATCTGTCTCTCTGCCGAAGGCCGTAATCCGGAATTTTATCTTTGCCTTGTCCGCGTCGACATCGACGACGGGGCCGCTGCATCCGGCAAACGGTCCAGTCTTCATCTGTATCATGTCGCCGACTTTGAAGTCCACCTCTACCTTCGGCTTGGCCTCTTTGCCGAGCTTCTGCATTATATCTTCAGCCTCTTTGGGCGAAAGAGGGATGGGGTGGTTCCCCGAACCGACAAAACCCGTTACTCCGGGAGTGTGGCGAACGACATACCAGGACTGATCTTCAAGTATCATTTCGACAAGGACATAGCTCGGAAAGACCTTCCTTTTTACGCGTTTGGTCTTTCCATCTTTTATGGTCACCTTTTCCTCAACGGGAACAAGGACACGGAAAATCCTATCTTCCATGCCCATGGTCGCTATGCGCTGATCGAGGTTTGCCTTGACCTTATTCTCATACCCTGAGTAGGTCTGTACTATGTACCAGCGGCGTTCCTGTGTATTTCCAAATAATTCGCTCATGCTTAAAAGAGGACCTGAGTCCCCTCCACCTCCAGATTACAGTCGAGATACATCCAATAATATCCGAACATACGCAACTACTGGATAATCTTAGAGAATATTCCAGTTAGAATCAAATCTACCAGCCCGAGATAGGCTGAGGCGATGGCCGATACCACGATGACAATGATGGTAGAATACCATAACTGCTGTTTTGTGGGCCACGTTACCTTTTTAAGCTCAGCTCTAGATTCCCGGATGTAGTCGAGGACTTTCTCCATTAACCCCGACCTCCTCATTTATCGACTTTAGTATAAATTGCCTTGTTGCTTCCTGACCGTTTTCAGAGAATAAAAATGGCAGGCCTGGAAGGATTCGAACCCTCAACCCCCGCATTTGGAGTGCGGTGCTCTAACCAGTTCGAGCTACAGACCTGCATGCAGAGGATATTCTACACTATTTGCATTCTTTGTGCAAGGTGTGCTTGTCGCAGAACTTGCAATATTTTTTCTTCTCCAGCTTTTTGGTCGCCTTTTTCTTGTTAACAAGCGTAACATAGTTGCGGCGTTTGCACTCCGTGCACTGAAGACCGATGATGTCAGCCATTCCTATTCACTCCAGACAAATATTAATTTGAAAGGGGCGGCCGCTTTCAAGCCGCCCCGCTTACACCTTATTTACGCTATGATCTCAGTGACGACGCCGGCGCCGACCGTGCGGCCGCCTTCGCGTACTGCGAAACGAAGTCCTTCCTGCATCGCTATCGGCGCGATGAGTTTGACTTCAAATGTGCTGCTGTCTCCAGGCATTACCATTTCCACTCCCTCGGCAAGTTTGATCTCGCCGGTGATGTCCGTCGTACGGAAGTAGAACTGGGGCTTGTAGCCGCTGAAGAACGGCGTGTGACGGCCTCCCTCTTCCTTCTTGAGGACGTACACTTCGCCTTTGAAGTGCGTATGCGGCTTGATGCTGCCCGGCTTCGCGAGGACCTGACCGCGTTCCACGTCGTCTTTGCCTACGCCGCGAAGGAGGATGCCTACGTTGTCTCCCGCTTCCGCGTCGTCCAGGATCTTGCGGAACATTTCAAGGCTCGTCGCCACCGTCTTGTGCGTGTCTTTGATACCTACGATTTCTACTTCGTCGCCGGGGCGGATTATACCTTTTTCCACACGGCCCGTTACGACTGTGCCGCGGCCCGTGATGGTGAAGACGTCTTCGATCGGCATAAGGAAGGGGAAGTCCACTTCGCGCTCAGGCGCCGGGATGTAGTCGTCGCACGCCTGCATCAGGTCCATGATCCCCTTGGTCCAGTCGTTGTCTTCGTCGCTCTCAAGCGCTTTCAGCGCGCTGCCGCGAACGATGGGGATGTCGTCTCCGGGGAACTCGTATTTGTTGAGGAGGTCGCGGATCTCCATTTCGACGAGGTCGAGGAGTTCGGGGTCGTCTACCATGTCGCACTTGTTCATAAATACTACGAGCGCAGGAACGTTGACCTGGCGCGCAAGCAGCACGTGCTCACGGGTCTGCGGCATCGGGCCGTCGGCGGCGGATACGACGAGGATCGCTCCGTCCATCTGCGCGGCTCCGGTGATCATGTTCTTGATGTAGTCGGCGTGACCCGGGCAGTCGATGTGGGCGTAGTGGCGCGTGGGCGTCTCGTATTCAACGTGCGAGATGTTGATGGTGATTCCGCGCTCTCTCTCTTCCGGCGCTTTGTCGATCATGTCGAAGGGCGTGAAGTCAGCTCCGCCGTGGCGCGCCAGCGTCTTGGTGATCGCCGCCGTCAGCGTCGTCTTGCCGTGGTCTATGTGACCGATCGTACCGATGTTGAGATGCGGTTTGTTGCGTACGAATTTCTCTTTTGCCATACTGAAAATCCTCCCTGTATTTGGTTCTACGTTACTTATGCCCCATTGGAGCTCGTATTCATATTCCCACATCAAAAGAGACCCGGGAATCAGAGCCGGATCTCTTCAAAGATATGTAATGGGATTATAGCGTACAATCCTTTCAATTGCAACACTTTGCGCCCAAATTTCAGGGCAGACGCCTGTATATCCGCCGACAGCGTAAATTTCGGCGCTTTCACTGCGGCTGCCGTAAACCATACCGGCAAAACCCGGCGTACTGTATTTTTGTTCCGTACCTATCATGTGTTTCATTATTGTAACATTTAAAATTTCTATAAAGGAGCGGCTTGATCTGTTATTAAATAGGCCTGTCTGATATATCACTTTTTATAAATTTGGTATTTGAGGAATTTTTTTAATATTTATAAAAGGAACAAAAAAATCATTGACATTTTTTAAGTTTGCCATTCAAAAATTGTTAATGTATGATAATTCACGATGTCTAAGTGTTTTTATATCCTTGTCAGGATGTGTGTCGCATGACGGATTTTTCGTTTTTGGCCGCCGCCTCCGATATCTGGGAGGAGTGGCGGTTTGAACCCTGGAGGAGCGGTACGGCGGAGGGGCTTTACAGAAGGGTTTCGATGGTAAAATCAGGGCTGCTCGGCGAGGTCGCCCGTTATTACGCCGACGACTATATTATATGGAAATATGAGGAGAGCGACGCGGATCGGCTCAGGAAAGAGGCAAAGTCCGAAAGCGACCTGCTGCTTCAGCGTTTCCTCTTTCTGCGCGGGGGCGGCGGCTATCGTATGAAGAAAAGCTCCCTGATGTTCGGCTTCCGCGGCTTTGTGGAGCTGCACTTTTTCACGCCGGGAGACGATATCCCGAAGGCCGTCCAGGACACGGCGTTCCTTGTGAATGCGGCGATGAAAAGGGTGCGCGGCTGAAGGACGCCGGGCACGGCGGCGGGAACGCTCCAGCCTGTTCTGCGTTTTTATTGAGAGAAAAATAGCCGGACAATGGCGTCCGCTGTTTTATAGACAACAAAAATCTTTTTGGAGGTGGAACTTATGTTCTTCATAATGTTCGCAGTATCCGCTTTATTGTTGATACTCGGCTACATATTCTACGGGAGGTTCATGGCAAACCTTTATGGGATCAGCAACAAAAATATCACCCCGGCCGAGCAGATGAACGACGGCATGGACTACTGCCCCACGCATCCCGCGGTCGTCCTCGGACACCACTTTTCGTCCATCGCCGGCGCCGGTCCGATCGTCGGCCCGATAACCGCCGCTTCGATGTTCGGCTGGCTGCCCACGATCCTCTGGTGCATATTCGGCTCGATATTCCTCGGCGGTCCCCATGATTTCGGCGCCGTCGTCGCTTCGATGCGCCACGAGGGCAAGTCTGTCGGCGAGGTCATCGACCGTTGGATCGGCCATAAGGGGAAGATGCTTTTCCTCGTATTCACGATCCTCTCGCTCTTCCTCGTCGTGGCGGTCTTCCTCGTCCTGACGACGGCGACCTTCGTGACGGACCCGGTGGTCGCGTTCGTAAGCTGCATGTACATCCTGCTCGCGGTCATTTCAGGGCTCCTCATCTATCGTTTCAACATGAACCTTAAGTTTGTAACGCTTGTGATGCTCGCCATCATCGCCGTCTGCACGATCTGGGGCGGAGACTGGCCCTTTGTCGCGGCGGTCTTCACTCACAACGCCGATCAGTGGAACATCTTCCTCGCCGTCTACATCCTCGCCGCCTCGGTGCTTCCCGTATGGCTGCTGCTCCAGCCGCGCGACTACCTCGCCTCTTACTTCCTCTATTTCGCGGTGGCGATCGGCGCGCTGGGAATGATCTTCGGCGCCTCGATGGACAGCGGCAGCATCCCGATGATCGCCAAAGACATCAAATGGTTCGGGCTCGGCAAGGCCAACCTCTGGCCGATGATGTTCGTCATCGTCGCCTGCGGCGCCATCTCCGGCTTCCATTCGCTCGTCGGCTCGGGCACGACATCGAAGCAGCTCGCCCATGAGGCGGACGCGCTTCCCGTCGGCTACGGGGCGATGCTCCTTGAAGGCCTTGTCGCCGTCATCGCGCTCGGCACGCTGATGGTCGCGGGCGGAATACAGAAGGGTGGCCCCGTCGGCACCTTCGCGGCCGGCTTCGGCCAGTTCTGCACGATCCTCGGCATCGACCCCATCCTCGGGACACGCCTCGGCGCCATCGCCATCAACGGCTTCCTGCTGACCTCGCTCGATACCGCGACGCGCCTTGCGCGTTACCAGATACAGGAGCTGACGGACTACAAGGTCAACAAGTACGCGGCGACGATCATCGCCGTCGTGATCGCGCTCGTGCTCGTCTACGTCAAAACGACGGGCCCCGACGGAAACCCCGTTCCCGCCTGGGCGGTCATCTGGCCGGTCTTCGGCGCCTCCAACCAGCTCGTAGCGGCGCTCGCCATTCTCGGCATCGCGATGTGGATCATCCGCGGCCTCAAGAAGAAGGCGACCTTCCTGCTTATCCCCTTCTGGTTCATGCTCTTTACAAGCATGGCCGGCCTCGTGGTGGAGATAAAGGGAACGCTGACGAGCGCCCATCCGAATTACATCCTCGCCGGGATCAGCGTGCTGCTGCTCGTTCTCGCGCTCCTTATGACGAAAGAGGGCGTCTCGGCGCTCAACAGGGAGAAGAAGGGCGAGTTTGTAAAGTAGGCGCTCCCAGGTGCGGAAAAACTAAAAGTAAAGGGCCTGCCGCGGGGCGGGCCCTTTAATATCAGGAGGCGGTAAAAAGTGTGGGCAATATATGCGTTATGTTCGGCGTTCTTCGCGGCGCTTACTTCTATCCTTGCGAAGATCGGTATCGAAGGCGTGAATTCCAATCTCGCGACGGCGGTGCGCACCGTGGTGGTCGTGGTAATGGCCTGGCTCGTCGTCTTTATGACCGGGAGCGGCGGCCAGATCGGCGACATCAGCCGCAAGAGCTGGCTCTTTCTCGTTCTGTCCGGGCTGGCCACGGGAGCGTCGTGGCTCTTTTACTTCCGCGCACTGCAGATCGGCGAGGCCTCGAAGGTGATTCCGGCGGACAAGTTCAGCGTCGTCCTCGGCATCGTCATGGCCTTTATCTTTCTGCACGAGGCGGTCACGACAAAGGCGCTTGTCGGCGGCGCGCTGATCACGTTGGGGACCTTTGTTTTGATCTTTTAGGGAGCCGCCCGCGGCCGTCCCGGGCCGGTAAGTATCTAAATATTTCATATTCCCTCCCTCACGGCGAAAATCTTATGCGAAATTGAGTATTATTTGGGAAAAATTATAAAATTTCTCTTTTTACCGTATAAAAAATCGGAGCTTTGTCCTTTCAGCTCTGATTTTTTCTTTTCTTTATTTGTGAAACCCTAACCTTTCCTTACAAAAAATACTTTTGTTTTTCGCCATAAATGATAAAATATTGCTTTGGATTTCTGTTGTGTTATTCTTTGAGAATGACTTTGCTGAAATTTTTTTACCGCATATAAAGGAGGAACGATTTTATGAGGCTTCCAACCTTCTGGGGCGGCATCCATCCGCCTCAGAACAAAGATCTGACCGTAAACGAAGGGATCGAGCCCTATCTTCCGCAGGGAGAGCTTGTCTTTCCGATGGCGCAGAATATCGGCGCGCCCTGTTCGCCCGTCGTCGCTAAGGGAGATAAGGTCCTCGTCGGCTCCCGCATCGGCAACAACGACGCCTTCGTCTCCGCGCCGATCCTTTCAAGCGTTTCCGGAACGGTAAAGGATGTCACGATGAGAATGACGACGCCGGGCATGCTCGAGAACTGCGTCGTCGTGGAAAATGACGGTCTTTACGAAATGGCTCCCGAATGGAAGCCTATGGAAAATTATGAGAGCGCCGATCCGAAGGAATATGTCAAGCGGATCCGCGAGGCCGGCATCGTCGGCTTCGGCGGCGCGACCTTCCCGACGGCCGTCAAGCTCTCCCCCCCTCCCGACAAGAAGATAAAATGGCTCATCGTCAACGGAGTCGAATGCGAGCCCTACCTCAACTGCGACAACCGCCTGATGCTGGAAGAGACGGAAAGGGTGGTAAAGGGGCTTCAGCTCGTAATGCGCCTCTTCCCCGACGCCCAGGGCGTGATCGCGATCGAGAACAACAAGCCCGCGGCGGTCGCCAGGATGGACGAAGCGCTGACGAAGCTCTCCGCGGATAAGATCTCCGTCCGGCCGCTGACCGTAAAATATCCGCAGGGCGCGGAAAAGATGCTGATCGAGGCGCTCACCGGGCAGGAGTATGTGATGACCGCCCTTCCGGCCGACGTCGGCTGCATCATCCTCAACGTCCGCACCATTTACCAGATATACATGGCCGTCGCCGAGGGGATACCGGCGACGAAACGGATCGTCACCGTCACCGGGGACGCCGTGGCTCATCCCAGGAATATCGAAGTCCCGCTCGGCACCTCGGTGCGCGAGTTGGTCGACTTCTGCGGCGGCTTCAAGGAACAGCCTGTGAAGATCCTCTCCGGCGGCCCGATGATGGGTATTTCGATGCGCTCCATCGACGTGCCGGTGGTGAAGGGGACCTCGGGCATCCTCGCCCTCACCGCGAAGTCGGCGATGCTGAAACCGATCACCCCCTGCCTTCGCTGCGGACGCTGCGTCACGGCCTGCCCGATGGGCCTCGTGCCGAACGTTCTTGAGCCGCTCGTGCTCGAACGCCTCTACACGCGCTTTGAGGAAGAGGGCGGCATGAACTGCATAGAGTGCGGGAGCTGCACCTACATGTGCCCCGCGAACCGTCCGCTCACCCAGGGCTGCCGCGACGGCAAAGCCTCGGTGATGGCGATGCGCAGAAAGGCGGCTGCAAAATAATGGAACGTCTACTTGTTGTTTCAAGCTCACCACATATACACTCTCCGCTCGACACCAGGACGATAATGGGCTGGGTGCTGGCCGCGCTCGCCCCCGCCGGGATCGCCGGCGTTTACTTCTTCGGCCTCCGCGCCGCGGCGGTGATGGCGGTCTGCGTCGTCTCCTGCGTCGCCTTTGAATACCTCTGGGAGCGGTGCACGAAGAGGACGGTCACGGTCGGAGACCTTTCCGCGGCGGTCACGGGGCTGCTGCTGGCCTACAACCTGCCGCCGACCATTCCCTTCTGGATGGCGGTCTTAGGCAGCCTCTTCGCGATCATCGTCGTCAAGCAGTTCTTCGGCGGCTTAGGCTGCAACATCGTCAACCCCGCGCTCGCGGGACGCGCGATGATGCTCACGAGCTGGCCCGTGCCGATGACCACCTGGACGCTCGACGGCGTCTCCGGCGCGACGCCGCTGGCAATGATAAAGGCCGGAACGCTGGACAACCTGCCGGGCCTGCGGGACGTCTTCCTCGGCAGCGTCGGAGGCTGTATCGGTGAGACATCGGCGCTTGCGCTGCTCATCGGCTTCGCGATACTCCTTTATAAGGATATCATCAAGTGGCATGTGCCGGTGATCTATGTGGCTGTCGTGGCCGCGTTATGCGCGCTCTTCGGCAGGCCGGTGCCCCCATATTACGAAATACTGACGGGCGGCCTCTTCCTCGGCGCCATTTTCATGGCCACCGACTATACGACCACCCCCATCACGCTGCGCGGGCAGATGATCTTCGCCGCCGGCTGCGGCCTCCTCACGGCGCTGATACGCACCTGGGGCGGCTATCCGGAGGGCGTATCCTACTCGATACTGATCATGAACCTGACGGTGCCGCTCATCGACCGCGCCACAAAGCCACGCATATTCGGAGAGGTGAAAAAGCATGGGTAAGATCGTAAAACTCGGGTTAGTCCTCTTTGTCATAACCGCGGTCACAGGCCTCATCCTCGGCGCCGTGCATACGGTGACGCTGGAGCCGATCCGCAGGTCTCAGGAGAAGGCCAAGAACGAGGCGCTTTCCGCCACCCTGCCGGGAGCGAAAGATTTTAAGGCGATAGAGATCAAGGGCGACGCGGGAATAATCAAAGAGATATTTGAGGGAAGCGACGGCGGCAGCGTCGTCGGCTACAACTTCACTGTGACGCCTAAGGGATACGGCGGCCCCATCGAGTTCGTCGTCGGCATCTCCAATGACGGGCTGGTAAAGGATATCAAGATCCTTACCTCCAGCGAGACGCCGGGACTCGGCGCGAAGGCCGCCGACGAACCCTTCGCGGGACAGTTCCGCGACAGAAAGGCGCAGGAGCTCGCCGTCACCAAGACGCCGCCGGAGAATGACGCCCAGATACAGGCCATATCCGGCGCCACGATATCTTCGAGCGCCGTGGTCACAGGCGTGAATGCGGCGGTCTCATACTGGAAAAACAATCTGGGAGGCGGAGACAAATAATGGCAAATCCTCTTAAACTGATCAAAAATGGGATACTTACCGAGAACCCGACCTTCGTCCTCGTCCTCGGGATGTGCCCCACGATCGCCGTCACCACGAGCGTGGTAAACGCCATCGGCATGGGGCTCGCCGCGACGGCGGTTCTCATGGGGTCGAACGTCGCGGTCGCGGCGCTGCGCAAATTCATCCCCGATGAGATCCGCATCCCGGCCTTCATCGTCGTCATAGCGGGCTTCGTCACCGTAGTACAGCTGCTGATCGCGGGATACGCGCCGGCGCTCGACAAGGCGCTGGGGATATTCATCCCTCTCATCGTCGTCAACTGCATAATCCTCGCCCGCGCCGAGGCCTTCGCCTTCAAGAACGGCGTCGTCGCCTCGCTCTTCGACGGGATCGGCATGGGGCTCGGTTTTACCTGCGCGCTCGTCCTGATCGGCGCGATACGCGAGCTGATCGGCAACGGCACGATACTGGGACACACGATACTCTCCTCTTCCTTCTACCAGCCGACGCTGCTCACGATACTCGCCCCCGGCGGATTCATCACGCTCGGCATATTGATGGCGCTCTTCCGTAACCGGCAGATGAAGAAAGAAGAAAAGGAAAACGGCGCGCTGTCGGCCTTCGACGGCTGGCACCAGCTCGACGCCTGCGGCGGCTGCGCGCTTAAGGGGATCTGCGGCGGCGGGAGCCCCGATTCCGTCTGCGCGAAACAGGCGGAAGAAGACAAAACCGCAGCAAGGGAGGCTGGTAAATAATGTCGCTCCTGGCTCTCTTTATCAGTTCGGTCCTGGTAAACAACATCCTGCTCGCGCGTTTTCTCGGCTGCTGCCCTTTCCTCGGGGTATCCAGCCAACTTGAGACGGCGAAGGGAATGGGGATCGCCGTAGTATTCGTAACGACTTTCGCCGCGATAATGACGTGGCTCGCCTACACGCTGATCCTCGTTCCGCTCGGCCTGGAATACCTCTACACGCTGGCGTTCATTCTGATAATCGCCGCCCTCGTGCAGTTTGTCGAAATAGTGCTCAAAAAGGTGATGCCCGGCCTTTATAAATCGCTCGGGATCTACCTCCCGCTCATAACGACGAACTGCGCCGTCCTCGGCGTCGCGGTCATCAACATGAACGAGAAATACACGCTGATCGAATCGATCATCAACGCATTCGGCGCATCGGCGGGCTTCCTGCTCGCGATCGTCCTCATGGCCGGAATACGCGAACGTATCGAGACGAGCGCGGGGATGCCGCGCTGCCTGCGCGGACTGCCGATCACGCTCATCACGGCCGGGCTCATGTCGATAGCCTTCATGGGCTTCGCCGGGCTCATTAAATAGGGGAGGCGCTTGAAATGGACGGAATAATCTACCCAACGATCGTAATGGGAGGGCTGGGCGTCATCTTCGGGTGTATGCTCGCCTTTGCCTCGCAGAAATTCCACGTCGAAGTGGACCAGCGTCAGACGGACATCCGCGCGCTGCTGCCGGGAGCCAACTGCGGCGGCTGCGGCTTCCCGGGCTGCGACGGCTACGCGGAGGCCTGCGTTTCGGGCGCGGCAAAGCCCAACAAATGTGTGGCGGCGAGCCCCGAAGTCTCGGCCAGTATCGCGGAGATACTGGGTGTTTCCGCGGAGGCCGCCGAGCCGATGGTCGCCTTTGTAAAGTGCCGGGGCTCCTTCGACAAAACGGTCAAAGACTGCGTCTACCAGGGCGCGCACGACTGCCGCGAAGCCGCCGTCGTCCCCGGCAGGGGGCCGTCGTCATGCGCTTACGGCTGCATGGGCTTCGGCACCTGCGAGAAGGTCTGCGCCTTCGGCGCGATAAAGATCGTCGACGGACTCGCCGTCGTAGACCGTGAAAGATGCGTCGGCTGCGGCGCCTGCGCCGAAGAATGCCCGCGCGGCGTGATCGCCCTCATTCCCAGGAAATCAAAGATACAGGTCGCCTGCGGCAATCCGCTCAAGGGCCCCTTCGTTAAGAAGGTCTGCTCTGTCGGCTGCATCGGCTGCACCCTCTGCGTCAAAGCCTGTCCGAAAGAGGCGATCGAGATGAAGGGCAGCCTCGCGGTGATCGCCCCGGCGAAGTGCGTGAATTGTGGTCTTTGTACTCAGAAATGCCCGGTAAAGGCGATAACCGACGCCAGGCCGCCAAGACCGGCTCCGGCGCAGAAACCAGCCGGCGAAGCAACGGCGGAAGCGGCTCCGCTACAGTGATCGTTTAAACGCGGCGCGAGGACTAAGTTCGATCACGCAAATCAAAGATTTGCTATCTCACTTATGCGGCCTTTGCGCTCAGAAATGCCCGGTAAAGGCAATAACCGACGCCAGGCCGCCAAGACCGGCTCCGGCGCAGAAACCAGCCGGCGAAGCAACGGCGGAGGCGGCTCCGGTACAGTGATCGTTTAAACGCGGCGCGAGGACTAAGTTCGATCACGCAAATCAAAGATTTGCCGTCTAAACACCGCCCAGCTTTTTACAGCAATTTAAAAGGGACCGGCTGCTCTTCGCGACCGGTCCCTTGCTGTCGATTGTTCGCCTGTCTTTCTCCGCCCGGCAGGGTCTTTTATTTATCCAGCGGCGGTAGAGGTTTTATATCCTCGTCGTCTTTAAACTCTGTCCTGGGCCCTTCAACCTTACCGTCCAGCCAGCCTTCGACCCGGTCATAGATCGCGTCGGACCAAGTTGGGTTTTCCCACATCTTTTTCTTCGCCGTCGTCGAGAGACAGCCGCACATCATCGCCCCGAAGTAAAAATAGGGATGATGGGTGGCGAGCGCTATGCCAAAAAATATAAAACACAATGACGCAAAGAGATCTCTGTAAAACATTTTTATTTCCGCCCTTTTATCTTTTCTCTAATAATGGATATTATAGCCGTTCGGCATCGATAAAAAAAGCCGCCGGCAAATTTTAGCCGGCAGCTTTTTCTGTCGTTCAGAATCTGATCGGGTCTCCTACCAGGGAACTCCAAGGATGAAGTGCGGCAGGAAGAGGACGAGCTTCGGGATGTAGGCGGTAACGAGAAGCACCGGTATCCAGCAGAGAGCCATAAAGGTGAGGGCCGGTTTCATTATCTCGTTGATAGAGGCGCCACCGACGCGTCCGCTGAGGTAAAGGACGGGAGCCGCGGGAGGCGTGATGCATCCTAGGGCCGTGTTGACGCCGACGACCGCCGCGTAGTGGACGGGATTTATGCCAAGTTCCATGATGATCGGGAGCAGGATCGGCGTGGTCAGGACGACGACGCTGATATCGTCCATCAGCATTCCCATAAGAACGAGGAAGATATTGATCATGAACATGATGACCCATTTATTCGTTGAGATCGAGTAGAACAGGTATAGCACCTTTCCGGGAAGGTCCTCAAGGATGTAGAGCCGCGAGAGCATCGAGACAGAGTAGAGCATGACCATGATGACGCCGGTGGTAATGGCGCATTCCACCACGATCAGGTAAAGGCTCTTCCAGTTCAGTCCCTTATAGACGAAAAGCCCGATCGGTATGCAGTAGAGGACGGCGAGGGCGGAGGCCTCTGTCGTCGTCATAACGCCGCCGTAGATGCCTCCGAGGACCATGACCGGCATAAAGAGGGCCGGGATGGCGAGACGGCCGCGTTCACGGAACATCTTCCAACGCTCGGCGCCGGTGCGCTTCGTGGTGACGAAGACCTGCTTGTTGTCGCGCAGCATCCAGACGTTGATGACGGAGAGCAGTATCGTGGTCACTATTCCCGGTCCGATCGTCGAGAGGAAGCAGGCAAGGACGGAAATCCCGCTGATCCAGGCGAAGATGATGAGCGTGGCGTTGGGCGGGATGAGCAGGCCGAGCAGCGAGGCGTTGGCCATCAGCGCGCAGGCGTGTCCCATCGGATAGCCTCCCTGCTTGAAACGCGGGAACATGATCGCGCCGATGCAGGAAAGGGTGGCGCAGGCGGCGCCGCAGATGGAGCCGAAAACCGCGCAGGAGACGGTGCCGACGATCCCCAGGCCGCCCTTGATATGGCCGACGAAGACATCGACCATGTCAATGAGCTTCTCCGCGATGCGCCCGCGTTCCATAATGCCGCCCGCGAGGATGAACATCGCGATCGCGATGAGCGAGACGGAGTTCATCTGCGTGAAGCCGTAAGGCAGCAGCTGAGTCGCCTGGTAGCCTTCCATATTGGGTCCGCCGAAGAAGATGAGCCAGGCGCAGGAGGCCATGAAGCTTACGGGAACGGGGACGCCAATGACGAGCGCTGAAATGAGTATTATAAGTGCTACATAAATCATTACTTTTTACCTCCGGAGAAAAGTACCTTTCCTGCTCTGATCATATCCCACATAAAGTAGTAGGACATGGAGGCAAGGCCAATGAAGATCGACAGATAGGCCGTCCAGAGGGGGATGCGCCAGGCGACGGTGCGCGGAAGCGCGACGCCGGTGCCCAAGGGGCCGAGGAATCCGAAGATAAGGTAGTCCCAGCCATACTTTGTGAAAAGAAGGGTGACGCCGAGCGTTATCACCGTCTTCGCAAAGATGAGGGCTCTCTTGACAAATCCATCTTTCACATAGGACTGAACAAGGTCGGCGGAGACATGGGTGCCGGCGAAGGCTCCATATCCGGCGCCCATAAAGTAAAGCCAGAACGCGAATATTTTGATCCACTCTTCATAACCGTAGAGGTCCATCTCAAAGATGTAGCGCATTATCGTGGCGGCGCTGATGATTACCGTGAGAAGTATCGACATTACAAAACAGATGATTGAATAGAAGCTGACGGTGACTTTGTCGAAGAAGCATTTTGGCTTCCTGACAGTTGACTGAACCTCTTCGAGGTCGGACGGTACCGTCTGTTCGACCTTTATTTCATCAATTGACATTTGTGGTACTCCTTTCAGAAACTGAAAAACCCCGAGGGGGAAGAACCCCCTCAGGCTTTTTCAGTTAAAACATGTTAAGCATCGCTGTTAGATGCCTGATGTTACAACTAGAGATTACCGAGATGCTGCTTGAACTCCTTCATGAGCTCCACACCGGTGCCGGCCTTGCCGACCTCTTCCCAGGTAGAGACGCAGGCTTCTTTGATCGGCTTAAGCTGAGCTTCCGTGTACCTGTAGACCTTGATGCCCTTCTTTTCCATAAGGGCCATATACTTGTCGTCTTCCGCCTTCGCGTTGTCTATCGACTTCAGCGTGTACTTCTTGGCTACGTCGAGGAAAACCTTCTGGTCTTCGGGGGTGAGCTTCTTCCATGATTTGTCGCTGACCATGTAGGCAAGGTATTCCATCGAGTAGTTTGTCGCGTACCAGTGCTTCAGGACGTCGCCGAGGATCGTGTAGGCGGCGGCCGTCGGGTAACCGTCGACCGCGTCGCAGACGCCGGTCTGCATTGACTGATAGACGTCGGGATAGGGAATGGTGATCGGGCGGTAGCCCATCGCCTTCGCGCCGAGCGTGTAGACGACCATGTTCGGAACGCGGGTAAGAACGCCCTTGTCGACCTTGGGATTGAGAGGATCTTTAACGGCCTTCGTGGAACCGATGCCGATGAAGCCCTCGACGTATGAGCCGATGAGGTGGACTCCGAGCGCCGAGGTGAACTCATTCAGTTTATTGGGGAGCCATGCTCCCGGAACTAGCGCTTTTTTAGCCGATTCGTAGCCGGTGACGAATCCGTTGGTGTAGATTATCTCAAGGCGCGGATCGAAATCCGTAGCGACCGACATGCAGGCCATGTCTACGGTACCGCGGATCATCTCTTCCATAACGAGGGAATAGTTCCCCAGCTGGCTTGCCGGATATACCTTTACCTCAACGCGGCCTTTCGTGCCGTCCTTGATCTCCTTCGCCATCTGCTCCATCGTCTTCGTCGCCATGTGGTCCGGCGGCGACTGGCCCGCGAAGCGGAAAACTATCGGCGCGGCAGTTGCTGGGCCGGCTATCGCTGCGAACAGGAACATTACTGCAAGCATAAGTGCAAATTTCTTCACGAAAAACTCTCCCTTCAGAATCGAACCTTTTTGAGACTCCGTTTAGTTTTTTGCTGCAAAAGAAAAAGCGCTTACATTACAACGTAGCCCTTGAAAACGTCCCTCCTTCTCTGCGTAATATTTGCAATGTGTAAACTAGTAAAAAAAATGCAGTTGCTGAGAAATAAATTACAACAAACATCTTATTTAGTCAATCTTTTTTACACAATGCTCTGCCGTACCGAAAACTTCGTCAGCGCCACGCATCATAAAATGTAATTTTGGTTACTTGCAACAATGTGGCATTAACAAAACCGGTATTTTTTGCCTTTATTTTTCTGTCAATGTGCTAAAAATGCTTATAACCAGCCTTTTATCAAATTACATCAAATTTACGGACAGTCGCTGTTTTTACGCTGGTTTTATCGTTGTTCAAAATAAAATTGCCGCCTGGCAGTTAAAAACTGATATATCAGTCTGCCTTATTCCCGTTCTTTTACGAAAATATAAATTAAAATTTATTTTTAAAATCAACGTCAGCGCAGGAAAAACCCTCCGAATATTCCGAATATTATTAACATCGCCGCCGGATTTTCCTTAAAAAACTTACTGAACTTGATAAGGCCGATCCCCGCCGCAAAAAGGGCGACCGCCGTCGCTCCGTTGTGCAAGGTGGAAGTAAACGGCGATACGACGGAAAGGGTAAGGAGTCCGGCGACGACCGGGCGAAGCATCAATTTAAAGTTTTTGCTCTTATCCGGGCTCACGCGCTGGAGCAGGAGAAGTATCAGGGAGAGCGCCGCGATCGGCGCGGCGACGAGGGCGACCGTGGAGGCGACGGATCCCCAGAAGCCGGCCTGCTGATACCCGGCGAAGGTGGCGGCGTTGATCGCGATCGGGCCTGGAGTGACCTGCGAGACGGCGACCATCTGGTTAAACTCCGCCGCGTTCATCCAGCCGTTCTTCGTAACGAGCTGATATTCGATCAGCGGCAGCGTGGAAAGGCCGCCGCCAAAAGCGGTGATGCCGATCTGCATAAAGGCCCATATGAGCTGGAGGATCTTCGTCATCTCGCCGTCACCCTTTCGTGGACGAACTGCATGGCGATGACCACGACCATGATGAGCAGCGGATGCAGGTCAAAGACCCCGATCAGGGAGATCACCATCAGGTAGGGGACGAGGTTCCACCATTTTCCGAGCAGCGCGTTTTTTACATTATCGATTATCACAAGGACGATTATCGCGCTCGTCCCGGCGAGGACGCCGCGAAAGAATCCCATTACCGCCGGCACGTCCGAATATTTTATTATAAATGGAGAGAGCATGAGTATTATCAGAAAGGGCGGCAGTATCGCGCCCGCGACGGCGGTGAGGCTGCCTGCAAGTCCGCGGTAATGACGTCCCATGAGCCAGGCGATGGAGACGGCGATCGGGCCCGGCATCGAGGCCGCGAGGCTCACCATATCGGCAAAGACCTCGGGGGCGATGTCACGGCGCTTTTCTTCCTCAAGCTGTACCATGCCGAGGATGACGATCCCGCCTCCGAAGGTGACGGCGCTTATTTTAAAAAAGAATAAGAAAAGTTCAAGCAAGCTCATATTTCAAAACCCCAAATGCCTTCACGGCCTTCCTAATACAATACCATAAAAAGCCAACAACGACCAATTATTTTCTAACGTAATTCAGATATATCAGATGATATATCAAAAACAAAAAAAATACAAATTATTTCGCTATATTTTTCATGACAATATTCCAGGAAAGCAATCTGTTTTATTTCTTGTTGACGCGTTTTCACTGTTATATTTTGCTCTGTCATAAAAATATTTTTTGGCTTAAAATCATTAGGTATGGCTATACCAAAGCTTTAAGGAGGCAATGTCCGAATGAAGATAAAAAAGGCGCTGCTCTGCGCGCTGGCCCTGACGGTATTACCGGCGGCGCATTCCTTCGCGGGAGAACGCGAAGCGGCGGCCGCGGCCGCGATCGGGGCTCTCGTCCGCGGAGAGCTCTCGCCGGAACGCATAGAGGTCACCGTCGCGAACGACGGGAAGCGGGCGTGGATAGAATGCGCCGGCGCCGTCATATCCGGGATCAGGATCGAATCGATGAAGCTCGACGCCGAGCTTGCGGAGCTGCCGGACGACGTGCTGAGCGGCGACGGAACGGCGCTCTCGCGCCGCATAACCTCGTCGCGCGGCGAAATCGTGCTGAGCGAACGCGACGTAAACGATTATTTCGCCTCGGGAAAGAGCAGCGGAGGATTTTCCGAGCTGCGCTTCAAATTCTTTCCGCGGGGCTATCACGCCGAGGGGAAATTTGAGACCGACCTGATGATAATAAAGATAAAACTCGACCTGCGGGCAGAGGGAAAATTAGGGCTGAGGGCGGACGGGGTCTACCTCGAAGATACCGTTATCTACGCCGAAGGCAGAAAGCAGCCGGAGAATATCACCGAACTGGTGATAGGCAGGGTCAATCCGCTGCTTCCGTTCGCGAAGATACCCTTTCCCGTCAGCTTCAGCAGGATGACGATGAAAAACGGCGAGGCTCTGCTGACCGGAGAGCCGAAAAAAATCGCCGGAGACAATGTTTGGAGATGGAAGCGCTGATATTCAGGCTGACATTAGCCGCATAAAAGACAAAAAAAGAGGCTGTTGATTTTTTACTGATATCAACGGCCTCTTTTTTTACATTTCTGTTTACGTTAGTCAGTAATGGTCTAACAACATTCACGCTAAATAGTTGTTTTTAAAGGACTTTTTTTATTAAAACCGCC